>JAFNIQ010000020.1 GCA_017601395.1 Candidatus Brockarchaeota archaeon
AATCGTTTACATCCTTTATGAGTACATACTCCAGCATTATCCTCCTATCGGGTGGGTATGGAAACTCTACAAGGGTTTTTATAAGGTCTTCAAGGCTGTTTGTTTTGCTTATAGGCATTGTCGGGAAGGTTTTCGAAAGGTGTTCCCGAAGTGATTCTGCCTTCCGGGTCTCCCAGCGTGGGGTCGTATACGTATCCGCAGACGGTGCACCTGTATTTTTTCAAGGGTTTTTCCTCAGGCATGTTGGTTCAACCATTCGAATTCGATTAATCTTTATAAATCTTTACTGTGTTTGTAGGTAGGAATGGTTCAAGAGTATTCTGTTTTAATAGGTGGGCAGGCTGGCGACGGGATTAGGCTGGCTGGTAATTCTGTGGCGAGGCTTTTCAACAGGCTTGGCTACTGGGTTTTCGCGTATAATGATTACCAGTCGCTGATAAGGGGCGGCCATAATTTCACGGTTGTAAGGGCTTCCGGGAAAAGGGTTCAGGCCCACAGGAATAAGGTTGACATCATTGTGGCGTTTAACCAGGATACCGTGGAGAAGCACGGGTGGAGGCTGAAAGAAGGCTCCTTAGTGATTTTCGACTCGGACAGTGTTAAGGCTGAAGGCCTAGGCTTGCCCCTTACTGGAATCGCTAAGAAAAGGAATCTGCCCTTGATAGTTAGGAATACTGCTGCGCTCGGAGCCTTGGCTTCAACTCTTGGCTTAGAGTTTCACCTTGTTGAGGAAGTGGTGAGGAGCTCCGTGAGGAGGAACGTGGAAGAGAACATTGCTGTGGCGAAAGAAGGTTATGACATGTCCGGGGGTTACAAGGGTTTTCTCCAGGTGCAGGCTGTCGATAACCCGCCTAGGCCAATCCTCTCCGGGAACGAGGCTATTGGGCTGGGAGCGGTTAAGGCTGGTTTAAAGCTGTATGTGGCCTACCCTATGACTCCCTCCACGCCTCTTCTTCACTATTTAGCCGGTAACGCTGACGAGCTTGGGATCGCTGTGGTTCAGCCGGAGAACGAGATAGCAGTGATAGGAATAGCTGAGGGAGCAGCCTACGCCGGGGTTAGGACAATGGTTGGAACATCGGGCGGCGGTTTCTGCCTGATGGTGGAGCACCTGAGTCTCGCCGGCCAAGCTGAAATCCCCATAGTGATAATGCTTGGCGAGAGGCCTGGGCCGGCGATAGGGCTTCCAACCTATCATGCTCAGGGAGAGTTGTTCTTCCCTATTTTCGCTGGTCACGGCGAGTTTCCGAGAATAGTGGTTTCGCCGGGTGATGCTGAGGAGGCTTTTCATCTATCAGCGGAGGCGCAGAACCTGGCGTGGAGATTCCAGGTTCCCGTAATACTGGTGGCGGACTACAGTCTTCTCGAAAGCTCTTTCTCAAGCGTGCTGGACGAGGGAAGAGTATTGATTGAAAAACCAAAGACGTGGAGAGGCGGAGGAGAGTATAAAAGATACTTGCTCACCGGGGACGGCGTCTCGCCTCTTGCTTTCCCCGGGACAGCTGGGGTGACTGTTAAGGTTAACAGCTATGAGCATGACGAATACGGCGTGACCACGGAAGACCCGGTTTTAACCGTGAGGAACGCTGAAAAGAGGCTGGCTAAGTCTAGAGCGATCGAGGACGAGCTTCGGGAAAAGGAGACTGTGAAGACGTATGGTAACATGCAGGCTGAAACTGTTTTAGTAACTTGGGGCTCGACGAAGGGCGCTGTCGTAGAAGTCGCGGAGGAACATGGCTTTGGCGTTTTACAGCCTTTGTATCTGAATCCTTTTCCAGTCTGGGAGATGGAGAAACACTTGCCGGGAAGGAAGAACATTGTTTGCGTGGAGGCGAATTCAACAGGCCAGTTGGCAAGATGGATTATGTTTCACGGGTTCAGGGTCGACCGGACCATCTTGAAGTACGACGGGAGAGCATTGACAGTGGATGAGCTTGAAGAGAAAATAAGGGAGGTGGGTGCTTAATGAGCCTCAGGCTGGAAGACTTCTCCACGTATGCGCGGAACACATGGTGCCCCGGGTGTGGAAACTTCGGCATTGAGAGGGCAGCTAAACTCGCGTTCGCCGAACTGGTGAACGAGGGGAAGATCAGGAGGGAGAACATAGTGATGGTGACAGGCATAGGCTGCCATGGGAAGATCGCGGACTACATTAATGTTAATTCGTTCTATTCTCTGCATGGTAGAGCGATAGCGCCGGCGATTGGCATTAAGCTGGCGAACCCGATGCTTGAAGTCTTAGCGTTTGTCGGGGATGGGGACGCCTTAGGGGAGGGCTTGGAGCACACCGTGTTTGCCGCTAAGAGAAATGTCGATATGACTGTTATTGTTCACGATAACAGGGTGTATGCTTTGACCACTGGCCAGTTTACACCAACCTCTCCGAAAGGGTTTAGGGGGGGCTCGACGCCGAGAGGAGCCCCTGAGGAGCCTTTAAACCCGATTGAGCTGATGCTTGTCAGCGGGGCAACATTCGTAGCCAGAGCATACAGTGTAAACCTGAATCATACGAAGGAACTGGTTAAGCAGGCAGTATTGCACAGGGGCTTCGCTTTCATAGATGTGCTTCAGCCCTGCTACACTTTCTTCGACACGTATAAGTACTACGGGCCGAGAGTGTATGATCTTCAGAAGGAGGGTCATGACTACGCTGACTGGGATGCGGCCATGACTAGGGCGAGGGAGTGGAACTATGGCGGTGAAGAGGCGGAGAGAATCCCCATCGGAATATTCTTTAAAGCTGATAGACCTACTTACGAGGAGACTGTACTGGCTGGGAGGAACCTG
This sequence comes from Candidatus Brockarchaeota archaeon, assembly GCA_017601395.1. Classification (GTDB taxonomy): domain Archaea; phylum Thermoproteota; class EX4484-205; order EX4484-205; family JAAOZP01; genus JAAOZP01. Next base: position 2,788 of record JAFNIQ010000020.1, read on the forward strand.
CGCGACACGTCCGTGTCAAAAATCGGTGGAATCCTGCAACGCCACACTTAGATATTCATTAAACGGTCTTAAAACATTAACTCGGGAACCTGCTCATCATCTCATCGAGATCTATTCTTCTCTTCATGAAGTATTCGACATTACCTATGCTCGCATATTGCGGACCGAAGATTAACATTGCTTTTCCCTCTCCAAGCGAAAGCAGCACTTTCGGGAAGTCAAGCGGGTAGTCTATTTTATGAGTGGTTCCCGGCTCTTCGCCTTTAAGTATGGAGCTTATGTTTTTCGCGACTGTTACTGCCTGCCCCAAGGCCTCAGCCGCCATTTTCTGAGCAACGCTCCCGCTAATGCTGACGTAAGCAACGTCACCTATTGCGAAAGCATCGCTTCTCCCCTTGATCAGAAGCCTCTGGTCAACTTCAACATATCCGTCACGTAGGCTTGCACCACGTATGTTAGACGCAAGGTCTGAAGCCTTCACGCCACCAGACCATATCGTGAAGTCGGATTCAAGCTCATCGCCGTCTTCAAGTATAACTCTGTCTTCAGCGACCTGCTTGACTCCCCTCCCTGTTATGATGCGTATGCCTCTTGAGGCTAGAGCCTCTGTAGCCATCCTCCTGGCAAGCTGGTTTTCGAAGCCGGGTAGGACATTCTCCATCTTCTCGACCACGGTTAGCTCCACCTCCTTTTTTAAAGAGCTGAAGAAATCCTTAATCTCAGCGGCCACCTCTAGGCCAACGTATCCTGCTCCAACCACTATGATGCTCGGATGGTCGGAGGCTAGCTGTTTCAACTTGTGGTTTATATGTTCGAAATCTGAAATCCTGTAGCCGGTAACCGCCGAGCCGGCACCTTTAACGTTGTAAAAATTGGGAGTAGAGCCTGTGGCAACAACCAGAACATCATAGCTTCTTTGACTGTTCTCCAGCCTAACTATCTTCTCGTCTAGGTTTACTTCTTTAACCCTGGCGACGGTAAGGTCGAAATCCCAATAGCTTGAAAGAAGTTTAAGATCGTATCTGAGAGCCTCAGGACTCAGTTTTTCACTTATAACCTCAGTACCGGCTATCGTGTTCTCGAAGAAAGGGGAGGCAGATATTAGTTCAACCTGCATGTTGCTAATGCCTCTCAGCACCAGCTGCCTTATGACTTCAGTGCCAGCGTAGCCTCCGCCGATAATTATTAACCGTTTCACAGTTTTATTTTTCCACAGCGTCATTATAAAAGCGTTTAACGAAAAAATGCGATGCATAGTTTTTCAGGTTGGAGAGGTAAAGCTGGAGAAGTCTTAGAAGAAACAGAATGCAAGCGTTAAAATCGACGCTCAAATCTGCCGAGCATGAGCTTGCATGCGCTAGGGAGTCTTAGCTCGTCTTTTAAAAAGGCAGCGTACCCCATTTTGGTTATCACCGTCTTTTGACCTCCTATTGCGGTAAAGTTTACCGTGGCGTGTGGATTAGCTAGCTTAGTATAAATTCTGCTGCTGCTTTAGCGTGGATTTCCGTTGTGTTGAACAGTGGGATGACTGCGTCTTCCTGTTTTACTAGGATCGGGATTTCGGTGCACCCTAGGATAACTCCCTCGGCGCCTCTTGCAGCAAGCCTTCTAATGATTCTTACGGTTTCCCTCTTGGAGGATTGTTTCACTATCCCCTTGCAAAGCTCGCTGTAGATGATTCTGTGGATTTTTTCACGGTCGGTTTCCCCAGGTATTATTGCGTTGATGCCGTGTTTCTCCTTCAGCCTCCTCCTGTAGAATTCGTCCTCCATCGTGAACCTGGTTCCAAGCAGGGCCATCTTCTTCAAGCCTTCCCTCTTGATTTCGACGGCTGTCGCGTCGACAATGTGGATCAGGGGGATTTTCAAGCTTTCTCGAACTTCTTCAGCCACCTTGTGCATGGTGTTTGAACATATGGCTATTCCGTCGGCACCCGTTTCCTGGAGTTTCAGCGCTATGCTGGTCATCAGCTCTGCGAGCTGCCTCCATTTCCCCGCGTGCTGAAGCTTCTCAACCTTTTCAAAGTCGACGGAGTAAAGTATGCATTCCGCGGAGTGTAACCCTCCCAGTCTTTCCTTAACGTGTTCGTTTATGATTCTGTAGTATTCCAGTGAGGATTCCCAGCTCATCCCGCCGATAAGCCCTATTGTTTTCATCCGCCAATTATTTGTTTTTCAGGCTTAAATCTTTTACCGAGTGGCTTAAGGCGCGCTAAAAATGAGGACGACACTAGTCGCTGAGGAAACTGTTTTATTTAGGAGCATGCTGGTCTTCACATGCTTGGAAGCATGCTGAGTAAACGTGAGATCGACGAGGTTCACGGAGCCGCCCTACAGGTTTTGCAGGATGTTGGAGTAATGTTTGAAAGCGGTGAGGCGCTTCAGATTCTGAAGGCTAACGGGGCTGAGGTCAGGGGGAGTGTCGCGCATATTCCTGAGGAGTTGGTGAAGGATTGTTTGAAGAAGACTCCATCCTCCGTCAGCCTCTATGATCTGGATGGGAGGTTGAGCTGCAGGCTTGAGGATGATAATGTTTACTTCAACCCCGGTTCAACGGCGAGCTGGTATATCGACGAGAACGGGGTGCGAAGAAGGCCTTTTTACCGGGATATGGTGAGGTTTTCCCAGGTTGTTGAGAAACTGCCTTTCCTCCACATGCAGAGCACAGCCCTTGTGGTTCAGGATGTTGAAGAGGATCTGCGCGCCGTCTCAAGGCTCCAGGCTGTTTTAGAGTGTTCAAAGAAGCCTGTTGTCACGGGTGTTTTCAAGGAGGATGATTTCGAGAAGATGATGAGGCTTCTCTCAAGGTTTACCGATTCAAGCAGGCCGATTGCGATTTTCGACGCGTGCCCGAATAGCCCTCTGCGATGGAGCAGGCATTTGAGCCACAGCATAGTTGAGTGCGCGAGGAACAATATTCCTTCGACAGTCATATCCATGCCTATGCCCTTCGTCTGCTCTCCCCCGACTCTCGCCGGAAGCCTCGTCCAGCATCATGCTGAAAACCTCAGCGGGATCGTGCTGGCTGAGTGCGCCTCGCCCGGGGCCAAGGTCATCTACGGGGGTTCTCCTTCTCTGCTGGGTAAGACTCCTTTAATGAGCCACCCCGGGGTTTTGAAGCTCATCCTAGCCTACAACCAGGTTGGAAAGTACTTCGGGATTCCGACTCAAGCCTACCTCGGCGTGTCCGACTCTCTGATGGTTGACGAGAGGGCTTTCGTCGAGTCAGCCTACTGTTTAACAGTTGGGAGGGAGGCTGGTGTAAACGTGGTTTCAGGACCGGGGATGCTTGAGGGCGAGAAGACGCAGAGCATTCTTAAGATGGTTTTAGACAGCCTTATCTGTGAAAACTCTTTCACCAGAGGGTTGCCGTTGGTAAACATGGTTCTTGAAATAGTGGAGTCGAGTGATGTTTACTCTTACCGTTCCACGCTGGAGAAGGGGATCGAGGTGGACGAGGATACTCTTTGCCTCAGGCTGATTAAGGAGGTTGGCCCAGGCGGGAGTTATTTAAAGCCAAATTACATTAAAGAATACTGTAAGGCTTTCAGCAGAGAGTTCTCAAGGCCCTCTATTGGAGATTTTCAGCGAGAATCTTTGAGAGAATTGTTCGAAAAAGTAAGAAAGGAAGCATCGTCATTTCTTACAGAAGCCTTAGAAGCCATTAACTTTTAAACATGGAAAGAAAGAGGGTTTAAGAGGCGTTGTAAAAACAAGCATCAATATTCTCCGATGTTTTGGAGTGTTACGGTAGATGGCTAAACGAATGATGGATAAGTTTATTTGTCATCTCTTTTTTCTAAAGACATGGGGAATCGAAGCAATAATGTTGATAATCGCACTGTTTCAGACCTGCCTGTCTATAATGTGAAAAGCTTCGGTGCAACTGGGAAAAAGGACGATAACGCTCAAAAAGCAATACAGAAGGCCGTTGATGCATGCGCCGCAACCAATGGGGGTTTGGTGTATTTTCCTCCGGGGGATTACCCTTCAGGAAAAATATGTCTTTGGAGAAATGTCCGGATTCATCTTGAGGCTGGATCCAGGGTGTATGCGTTGAAAGAAGAGGTTAAAATCGGAGATGAATCGGAACTTAAGAACGCTTTAATATTCGGAGAGCATTTGGAGAACGTCACGATAGAGGGTTGCGGTACTCTCGACGGGCAAGCAGAGTATGTCTGGCGTTTGGATGATTTTGAAGATGACTTCATCAGACCCAACAAGGAGCTTATGCTCTCTCTTGGAAAACCCGTCTTACGCTCCTTTCCCAAAGATATGTACGGCAGGAAGAAACTCATCCTTTTGCTCAACTGCAAAAACGTTAGGATCTCAGGCATATCTTTAGTAAACTCTCCCTCCTGGACGCTTAATCTTTACGGGTGTGAACAAACGGTTATCGACGGCGTTTACATATACAGTAGCCTTAAAGAAGGTGTTTGGGCTGACGGAATCGATGCTGACGGGTGCAAGGATTTGCGAATCGCAAACTGCACGGTTGAGACTGGTGACGATGCCCTCGCATTTTATTCGATGAACTGGTTTGGTCCTGCCCTTCCGTGCGAGAACATCACCGTGACGAACTGTCGGTTGACTTCAGCTTCTAGCGCCATAAAATTTTGCGACGGTAACATGAACTGCATACGCAACGTAACTATCGATAACTGTGTCGTAGTAGGGGCAAACAGGGGAATAGCCTTCATGAACTTTGACGGCGGTTATGTGAGCGACGTAGTTCTATCAAACTTAGTGGTGGATTGCACGAGGCATGACTGGTTCTGGTGGGGCGACGGCGACCCGATACACTTCAACATTAAGCGGAGGAGTGAAGTCCACAAGAGCGTAAAACCAGGCACTGATGCCCCAGCAGGAATAATCCGTCGAGTCCATATTAAGAACGTGATAGCCAGAGGCAAGGGTTCTAGCATCTGCAATGGACATCCTGACAGTTGGCTTGAAGATGTAACCATTGAAAACTTGAAGCTCTACATATCCTCAGATCCGAAGGCACCCTATGAGAAAGCCGTCCACTGTCTTCAGTTCCAGTGGGCCAAGAATTTGAAGCTGAAGGACGTGGAGGTTTTCTGGTGTGAACCAGAATCGTCGACTTGGGAAAGTGCACTCTTCCTAAAGAACGTAAAGGATCTTGTGCTCGAGAGTTTTAAAGGCCGCCAGGCAAAGCTGGGCTTTGAAGCCCCTGCGGTCAGGCTGGAACAAGTCGAAGGTGCCTTGATTCGCGGTTGCGTAGCACCTGAGGGGACAACAACCTTCCTGCAAATCAGCGGAAACAAAACAAAAAATATCCTGCTAATAGGAAATGATTTTCATCATGCTAAAGCACCGTGTAAGCTTGAAGAGAACGTTAAAAAAGACTCCGTCCGCGAGATCTTCAACGTATGTGGGTCAGCAGGGCAGTGAAACACCGTGGAGCAGGAGCTTCACGGAGAGTTCTATATCCTCTGCCGAGGTTCCAGCGTGAACCGTTGAAGGAACTGCTCGAGGAGGCGGGGAGGAAGGCAGCCTCTTTTCTCACTGGAGCCGAATCAGCTGAACGTGTGGAAACCGTTTTCGAAAGGCGTATGGAGAAACCTTTTTACCAGTAGGCTGCATGTTTAGCTTAGAATTGGGGCGGGTCAGGTTTCTCTGTTTCTCAACGTTTTATTTCCTGCTGTTTCTTGTTAACATTCTGGTTTTCAAGCTTAACAGGTATGCTGGGACGGCGGAGGCGGCGTATTATGCTCAACACCCTTTCGAGGCTTTTCTAACCATGTTTTTCGAGCTTGGCCGGAACCCTGTCCTCGTTCCGGGCTTGCTGCAGATGCTGGCTTACTCTTTCATCCTGGGTTTCGCGACTGAGCAGGTTTACGTTTTTCTCAAGAAGCTTTTCCGTTTACGTGCGCAGCGGGAGGAGGGTTAAGCATTCTTTCGGAAGGCGGATCATTCTTAAGGCTCGTTGCTGAATGTGGCGTAGACTACGGTTCTCGATCCTAGAAGGGTTATGTGTTTAGAGCTCGCCGTAGACTGGCTGCTTCAAAACTCGGAAAATACGGGATAGCTTTAAATACGCGATCAGGCGTAGAGAGGTGGGAGGCGGGATTATTGTCCGGATACCGTTACAGTAGGCCGGTTCTCCTGGAGATGGCTATTGCGGCAGAAGAATCAGCTAAAACCTTCTACTCTGCCTTAAGCCGGAGGTTCCCTGAGCACTCGTCTTTTTTCAACCAGCTTGCTGGAGACGAGGAGCAGCACGCTAAGACGTATAGGAGGCTCTTATCAGGCGGGGAGACCTATGCTTCCAGGGATGAACGCACGCTGGCTGACCGCTATATTCAGGCTTTGGAGACTTCCGGTTTAGTCAGCAGCCTTAGGAGAGGAGGTGAAAGAGCGGTGGAAGCTGCGGATTTAAAGACGGCTATGCAGGCTGCTGTCCAGATGGAGAAAGACACGGTGCTTCTATACCATTCGATAGCGATGGCCGCTGGCAAGGAAGACAGGCTGGAAATATACAGGATAATAGACGTGGAGCTGGGTCACTTGGCTAAAATCGAAAGTCTTCTCAAGACTGTTTGAAGCAAGTATTTTTAAACGATTTTTTCAAGTATCTTGGCATCTTGGGCAGTGTAGATGCTTGCTTAACTATGGTTTCTCCGCAGACGGGAATGGTTCGCCCAAAGTGTTTCAAACCATTTAAATCTTGTCACAGTCCGGGACACGCGGCTGCTCAGCCTGTTAAGCATCGGAAGAAAGAAACAAAATACTTATAGTGGAACATGCGCTTAGACGCATGGTTTCAAGGGGTTTAACCTGTTTCCGCATTACTTATATACTTTCACTGTGCCCCTAAGGAGTGGCCAGCAGGGATTCTACGGGTTCAGAGGAAGCAGGGTTTCAGGCGCCGGGTGGGCTTAACCCTCTAGACCTGGGTAGGCTGACGGTTCTGGACAGGGGGCAGAAGTGGTGCGGCGTCGCGGTGGAGACCGCCTTCGGCAAGGATGTTGTCAGAAGGCTTGGGGAGATCGCGGAGAACCTTGGGATCGTGATCAGGTTCATCCAGGTCTCCATGGTTAGGGCTCAGGAGCCTTTCGCGAGGGCAGTGGCCTTCCTGGATTTTTCAAACTCTATTGTCACACCTGAGGAAGCCCTGGAGCTTGTAAGTAAGCAGGAGTTCGTTAAGAAGGCGCGCATAATATATCCGAGTGGAACAGGTGTTCTCTCGGACGATTACTTCTTCCCACTCGTCCTTGATAAGGAGAGGATAGTAGTCTTCAGGAGAAGGACTTACGAATCACTGTTTAAGGGGATTAGGGAGAGGTTTGGCACCGCGGGGGAGGTAATGCTTTACTACGTTGGGTTCAACATCGGGTATCAAACTTACAGTGACTACGCTAGTATTGTTGGCTCAGAGAAGCCTGAAGCCATCGTGGAGCTTGCGAAGACTTTCCTCAGAACTATGGGCTGGGGGATAGTTGACGTTGTCGAGATGGATCTTGAGAAGGGCATGGCTCAGGTGCGGGTCTATGAAGGCTTCGAGTGTGAAATAGGCAGGGGCAGTGAAGCGGCTTACGGTCACTTCTCAAGGGGTCTTGTAGCCGGGTTCTTCACGCGGCTATTCGACAGGGAGGCGAAGGTTGTTGAAACCATGTGTATTGCAAAGGGAGACCCCTATTGCGAGTTCACGATAGGATTTTTGTGAGAAACGGTTTAAACGAGTTTTTCCCCGTCACTGTAGACAGAGTATGGAAAGGTTTTAAAAAGAATATTTTGCTTAAAAAGCGGGATGAAACTCTCATCCGTTGGGGAGAGCATACTGAGAGCGATTGAGGAGTTTGAGATTATTGATGCTCACGAGCATCTTCCGCCTGAGAGTGTTCGCCTAGAGCATAAGGCAGATGTTTTCACTTTGTTCAGCCACTATACTAGGGTTGACCTGTGGGCCGCCGGCATGCCTAGGAGCAGGGAAGACGCCTGGGGACCCGGTATACCCGGGGACTACTGGGATATGATTCACAACCCATCTATCCCGTTGGAGAAGCGTTGGGAAATGTTCTCGCCATATTTGAAAATGATAAGGCATGGTTCCTATGCCCGCCCTGCGTTCATAGCAGCCAGAGAGATCTACGGCTTCGACGATATTAACGAGAAGAACTATAAGGAGGTTTCCGAGAGGATCGCGGCTGAGAACAGGCCCGGCATATACCGTAGGATTCTGCGCGAGAAATGCAGGATTAGGGTTGCGCTGACACAGCATAACCGGACTGACTACGACCTAGATCTTTTAATACCCTTGATGCCTCTAGACGTCTACGCTTCCGTCAGATCTAGGAAAACGGTGGATGAGCATGCCGCCAGACTCGGCTGGACCGTCAGGAATCTAGACGATTACCTAGAGATGGTTAGGGAGGGTTTAGAGAAGTGGAGGAGCCAAGGCGTGGTGGGGCTTAAAATGAGCTCCCACAGGTTTTTGAAGCCAAGCAGGAGCAGGGCCTTAGCATTGTTCGACATGCTGATGCATGACGATGGGAAACAGCTTCCGTTCATGAACCCGCTCTACTGCTTCCTTGTCGACGAGATTCTGAAAATGGCTGCTAACCTAAGAATGGTTGTCGCCGTCCACACGGGCATGTGGGGTGATTTCAGAGACCTTGACCCGCAGCACATGATTCCGATTTTCCAGAGGCACCCGGATACGAGGTTCGACGTGTACCACCTGGGTGTCCCCTATGTTAGGGAGGCAATAATCATCGGTAAGAATTCCCCGAATGTTTGGCTGAACATGTGCTGGTGTCACATTATATCCCAGAGGCTCGCGTGCACGGCTCTCGACGAGATGATTGACCTAGTGCCGGTGAACAAGATCATAGCCTTCGGCGGAGACTATGAGATGCCTGTTGAGAAGGTTTACGGGCACCTTGTCATGGCGCGTGAAGACGTGGCCAAGGTTCTGGGTAAGCGTGTTGAAGAAGGCTTCATGACTGAGAGCGAGGCTGTTGAGCTAGCTAGAATGTGGTTCTACGAGAACCCTAGAAGCCTGTACCAGCTTAAGGTTTAGAGAACGGCTGTCTAGAAGCCGTGCAGCTATTCACTTTTGTCGGTAGCTTCGAATACTGGCCTCGTCCAATTCTTTATACTGAGAAATTGCAGTAAACATCCCACCTTTGAATCGTAGGCATATTGATTCCCTTGGGGCAAGGCACGCATAGCCTGCATTCCCTGCAGAAGGGTTCAGGGAGAGCACTGACCTGTAGGCTTCTTTCTCTCTGGGAGTGAGGCCGTCAAGCTGTCCGCCACTTGGAAAAGCCCAGTCACTTCCTCTCTGGAACGAAGCCCAAGGATAACTGTTCAACATCATGTGTCAGCATGAACCTAAGGCAGCGCTGAGCCCTCTCAAAAACTTCTCTCCCGAAATAAGTGGTGAACTTTGCGTGCCGGCAATTCCTGAGGATGAGGAGGATTCGAGGGGATGGGTTGGTGCTAAATGCTCTCGGAGATTGGCCGGCTTAGAGAGTAATCTAAAAAAATAAGGGAGGCTGCGGTTTTCTCCTACTTGTTTTTACCCTTAGCCTTCCCCTTGCCGTCGCTGTTTCCCTGCCCCCTTCCTTCTCTTTCCATCTCCTGTTCCTGCGTCCGGGCTTGTGTTGAAACCTGTTTCCCCTTTCCTTTCGCATCCATGCTTGAGATCGTTGTCTCCATTTTCTCTATGAGCTCCTGCGCTTGGGCTATGAGCTGGTCGGCGGTCTCCTCGTCTATGTGCTTGCCCTTCTGGGCTTCAACATGGTGGATTAACGCTCTCAGGTTGTTCACGGCTGCGTTAAGCATGTTCGCCGCAGTATTGTTCTTACCCTCTTCAACCCATTTCATGAACTGCTCTATCTTCTTCGTGACCACGTTCACCTTCTGAGTCAGGCTGACGTTTATCCCAACGACGTCCGCGTTGATCGTAGCATTCAGAGCCTCGAGCTCACGGAAGATCGCTTCAGCCCTGGCCGCCATGGAGGCGTTCACCCGGAATTCTGCTAAGGCTAGCAGGACGCCTTTTTCAGGCTCAGTATCATTATAGGCTTTCGCAACGTATGTTCCATCCGGAGCGTCGAAGGGTATTGTCCAGTTTACTTCGTCCGCCCCCACAGGCATTGAGCCGTCCTCCGATGAAGTGAAAGACAGCTCAGCCAGGACCTGCTCCCCGAACATTATCTTTATCACGTAGCTCGTCCCACCCGGCGTGTAGCCAACTCCTGTGAAAACCACCGTCTCCTCAACTATGTACTCATCCTTATCCGTCTGGAGTGTGGGGGCGTTCACGTAGAACTCTACACTGGCCACTTCCTGCCTGTAGGTATCAGGGTTTTCAGGGTCAGTCATATTGTAGACAGTTGCCGTGTATGTGCCGCTCGGCACGCCTACTGGTATAAGCCACTCAACGCCGCCTGGGATTTCACCCCCTTCGCCGCCTGGGATTTCACCCCCTTCTGAGGCTTCAAAACCTATGGTTTCATAGGTTTCATTGTCCTTCGTGATGTTCAGCCGGTAATCCCCTCCTGGTAAATAGTCTTTTCCGGAGAAGATGACAGTTTCCCCTACTGTATAGCTTTCCTTATCCGTGGAGAGGGTTGGTTCTGTATTCTCCACGGGCGGCTCCTGGCTCTGCTGTGGGAAGAATAAGCCTGCGGGGTTGGCCTGTGCTAACGCGAGTACTGTTAGTGCGGCCAGGAGAAGGCTTACCGTGATGATTCTCATTCTCCTCAACGGTGTTCTCAGGAAAAGCCGGTAAGGAGCTTCTAATAAGCGTTTTAAAGTTTTTCCAAAGAAATCTCTTGGAAAAGGATTTATTCCGGTTCAGAAAGGTTCATAATGGTTCTTTTCTTCGAAAAGGCCTCTGGGAACCCCCTGATCTTAAAAGGGAAGCGTTCTCCAGCCTTCCCGGTTAACCCTGCTTCCCCGGCCCGGTTGACCATGGGGAAGGGCGTGCAGCCACGTTTCCATCTGGTAGGCGAGGCCTTTTCCACCGGCTTTAAAAATTTTTTTGAACCGGCTGAAGCAGGCTTAACGGCTGAGCCCCGCATGCCTGAGGCTTATTATTTACAAGCCTTTTCACACCGGTCTGGGGGAAGACTTATCTTCAGCCGTGCTTCAAGCTGCACGATGAGGCCTATGAGAAGGATACGCGTCACCGTTTGGAACGAGTTTATACATGAGAAGCAGGACCCCAGGATTACTGAGATCTACCCGGACGGTATGCACAGTGTTATAGCGAGCTACCTTCGAAGCCAGGGTTTTGAAACGAGGACCGCGACGCTGAGCGAGCCTGAGCACGGTTTAACCGAGGATGTTTTAAGCAATACTGATGTCCTAGTGTGGTGGGGCCACATGGCTCACGACAGGGTTGACGACGGTGTTGTTGAAAGGGTTTACCGGAGGATTGTTAACGAGGGCATGGGGCTTATCGCCCTGCATTCGGCGCACCTCTCCAAGGTTTTCAGGCGTCTAATGGGTACTCCGTGCAACGTGAAGTGGAGGGAGGCGGGGGAGAGGGAGAGGATATGGGTTGTCGGAGGAGGCCACCCTATTGCCGAGGGCTTGGGCGACTACTTTGAGATTGAGCATGAGGAGATGTACGGCGAGCCTTTTGAAATACCTCAGCCGGATGAGCTTGTCTTCATAAGCTGGTTTAAGGGTGGGGAGGTTTTCAGGAGCGGTTGCTGCTTCCACAGGGGTCTTGGCAAGGTATTCTACTTTAGGCCGGGCCACGAGACTTATCCTACGTATTACGATTCTAATGTTCTCAAGGTTATTGGGAACGCTGTGAAATGGTGCGCCCCGGTTGAGAGGCCTAGGCCTGTTCACGGCAACGTTAAGCCGCTGGAGCCTCTTTAACAGTAGTCTCCGCGTGCGAGAGCTAGGGCTGTTTCTCCAAGTATTGCCTGAGGCATGCTTGCACCGCTGGGCTTCGTGAACGCTTCCCCGCTAGAGTGTAGAATCTTCTCGCCAATGAGATTCTCGTTGCCCTGTGCTGCACCCCTTCTAGGCCGAGCTCCAAGACTAGAAAGTCTTGCAGAAGCTGTTGAACAGCGACGCCTTCGCTACTCCTGGTTTCAACGTATTTCAGGAAGGCTTTGAAAAGCGTTTTCGAGCATTCCCTCATCCTCCTGGTGTTCTCCTCCGCCTGGAGCCTGAGCTCCCCGTAGGTTTCAGCAATACGCCTAACATCTTCACGAGGCTCCCTGTTCACGCCTGTTTAGAATGCTTTTAAAACGGTTTTAAGCCCCAACCGGTAAGCCGGGTTTCAACCAGGGTAGTTTTCCTCAGAGGGCCCAGCCTTATCCAATATCAGAAGGTCTATCCCGTTTCCGCTCGCCGAGTCCCTCTGCAGCGCAGTCCTTATGGCTTTCAAAACAAGCTGCTTAGCATCGTCCCTGCTCAACCCATCCCTGTACTCGGCCTCCAGTATTCCCAGCGCCACCTCGGTTCCGCTTCCGGCTGCAGCATACTTGTCCTCTATGACTGAGCCCAGCGCGTCCAACGCGTAGATCCCGTGCGTGTTGAACGTGAAGCCTCCGATTATGGTCTGCGTTATCAACGGGTAGAGCCTGTTCGCGAAAAGAATGTTGGACAATAGTTTTGAAAGGGCTTTCGCAGTTATCTCTCTCGAAGTATTGTACTGGAACATTCTGGCATAGTAGTTAAGCTCCCTGACTATCGTCTGAACATCCGATATTAAGCCTGCTGATGCTAGGCCTATTTTCGGGGTTATCCGGAATATTTTCTTAACGGATTTCCCTATTATGAAGGTCCCGTATGCCGCTCTCCTATCAGCTCCAAGAATAACCCCGTCCCTGTAGACGAGCCCCACGACGGTGGCGCCAGGCACGTATTCACCCATGTTTACTAACCACCTTTCTCCACTGTTCAACCAGACCGGGTGGAAAATAAGCTTTTATAGAAAAGCCTTCCGCGTAAGCCCAAAGCTGAGCGATGGTTGAGACTCTTGAGATAGACGGTTCAATGGGCGAGGGCGGGGGCCAGGTTTTAAGAACCGCGGTAGCTCTTTCAGCCATTCTCAGAAGGCCGATCAGGGTTTTCAACATTAGGGCTAGGCGGTCAAACCCTGGTTTGAGGCCTCAGCACTTCGCCGCTGTGAACGCTGTCGCCCGCTTAACCGGGGCTAGGGTTGAGGGCCTTCAAGTCGGCTCAAGAGAGATAGTTTTCACACCCGGCGGGGCTGAGGTCACTGAGGGTATGCTTGACGTTGGAACCGCTGGAAGCGTTCCCCTGGTGCTTCAGGCTCTCATGCCTGTTTTAGCTTTTTCAAGCCGGGGGGCCAGCCTGGTTCTCAAGGGTGGGACGAACAATCCTAGGGCGCCCCCAATAGACTATGTTAAGGAGGTTTTCGCCAGGGTTCTCGCTGAAATGGGCTACCATGTGGATATTGTTGTTGAAAAGAGAGGGTTCTACCCTAGGGGCGGGGGCATCGTAAGGTTCAGGTCTAAGCCGGTTGAGGTTCTCAAGCCTTTCAACCTAACCGGGTTCCCCGGGCTGCGGAGTGTTAGGATCCTGGTTTACAGCGCCAGGCTCCCAAGGCATGTGGCTGACAGGATTGCCCGTTCAGCCTCGCTGGAGATAGTCAGGAGGCTCAGGGTTGAGCCGAGTGTTGAGGTGGAGTTCATGACTGGCGGGGAGAGTAATGCTCCGCTCGACCCTGGCTGCGGCATCATGATTCTGGGGACGCTTGAAAACAACGTTGTTTTCGCATCCAGCAGCCTTGGAGAAAGGGGTAAGCCTTCTGAAAGGGTTGGGCTTGAAGCGGCTTCAGAGTTCATCAAGCAGGTTGAAACAGGGGCGCCGGTTGACAGGAATCTCGCCGACCAGCTTGTGGTTTACGCCGCGCTAGCCAAGGGGGTTTCAAAGCTTAGGACCAGTGAGATTACTCTCCACACTTTGACGACGATAAGGCTTGTCGAGCTCTTTCTCCCAGTCAGGTTCCAGGTTGAGGGGGATGCTGGTGCTCCCGGTGGCTACGCTGTGGAGGGCGTGGGCTTCAAGCGTCCAGCAGCCTAAGGTTTATCAATATGGTTGCGCCGGATTGGCGTATGAGAAGCAAGCAGTACCCGCTTTACGTGGCTCGTTTCCAGCCTGTGCACAACGGCCACATACATGCCATAAGGCATGTTGTCTCCATTCATGACGGTATTATTATTGCTGTGGGCAGCTCGCTGACGAGCCACGATAAGGATAACCCGTTCACATTCGGCGAGAGGCTTCAAATGCTCCACCTGGCGCTGGCTGAAGCCGGAATAGGGCTTGAGAAAACCGTTATAACCGGGGTTCCAGATATTCCTTACGCGCACTTCCTCTGGGTACGGCTTGTCGAAGCCATGTGCCCGCCTTTCAAACTAGTCTACACTAACCAGCCTTTCACCGCGAGGCTTTTCAAGGAGGCTGGCTACGAGGTTAAGCCAATACCGTTCCTGGAGAGGGAGAGGTACTCGGGTGCGGAGATAAGGAGGAGGATCATCCTGGGTGTTGACTGGAGCCAGCTTGTCCCGGCTAGTGTCTACGAGTATCTGGTGAGCATCGGCGGGGCTGAGAGAATAAGGTCTCTAGCCTCCTCAGACGAGGCCGTCTGAAAAACGGGAGTGTTTATAAACATCCTTTTCAAAGGGGTTTGAAGCATGGAGCCCGGTTCACTAGTGCTCGTCGACTACACTCTCTCCGTGAAGGAGACCGGAAGCGTGATAGAGACCACTATAGAGGAGGAGGCTAAGAAGGCTTCAATATACAGGGAGGGTGAGAAGTATTCTCCCAGGCTGATATACTTGGGTGGGAAATGGGTTTTGGAAAGCTGGGAGGAGGAGCTTCTTAAGAGCGAGATCGGAGTCGAGAGGACTGTTGAAATACCTCCTGAAAAAGCCTATGGCTTCAGGGATCCGAGCAAGGTTAAGACGTATGCTGCCAGAAGGTTCTCGAAGCCCCAGGAGCTTGCACCAGGGGCCCTGGTTGAAATGGATAACAGGATCGGTGTTGTTAGAACTGTCAGCGGCGGCAGGGTTCAGGTTGACTTCAACCCGCCTCTCGCGGGCAGAACGCTGGTCTACAGGTTTAAAATACTGAAGGTTCTCGAGGATGATGCGGAGAAGATTAAGCATCTTGTGAACAGGCGTCTGCCCGAGGTTGCTGTCGACGAGGTTGCTGTGGAGCTTGACGGAGCTAGGGCTGCGATAAGGCTTCCCCAAAGGGTTCTCCTTTCAGAGGGTATTCAATATGTTAAGAAGGCCGTTTCAGACGACGTTTTAACCATTGTTAAAAACGTTAAGACCGTTGAGTTCATAGATGTTTTCACGCAACCCGAGGCTGCGCCAGGCGGTGAAGCCCAGCCTAATCCTCAACAATCTCAGCCTTAACAAGGATGAGTTTCTTCCCAGGGCAGTCGAACGCTCCAAGCTTCTCGAGAACCCTGACCCTCCGGTTTGAAACAAGCATGTTGAAGACCACGGGGCATTCAAGGATCCTGCTGCACCCGGCTCTGCAGAAGCTGTTTTCAATCATCGTGACAGCACCCTCCTTCACCCTGCCCGGTGCGAGAAGAGTAAGAGGCTCCATGCTGATTTCAAAGGGCGCGGCCTCGCCTCCTCTCAAAGGGCAGTAAACCTTCTCTCCACCAGTCTTCCTAAGAATCCTGTATGAGAAGCCTGTTGTGAGCGAGCCGTGGCACCTCTCCCTTGCCGCGCACTCCTCGCACTCGTATGCTTCACCCATGTAGGTGAAGACGAGGCCCTTTTTCGCAGACGGGTCGAGGTAGCTGTACTTGCCCACGGCTAGCCACCGGCTATATCACCATCGTGCTTCTAGCAAGCTCCTCCGCAGCCTTTCTCGTCAAACCCTTGTCTCCAAGTATAGTGTATCTTTCAGGCCTTATGGTGTGGGCGAGTGTCAATGCTTTAACAACCTGTTTCTCAGACACGTTTATCCCCCTGGCTGAGACGGGTGCGCCGACTTTCGAGAGCGCGCTCCTGATTCTGAACCAGTCCCCGTCGTGAAGCTTGCTCATCATTATCGTCCCTATTCCAACCTGCTCCCCGTGGAGAGCAGGGTAGCCTGCGACATGGTCGAGCGCGTGGCTGAAAAGATGCTCGGAGCCGCTGCACGGCCTGCTGCTCCCAGCTATGCCTATGAGGACCCCCGCGTGTATCAACGCCTCCACTAGTATGCTGGCTCCTTCAAGCCTGTCCCCCGCGATTTTTTCAGCGCACCTAACTATTCTCTCCGCGATTGTTTCAGCAAGGCTTGCAGCATACTCGCCGTAGTATTCTCCGCGAAGCGTGTGGGAGAGACGCCAGTCTTTCACCGCAGTATGCTTCGCCACGAGGTCTCCAACCCCGGCTCCGAAATACCTTGGTGGAGCAGTTGCGAGAATCGAAACATCCCCTATTATCACTGAGGGCATTATCGCGTTGAAAGAGTATCTTTTCCCCCGCCTGGGCGCTGAGGCCAGGGGGCTTGCAATCCCGTCGTGAGAAGGCACCGTAGGGACGCTTATGAACTCAAGGCTGCTCCTCCATGCGAGGATCTTGCCCGCGTCAATCACTCTTCCACCGCCGAAGCCTACGACAACGCTTTCCCCCGGCTTCCGGTCAAGCCTGGCTAGACGCTTCTCAAGCTTCAACGCCTCCGTGAAAGCATCCCCCTCGCCTATGGGGCTGAGTGTGAAGTAGAGCCTGCTCTCCGACAGGATTCTCCTAATCCTCTCCCCGAAGAGCTTCAACGGCGTCTTGCTTGTTAAAACAACGACTCTTTTAGCCCCCAGCTCCTTTACGCTGGAGCCAAGCTCCTCAACAGCATCTCTTCCGAGTATTATTCGTCTAGGAAGCCTAACCGTGTGCCTACTCTTGTCTTTCAAGGTGTTAAGACGGATAGGGGAAAGATTTATCTTTAAGCCTTTCCCTAATTGGGACGGTTCGGGTTCTAGAGGTGTTTAGAAGGTTGGCAAGCATTAATACGAGAACAGGCAGAATGGGGATAGTCGACCCCCTATGGGGCACTACCACGGTTGGAATATCCTGCACGGACGGCGTCGTCCTAGCTTCAGACACCAGGGTTGTTCAGGGATACTATTTCATCGCTCATAAACGTGGCAAGAAGATTCTTAAGATAGACGACCATATTGCTGCAACCATTTCCGGCGGGGTTGCTGACGCGCAGGCCCTCATAAGCTCGCTGCAATGGGAGGCGAGGTCGTACAAGCTTGAAAGAGGCGTCAACATGCCTGTTAAGGCAGCGGCGAACATTGCTTCAATAATCCTCTCTTCGACCCGCATGGCGCCCCTCTACATTCAGCTGATAATAGGGGGCTACGACAGGGAGGGGGCCAGCCTATACGTGCTGGACCCGCTGGGAGGCTTCTCGAAAGAGGTTTTCGTAGGGTCAGGGTCAGGCTCCCCCGTCGCGCTGGGTTATCTTGAGGCTGAGCTCAAGCCGCCAGTTAGCGTCCAAGACGCGATACCGATCGCGGTTAAATCTATTCTCGCAGCCATGCAGAGGGACACTGCCACCGGGAACGATTTTGAAGTCATGGTTGTCGACTCGAAAGGGTGCAGGGAGCTCTCGCTTGAGGAGAAGACAAGGCTGACTGGTTTAAGATGAGTGCCGAGCAGGACATAAGGGAAGTAATCTTCGAGAAAATACCCAGGGAAGCGCAGATAGTTGGCATAGAGATGGAGGGGCCTGCGATAGCCGTCTACGTTGAGAACCCGGGCTTCCTGGTGAGTGGGCAACAGGTTCTGGCTGAGGTTGCGAAACAGCTTAGGAAGAGGATTATCGTAAGGCCAGCCGTTAAAGCAAGAAAGACGAAAGACGAGGCTGAGAAAATCATTAAGCAGCTGGTTCCCAAGAAGGCTGGCGTGGAGGCTGTTGTTTTCAACGATGTTTTCGGCGAGGTTCTGGTTTCCGTCAGGCACCCGGATGCCGTTGAAGAGCTTGGGGAGAAGATTCTGAACGACATAATGGTGGAAACAGGCTGGAAGCCCAGCATCATAAGAATACCCCCGCTCAGCACAACAGTCATACCGCAGGTAATGTACGTTTTCAACCAGAACGCTGAGGAGAGGTTTAAGATCCTCAGGGAGATCGGTGAAAGAATATTCAGGAAACCCCTGTTTAAGACTGAGAACATTACCCTGACCTTCCTGGGCGGTGCTGAACAGGTCGGGAGGTCAAGCATACTTGTTTCAACAGACGAGAGCAACATACTCATGGATTTCGGGATTAACCCTGCTGCAAGCTCCTATTCTGACTCTTTTCCGAGGATCGACAGGATACCTATCTCCGTTGAAAACATTGACGCTGTTGTCATTTCCCACGCCCACTTGGATCACGTGGGCGGGCTTCCTCTGCTCTTCAAGTACGGCTACCGTGGCCCGGTGTACATGACTGAGCCCACAGTACACTTAACGTTCCTACTGCTTAACGATCTCCATGATGTTCTTCAGAAGAACGGCATCACGCCCTTTTTCGAGCTTAAGGATCTCAAGACTATTCTGCAACACACGATTCCGGTGAAGTTCGGCGTCGTCGTCGACGTCGCCCCGGATATTAAGCTGACCTTCAGGAACGCTGGCCACATACTGGGTTCCGCGGTAATTCATCTTCACATCGGCGAGGGGCTTCACAACATTGTCTTCACAGGAGACTTGAAGTATGACCGCTCCATACTGCTCGAGCATGCTTCAACAATGTTCCCCAGGGTCGAGACGTTGATAACGGAGTGCACCTACGGCGGTGTGAACGACACGATGCCGCCCAGGGAGGAGGTTGAGAACAGGCTTGTCTCCCTGGTTAACTCCACTCTGGAGAAGAATGGGAACGTTCTCATCCCTACGCTCGCCGTCGGAAGAGCCCAGGAGATAATGCTTGTTCTAGACAACGCTATAAGGAGCAAGAAGATTCCTGAAGTTCCAATATATGTGGACGGCATGATCTCGGAGGTTACTGCTATACACGCCTCATTCCCCAACTACCTGTCTAAGGAACTCAGGGAGATGATGAACAACGGCGTCAACCCGTTTAAATCGGAATACGTTATCCCGGTTAAAAACTCGATTCCAAGAGAGGAGATAACGGAGGCGAGGCGCAACATAATTCTCTCTCCCTCAGGCATGCTTGAAGGAGGCCCAGTGATAGAGTATTTCAAGCTGATCGCTCCGCAGGAGAACTCGATGGTTATATTCGTAAACTACCAGATAGAGGGGACGCTTGGAAACAGAGTTTTAAACGGGCTTAAGGAGCTTACGATGCAGAACGCTAACGGCAGGGTTGAAGCAATAACCATAAAAAGCGCTGTTGAAAGGGTTGACGGTTTCTCCGGTCACTCCGACAGGAACCAGATACTGAACTACGTTAGAAGAGTCTACACTAAAAGGGGACCCCTCTTTCTCGTCCACGGGGAGGCTAAGAAGATCCAGAACATGAAGAGGCTTTTAAGCAGGATGTATGGGGAGAACGTTTACTCGCCTAGGCTCCTGGAAACCTACAGGGCGCTTTAACATTCTCCGCTTGAATACAGGGAAACCCTGTCCGCTGCTCTTATGGGAGCATTAGCCTGCGTCGCATTCTAATGATAAGCCGCCTCCACTATTTCCGTCGGAAACATCCTTAGGACCTGAAGCAGCGCCTCGGCTAACGCATTCTGATGGCATCGGACAACGCGGGCTTACCCCACGCACGTGTAAGGAGGCGGCGGAAGATGGGAAGGCGCTGAATTCCAAGCGTTTAAAACCTGTTTTTTCACCCATTTCTACCTGGGCCGGAAAAGTATTTATTTAAGCGTTCAGCGGAATCCTTGAGAATTGTCCGCAGACACTACGATGGAGCTGCTTCAAGCATCCCTTGGGAAGAGCATAATCGTGAAGCTTAGAGGAGGAGCAAAGATACGTGGAATCCTAGACGGGTATGATCCTCATCTGAACATTGTGCTCTCCGACGCTGAGGAGCTTAAAGGTAACGAGACAACTAGGCTTGGGCTGATCGTCATAAGGGGGGACAACGTCATCCTGATTTCCCCACCAATAGAGTATAAGCCTGAGGAAAAGGAGTAGAGGGAAATGGGCAAGACCTCGGCTGGGACAACAGCCTTCGGAAGGCTTCATAAGAAGTCAACCCACAAGATATGCAGGAGATGTGGGAGAAGATCCTTCAACATTAGGAAGAAGTATTGCGCGGCATGCGGCTTCGGAAGGAGCCCGAGGATAAGAAGATACTCTTGGCAGAACAAGAAGCTGCAGAGAACCGTGAGAGTTGTCTAGGCTTTGACGTCTGATTTGAACAGCAGAGTAAGCCTTCTCATCAGAGAATCCTACGAGTATTTGAAGAGGCAGGAGGATGTTAAGTACGACCTGCTTAGAAGCATAAGCAGCGTTGTGAAGAAGTGCAGGAGCTCCGTTAAAGCATCCTACGCGCATGACTTCAAGGCTTCGAGAAGAATACTGGACAACGTGCAGCACGACATAGCGAGGCTCGTTAAGACTGCTTACAGGGAGGGAGTCTGGGAAACATGGCCCCCCATAGTGCAGACATACCAGGAGTTTCTCGAGGCTGTTCTAGTATACTGGTTCACATCCGGCAGGGAGTATAGGCTTAGGGTGAAGCCTCCACCGGCTTCAATACTCTACGCGGTTTCAGACTTCATAGGAGAGTTGAAGAGAGTTATGCTTGAGCACCTTAGGAAGGGCCGGTTGAAGGAGGCTGAGGAAACTTACAGGATTATGGCTCAGCTCTACGAGAATGTTTCAACTATCGCGCTCGGCGACTCGGCGCTCCCCGGCTTCAAGAGGAAGATAGATGTAAACAGGTCCTCTGTTGAATCAGCCTTCTCAATTCTGAACGAGGAGCTTCGTAGAAGAGCATTCCTGTCTTCAATGGAAGAATACTTTGAGAGGCTCCGCTGAAACGCTTAAAGCAGGGGGAAACCTGAGACTGGATCAGGCTCTGTACGAGAGGCTTTGCGAAACCCAGAGACACATCTCTAAAAGGGTTGTCATACCGGAGGATCATTGTGGAAGCTTTGAAAAGGTTGCTGGCGTCGACGCCTCCTACTTTGGGGACTCGGCCTTCGTAGGCTTCACGGTTTTCAGCATCCCAGAGAACAGGATAATCCTTGTAAGCGTTTCAACTGCCCGTTCAAGAATACCCTATTTTTCCTCGCTCCTATGCTTCAGAGAGGGGCCGGTTGTCCTCCCTATTCTCAGAAGGTTCCTCCCGGAGTTCGATGTCCTACTGGTTAACGGCCATGGGCTTGCCCACCCGAGGAAATGCGGCCTAGCCACATATCTCGGAGTACTGCTTAAGAAGCCCACCATAGGGGTTGCAAGAAAACCCCTGGGGAGGCTCGACGAAGAGCATAACGTTAACCATTTAAGAGCGTTTGAAGACAGGTTTTACTACAGTGTGGGAAACATGATGACTCTGGAAGAAGCTTTCAACGTGCTTAGGAGAACCACTTTGAGAGACAGGGGGCTCCCGATACCTCTTGAAACAGCGCACTCTTTCTCCAGGAGAGCGTTAAAGCTGGTGACTGGCTATGAAAGAGTATAGAAAGATATTCATGCTGATCGCGATCACGAAGCTCGCCGAGGAGGAGAAGACGCCTGTTTCAACAAGAAGACTCTCTAAGGCCACTGGGATTTCACACCAATCCGTCTCCAGGTATCTCAAACAGCTTGAGGAAGAAGGCCTTGTTGAAACCGTGATGACGCCAAGGGGGAGGGTGATAAAGCTGTCAAGCAGAGGGTTAAGCCAGATTAAGCGTCACGCGGGCACAATCCTATCCCTGATAAACAGGGTTGACAAGACCTATGTTTTCACCGGGAAGGTTTTCACCGGGCTCGGCGAGGGAGCATACTATGTTTCCAGGAAGCCTTATCTCGAACAGTTCTACTCTAAGCTGGGCTTCTACCCTTACCCCGGCACGCTTAACCTGAGAATAGAACAGTACATGGATCAGCTTCTGCTAATCGAGAAAATGGCTAAGCCGCCGATATTCATCCAGGGTTTCACGAACCACGAGAGAACTTTCGGAGACGGTTACTGCTACCCAGTTATCGTGTGCAACAGTTACGAGGGCGCCATAGTTAAGGCTTTGAGAACAGTTTACGACAGCTCCGTGGTTGAAATAATCTCGCCCCACAACCTCAGGAAGGAGCTGAAGCTTAAAGACGGAGACACTGTAACCTTCTCTTTCAAAAACGTGGAAACAGGGAGAGATTAGGAAGCGGAGAAAAGCCCAAACTATGTTCTCCTAATCTTCTCGATAATCTTGCTCGTGCTCGTGTCGAAAAACTTCCTCATTCTAACAGTCTTGATCTCAAGCCCAAGCCTTTTCAAAACCTTTTGAGTCATCCTCATGATGCTTGCCTGATCGTAGCCGAAGACAATAACATCCGGCCTAAGCCTCTTCAGAAACCACTCAATGTTCTTCTCAATATCGCCCCTCCTTCCAACGTAAACCCTGTCAACCGGCTTAAGCCTGGAAACCATGAAAGCCCGGTCCCTAGCCCTGAACATTGGGATCCTACCCTTATTGCCCTTAACCACGCTGTCACACGCAACGATAACAAGAAGCCTGCCGTCCTCTCCCGCCAGACGCTTAGCCTCCTCCAGAAACCTTATGTGACCCGGGTGAATAATGTCGAACACACCCGTGGTAAGCACAACCCTGCCTCCCCCGCTCATATCCCTGTTCCACCCATACTGGGTTCATACCGTCACTATAAAAGCCCTCCGGTTAAAGAAAACATCAGCCTAACGCCGCTGCAAACAAAACGAGGATAATTAATCCCTCTAACAATGCAGAAATCAAGCCGTCCTAATAGGAGGAGAAAATTTGTTTTCCGCTATTCTCTTTCTCAAGATAAGGAGCACTAAGACACCTGTGATCAACGTCATTAGAGTCTCGATTGGAATTTCAGAGACCCCAGGTTTGATCGTAAGTTTCCTAGGCTCAGGATAATAGTGTCCACGTAAACAAAACCGATTAACCGATAAAGTAATACGGCGTGCGGAATCCGCATGTAGCCTTTTCACGGCTTGAGCAGGTTTTTCTCTTTGCTATTACCTATGTGAGTGGCGGATTCTGAGCCTGAAAGAAAGGCTTCAAGCCCGACGGTCATGATTCCAATAAGAAAGCAACGTGAATACTATAAAACAGAGTATTCTCCAGGACGTTTTTCACGTTTTCGACCTCTTCCGCCACCATGCTACTGCAACCCGATTCAAGGCGTCTGCAGCTATGCTGTTAACAAAACTCCTACAACCCGCGTTTTTCCATGCATGGTTAAACACTGAAAGGGAAAAACTTTTATTACCCTCTTACGCAAGAAAAGGCACAGCGGGCCCGTAGCTCAGACGAGAAACATTTAAAAACGTCTCGGAGCAGCATGGTAGAGCAGCAGGCTCTTAAACAAGACGGCAAGCATGGCCACGTGGAGACACCTGAGGGTCGAGGGTTCAAATCCC
>JAFNIQ010000080.1 GCA_017601395.1 Candidatus Brockarchaeota archaeon
TCTTTAAACCCTTCTCACAGCCGGCTCTGCGGGAACAGCTGGATTGCTCTTTAAATTCGGTTTAAATCAGTTTATTTCAGTTCATTTCAGTTTAAAAGGGTTTAAGGGTTTTTAAACGAGGGAAAAAGCTTAAATATTTGGGACGGGTTAGAAGGACAGAGGGGTGGGGGGAGGGGTCGAAAAGGTGACAGCGATGAGCGTAAAAAGATGCATAGATGGTAGAGGCTCGTCTAGCCCCAGACCCCTTGTTTTCAGGGAGGTGTTTCCTGGTTGAGCTGGAGCGAGAGCGAGGAGGAGCTGCTCAGGTACCTGAAGGCCGAGCTTAAGAAGATAAGGGAGAAGAAGGATGTTGTCATAGGGCAGGACGCCTACACGCTACTTTGCAAGAAGGAGAGGACCTTGATGGAGGAGATTTCAAAGCTTTACGCTCGGCGTCAGGTTGCACAGCAGACGGCTAAGGTTAAAACACCTCTTTAGAATAAGCGTCAGACCCCTCGCATTCCTGAATCTTAGGCTAAGGTTTTTAAGCTTAAGCCAGCCCTCTTAGCTAATGGTGGAGGAGGGGAAACCAGTTTCAACCGGGATCATGAAGGAGTATAGAGAGTTTTTCGCAAGAGTGATGGAGTCGGGAGACGAGGATAGAATAAGGCTGGCTGCGGTTTTCTACGACTGGATTAACGACTCCATGAAGGAAACAGAGGATGCTGCTGAAAAAGCATTCATGTTCCGCTCTATTTTCGCGATGGCTAAGAGACTGCTTGACTCCAAGCTTGGCGGAGACAGGCTTTCAAGGATAAGCTTGATAATAAGCAACCTGAGGTCGCGGCGAGACTCTAGGAACGCCTTGTTCACCGCAGAATACTTGAAGCTGCAGCTTTTCGAAGACTGCGGGCTTGACACCGGGGAAACAGACTGGGAGCTGGTGGACAAGTATCTGGAACACTGGGCTGAGGCCTCCAGTATGGAGGAGTTTGAAATCACCTATTATAAGCGGGGCGAGGATGCTAGGATAGTGGCTGACGAGAGTAGGGTTGCTGAGGCTGGACCAGCCTTCTTCAGACACTGCTCAGCGGAATGCGTTGAATGGTTCTACAGCATGATGCTTAAGCCGATAGACTACACTCCGGGCTCGCTTGTTGAGCTGGACAGGGTTATTGACGCGTACTGGCCTAAGGAGCTTTTCAAGGACGTGGAGATGGAGGATGAGGAGAACACGTACAGCACGATACTGCTGAGGCTGGTGCTAATGACTGGCAGCTACCTGGGTGAAGTGCTCGTCAGGAACCTCGGCGGCAAATGGGAGAAGGCTGAACCCTCAGGATGGCATATTCTTCTGAAAGAGTCAAGTATAAACGTGTTTCAAATCGCTGAGGAATCGCTTAGAGGCCCCTCCAGGTTCCATGACGCGTTTAAACTCGCGGAGAAAATCAGCATGCCTGAAGTCTAGTTTTCGAGGGAAGACGCTCACAGCCGGACGGTTTCCCCATATAGGTAAAGCTTTTAAGGCGATGGAACAAAAACAATGTTAAAGTGTTGATTATTCTGCTCACTACAAACCCCGGTATTGAGGACATCGTTGAGAAAGAGGTTGAAGAGGTTTTAGGAGCACGGGCATCAAGGTTTCACGGTCTACCGGGCAGGATTAGCGTTGAAATCGACGGGAAGAAAATGGCCGGGGTTTTCTCTTTGCGCTCAATATACCACGCTGTGAAACACGTGTCCGTTTTCGAAATAAGGACGGGGGAGGAAGGCCTGCTCGACGTTTACAACGGGTTGAAAAGCATTGAAATAGAGGATTTGGAGAGCGCTGAAACCTTCAGGGTTACGTGTCAGAGAATAGGCGAGCACTCCTTCACCTCTGTCCAGGTTCAGAAGTATGCGGGGCAAGCCCTGGTTGAGAAATACGGCAGGAAGGTCAGCTTGAAAAGCTTCGACGTGAACATTGTCTGCGACGTGATAGGAAGCAAGTGTTACGTCGGGGTTCAGTTGACAAGAGAGTCTTTACATAAGAGGTTTGAAAGGCCTTTTAACCACCCTGCCGCGATAAAGGCGCCGCTAGCCTACGGAATGCTGAGGATAGCGGGTGTTGAAGACGGGGATGTTCTGCTTGATCCTTTCTGCGGAGGCGGCACCATCCCTATAGAGGCTGCTCAGGTTTGGGACAGCAGGATAACGATTTACGGCAGCGATGTTAACAGCAGATTTTTAGAGGGGGCTAGGAGAAACGCTGAAGCAGCCGGGGTTGAGAAACACGTTTCGCTCAGGATTGCTGACGCCCGGAGGCTTGAAGACTATTATGATTCAACCATAGATAGAGTGGTGACGAACCCTCCCTACGGGGTTCGAATGGGCAGGGAGAAGAACCTTAGAGAAACTTATTTCCGCTTCCTCAACTCAGCTTCAAAAATAGTTAAGCCCGATGGCAGTATCACGGTGATAAGCCTTAAGGCAACTGCTTTCCGAAGCATCGTTTTCAAGACGAAGAAGTTCAAGCTGGTGCATGAAAGAGTTGTCGAAACAGGCGGGCTATACCCTCATATTTTCGTGCTGGAAAAACTGTAGGCTTTTCAAGAACTGTGGGAATAATCTGAACTGGATTAATGTTTCATGTAAACCCTTACTTGTAGAATTGTGGAAGCCACTCCCTCTCAGCCTCAAACATTTCGTTAACCATTTTCCTGATCTCCTCAGGTGTCAACACCGCGGCTGTCAACGGGTCGAACAGGACCGCTTGGTAAGCCAACTCCCTGTCGGCCTCGAGAGCAGCTTTCACCGCCAGTTCCTGAACATTTATATTGGTCCTGTTCAACGCGGCGCACTGAGGTGGTAGATCACCAACATAGCAGGGATGCAGCCCACCTTTGTCGACGAAGCAAGGAACCTCCACGCAGCACCCGTAGGGCAGGTTTGTTATAATACCTGTGTTTTCAACATTACCGTTTATCCTACGGATTGTTCCTGTTTCCATAGAGTCTATTATCATAACCCCGTACTCATGGGAACGCCTTATTTCAACCGGCTCCACACCCGAGATCTGCCTCCTTATCTGCTCGTAATGAGGCTTCCATGCTTCCTGACATATCTGGTAGTAGAACCATCTTGGCTCACAGTACTTCCTACGCCTCTCCTCATTCACCCTGAAATAGGGAACGTATTCTCCAAGATGGTGGCTGGACTCAGTTATGAAATATCCGAGGGCCTTCATCATCTCGAACCTAACCTTATCCTTCTCGTAGACATCCGGTTTCTTCATGGCTTCCCACAGCATCGGGTAAGCATCTTTCCCAAGATGCTTAAACTCTAGGAAGAAGGCTTGATGGTTTATTCCCGCCACCCAGTAGTAAACCTCCTCGTATGGAACCCCTATGTAGCTTGAAAGCTGCATCGCAGTCCCCTGAACACTGTGGCAGAGCCCAACGTTCCTTATTCTCGTCGCCCTGTTCATAGCCCAGCAGTTTATCGCCATCGGGTTCGCGTAGTTTATCAGTAAAGCGTCTGGACAGAGGTCCTCCATGTCCCTGCATATGTCGATGAGAACAGGCACTGTTCTCAGGCCCCTGAAGACACCGCCCGGCCCCAGGGTGTCTCCAACCTCCTGGTTCACACCGTATTTAAGAGGTATGTAGATATCCTTCTCAAACGCTTTAAGCCCACCCACCTGTATCATGATTATGACGTAGTCAGCACCGTCGAGTGCTTCCCGTCGGTTAAGCGTGCTGCTGACCCTTACGCCTGGAGCATGCTTTGAAGTCATTGTTTTCGCTAGCTCAGCAACCATTTTAAGCCGCTCCGCATCAATATCCATCAGACATAATTCTGATTCTCTGAGCGCCGGGTAGGAGAGAATGTCTGAGACCAGAGTCCTCGCGAAAACCACGCTGCCTGCTCCAATGAAAGCTATCTTAGGGCCCTTCAACCCGTCGGGGAAACGATCCTCATATATAAAAACCTACTGTTGATTTTCAAAAACCTTCAGAAGAGCTTTACGGTTAACATTAAGCGATTTAGCTGGGGATTAAAAAGTTATTAACCCTAGGCGCGTAGTAAATCTGCGAGGGGAGGATGCTTGTCCTCGGAGAAGGAGGAGAAAAAAGTCAGGGACGTTATGTCTTCTCCCGTCGTCAGCGTTCTTCCAACGGATTCAGTGTTTGAAGCGGCAAGCAAGATGATGAGCTATGGAATAGGGGCTGTTGTGATCGAGTCTGGAGGAAGACCCGAGGGAATAGTGACTGAAAGGGACCTGATAAAGAGGGTTTTAATGGAGGGTAAGGATCCTAAGAAGGTTGCTTGCAGAGAGATAATGAGCAAGCCGCTTATCACGATCGACCCAGAGGCATCTATTCTTAAAGCGATAATGCTGATGAAGGAGAAGGAGGTAAGGAGGATCGTTGTAGTAAAGGGGGGCAGAACCGTCGGAATAGTGACGGAGAAAGAGCTGATAAGAAACCTGCTTTAGAGAATATTCTTTTTTTCTCATGTAATGCTTCGGAGCAGAGCTGTTTCCAGCCTTTGGCAAGCTGCTTTCAAACAGGATTTCGAGACCAGGTTGAAAACTGGTTAACCGTTGAGACGACGCCTGTTAAAGCATGCGCGTCAAGGATTAAAAGCGTGGCTTAGCAAGCACGCCGGATTTATCGCGTCATTGTTCCAGAAGCGGTGTATACCTGTTGGGGAGAACGCCTCCTCGCCAACATCCTTCTCAAAAAGAATACGGCTAACAGGAGGGCTATTAGAGACATGGCTAACAGGTAGAGCCATAACGGTATGCCAACGGTGTATGTTGAGACTCCTGTCTGAAACCTGTTTCCCGCGTTATCAACAGCCTCAACATAGTATTGAACCTCCGTGAAGAAGAATTGAGAAGGTATTGAACCCTTGTAGAGGCCCTCTTGAAGACTCATCACCGTCCTAACCCAGGAAGACCCTTTATCCGTCGAGTAGCAGAGGTATACGTCTCTAACGCCTGAAGGCTCGTCGGAAACCGTGCATACTACTGTCGCCGCCTCCCCGAAAACAGGGTTTGAAGGCCCTGAGAGACCTGTGATTACTGGCGGCCTAGCGTCAAGGATCAGCGTGAACGAATAGCTGTACACATCCGAGTTGTTCAAATTGTCAGTCAGCCTGATGCTCCAGCTGTGGCTTCCCTCGCTTAGGCTTACAGTCTTAATATGCCTGTCCCCGTTTTCAACCATGAACCCGTGTGAAATACCGTCTATGGTCAGCTCAACCTCCCTTACTCCCGATGAGTCAGCAGCCTTGACTATCAGAAAGATGGTTCTGGAGCTTGAAAAGAATCTTCCAGATGGAGACGCATCCCTGACGCTGGGGGGAGACTTATCCAGGAAGAACTCCAGTTTCCTCTCAGCCTCAGCATTACCAGCACTGTCTACACTATAATACCTTATCTCATGCCTGCCTTCAGGATAGGGTGAAAGCATGAAGGCAGCGCCGTAAGCCTCCCAAGGGTTCTCGTCAATCCTGTAAAAAATACTTTTAACACCGCTCAAATCATCCTCAGCCGAGAAAACGAGGAGCGTTGAGCCGGAGACATAGAGAGTCCCATTGGCTTCGTGCTTCGCCCCCTTAATCATTATCAGCGTGGCGGGCGGAAGCCCGTCAACAAGAACAGTAACGTTCGCTGTAAATTTGAAGCCCATGGCTGAAGCTGTTAAAGTATGGTTTCCAACCCTGGTGTCAAAGTAGTCTACTTGAACAGTGCTGGAGCCCGCTGGAATCGTCACGCTCGTTATACTCGCAGCCATTCCGGGAAGCCTGAACTCGCCCTCGGGGGAGGATGTTGAAAGGCTCACGGTCACGTCTAAAGTGTTGTTCGCTTCAAAATCATTAACGTCCCTAAGCGATAAGCCTAGGCGTTGGAAAACTACGCCTGCAGCCATCTTGAAGCTCGAGGGCTCGATTACAAGCTTCGCGGGAGGGCCGGCTGTAACTTTGAACGCGTTGCTCTCACCCGTTTTCCCCAGGCCTGTAGTCGTAATCTTTACGCTTCCGCTTATCCTGCTAATTGTTACGTAGCCGGACCATTTCCCGTTGGTGAAGGCCCCGGTTTTATTAGGGCTGATGGTTCCTGTCGTGTCTGAAAGAGTGTTCACCCCATTGTAATCAGTCTTAACATTCCCATACGTGTCGCGCGCGATTATGGTTATCTGGAAGGGCATCGCAGCCTGCTTTGGAGAACCTATAGTTTCAAACTCGAAGCCTTCTAATGGGCCGGGAGTAACCCTAAGGGTTTCAGCGTCGCCAACATAGTCAGGATAGTCCACCGCCTTAACACTTATGCTCCATGTTCCAGCCCTCTCCTCATAATAGTAGAAGTCTGCGAAAGTGGCGCCGTCCCGTATTGTCAACTCCGTTATCGCATCCCCACCCTGCGTCAAAGAGAATCTTCTACTCGTCGAGTTCGAGTTTGAATCAAGCCTAACCCTGAGGAGGCCGCGCGTAATTCTCTCACCGGTCTCAGTCTCCCTGTAGACCCTCATTTTAATCCAGCCTCCGGCCTGCATCGAGTCTCCGGAGGGAACGAGGTCTAGATGGGGGGGAGAGTATTTGACTTCAAGATAAGGATGCTTGCTCGAATCCTTATGCTCCCTGGAACACATCCAGAACGGGTAGCTGGCTGAACCCAGGCCCTCAGCATAATCCCTCAGCATCCAGCCGAAGTTAGGCTCGTAGACAGCGCGGCTTCCGGAGACGAATTTTACGAGGGAGCTCTTAACGTCCAGCTTAAGCCACTTCGGCTTATCGCCTGTTGAAACCGACGCTACGAATAGGCTTGCACCCGGCTGGTTTCTCCAAGTAATACTGTCCTCCGCCCAGTCCCCCTCATCAACCTGATAGCATGCTAGACTCCTGTTCAGGTCAGGAGGATCATACATGTATATGTTTAGGATGGCTGAAACAACGATGGACCCCGGAGGTATGCTGCTTAAATCGAACATTATGAAGGAGCGGTCTCGGAAACCCTCCATGTAATTAACCCCTATCTCCCAATTGAAGCCGAAATTACGGTCGGGATCATCCTCGTAGACCACAGCGTCCTTTAAAGGGTAGAATATTCTGGTAGACTGGGGTGCTTGCGCTGCTGAAGCGGGAAATGTGAAGCCGGGGATAGCGGTGTAAACCAGCAGTGAACCCGTAACCATGAGCAACACTATCCTATTCAATTCTCCCAATATTTGAGAGGCTCAGAAATATAACTTTTAGTCCAGGCTGCTTATTACACTGGCGAGCTAAATTTTTGCAAGCTCTTCGTCGAGCATTTCTACGAATTCTAAGAGTTTCCCCCTTGGAATCCTTGCTCCAGCCGCGTTAGCGTGCCCACCACCGATCCCTCCGAGCTCTCCGGCAGCCTTAGACACAAAACTGTAGAGGTTTTTCAAACCCACGGACCTGACGCTCAGATCAATGTTCTCACCCTGTTCTTCAGCCGCCACCCCGACTATTGTGCCGCCGTAAGCCCTAGCGTAGGTCGCAGCCTTCCCAAGAGACCATTCCAAGTTAGTAACGTACGATACGTTGCCGTGAGTCTTCACCATGCTCTTCACCAGGCGGCGCATCTCCTCATTCCTCTCCGACTCGCGTAAAGCCATTTCAACCAGGCTTCTATCAGCGCTTGGAAGCCTGTTTTCAGAAAGATAGTTGACGAGGCTCCTCTTGAAATCGAAATCCCTCCTTCTAACACCCTCCAGCGCAGCCACCAGGATCCCGGCTTCCAGGTAGAGCTCCCTCTTATCCCATTTCTCCAAC
>JAFNIQ010000084.1 GCA_017601395.1 Candidatus Brockarchaeota archaeon
CTGCGAGTTTCGATCCCTTATAGGTATTCTATGAACGGCATATACGCAAAAGAGGTGTGAATCCCTTTTAACCAAACTAATTGATCCAAGCATCGGTAAAGTATTTAAAGTAAGAAAGTAAGAATATCATTGGTGAAATTTATGCCGAGAGATGAGAGACCCGATGTGATAGTGGTAAGCAGTAAAGGACAAGTTGTAATCCCCCAGAGCCTCCGGGAGAAGTTGAGGATTAAGCCTGGAAGTAAGCTTCTAGTCTACGGTTATAACGATGCTTTGATCATGAAGAAATTCGAGATACCGGATGTGCGGAGGAAGTTGGAAGCTTTGTTCAAGAGGATCGATAGAAGAATAGCTAAGTACGGCGAGTTGAGCGAGGAAGAGATCGACGAAGAGATACGGAGGTACAGAAGGGAAAAGCGAAGCCGGTAAAGGTATATGCACAATGTGGTCTTTGACATCAACATTTTTGTATCAGCTCTGATCACAAGGGGCAAACCGAAGAAATTATGGCTTAAGGCTGTGAGAAAAGAATTCAACCTCATCACGTCGAGAGAAATCCTTTCAGAA
Organism: Candidatus Brockarchaeota archaeon; assembly: GCA_017601395.1. Taxonomy (GTDB): domain Archaea; phylum Thermoproteota; class EX4484-205; order EX4484-205; family JAAOZP01; genus JAAOZP01. The sequence goes on from JAFNIQ010000084.1 coordinate 568, forward strand.
TTTGTTGAGGTTTTGCGAAGAAAGAAGTTTCAGAGGTACATAGAAGAACAAGACATAAGAGACTTTCTAGAAGTATTGAACGTTACTGCTAGGTTTGTCCATGTTAAATCGAGGTTCAGGGTCGTTAAACAAGACCCGGACGACGACATCGTACTGAGAACAGCATATGACGGCAAAGCCGACTACATAATCTCGGGCGATGAACACTTGCTCAGACTAGGAGAGTTCAGAGGAATAAGAATACTATCAGTTGATAAGGCGCTCAGAACGATAAAGAAATAATCCTTTCATTACGCACATTATTGCATGCAACATCGTCTACAATATGGCATGCGATTAGAAGCATTAGAAAGAATAGAGGCAGAAGCAGCAGTTCAAAATCTTTTAAATCTTTCTACACAGTGTTAATATTATTGTTTGTATGTAAGAGAAGATTTCACGCAGGCAGTACGGTGGAATTGTAAAAGACGATGTGAAGACGTTTGGACTGCTCTACCTAGCGCATGAGCTTGGCCGTGCGGTTGATGCTACTTACAGCGTTTTACCTATAAATATTGGTGAAGAAGTTATTCCTCAAGCAAGAGCTGATCCTAATTTTACTGTTCCTTTGGCAGATGCATTCTACCTACCACCAGGGCAAGCCATACCAGAAATGCTGAGAATCCAAACGCCTCCAGGAACAATCGACACCAAGAGTCTTGTGCCACCCACTCGATAGCTTTTCTTCTATGGAGTCTGAAGAGGATGAGTCCACGCGCACATAGAAAAGCTCTAAATCTCGTTTCTGAACTTTACAATAATCAATAAACAATTCTTTTCAAAAAAACAAATTAGTTATTGCGTGTAAATCACTTACATTTCCTAACATCAAACACTTTTCCATATTATTACTGATAGTAGTTGTTTTGTTTACTGCGATTACTTCTCAAGCATGGGATGGGCCGGGCGTAAATGGCGGTGGATGCCCCTAGAAGATACTCTCATCAAGACCACCAACTCTCATGTATAAATCTCTGAACTGAATACTCGCGATGCAATCCAGGGCTTTGAGGAGAATGAAAATATTTTTGAAAACAGATAGAGCATGTGTTAAAGCTAAAAAGAAACTATTACTGTATTCTGCGAACTGCAAGGCACGAAGTGAATGTGACAGCCAAGCACCCTTTCTACATTGGCGATGGATAGTACAAAACTGTGGAGGAATCGAACATAGACGATTACGTTTACGTTTCTTCTGACAGCAGCATGATGAAAGAGAGAATAGTTACAAAGCAGAGAGTGAACAAAGAAGTTACAGTATATAATCTCTAAGTCTATAGAATAAATACATTTTTCGCAAATAGTTTCCCTGTTCATAACAAATGAGAATCTACATCAAGTAATGGCGTTAGTGGAGAAAATACTGGCGATTCAGGCACAGCCACCACAACAACCACAACTACAACTACCACCACTACTGCAACCACAGCTCCACAAAAAACTCTCACAGCCGAAATTCTCTACGCATCAACAAGCAGAATCTTAACGAGAGGAGGTGGTCAAATTCAAAATCAAACTCACAGAGGGCTTAGGAGGGGTCGTAAAAGGTGCGGACGTAACAGTTTTCTCAAGATTTTTCGAGCAAAAGCTTTTTGACGACGGAAAGCATGGAGACGCAGGCTCGAACAATGGCATATATGCGAACGAAGCGCAAATACCGAGCAATGTTTCAATCCCTTATAGGTATTCTATGAACAATCGAGAGGGGACGCGGAACGTCGGGATGCTGTAGGTTTCAATCCCTTATAGGCATTCTATGAACCCTAAAGACTTGGGCTTTCTAAGTCTGTTGGCATTTGCCACGTGCGGGTAGGACCTCGATTCAAATCCGAGCTGGCCCACCTAATTTTTTAAGTGAGTCCAGAAATCCTTACGTACAACTTCCTCTTCTCTTTGCTTGAAGAAGGAAGGCTAGGTATGCTTACCTCCTTGAGGACGAGGATGTAAAGCGTTGGTTTGAAAATTTAGCCGCTAAATCCTATGTTATAGCCACGGTCTACCTCAGAACCCTAGGCTTCTACTGCGAATTAAACAACACGGACCCAAAGGCCATATTCTTAAAATTACAAAAACCAAGGCCTTTAGGGATGGCTTTACAGATTTTGTTAGGAAGCTTGAAAGAGAGGGGAAGGCCGGCTCCTACATCGCCAGGTTCAAGAAGACGCTCCACTCCTGATAGAAGAGGTAGGGAAAGCTCCACCTTTACGATCAAGCTTTATTTCTGTAATAACAAATCAACTATTCATGACGCTCGAAAAAGCAATTCTCGCATGGAGCGGTGGCAAGGACAGCGCCATGGCTCTCTATGAGCTCCACAAGGTTGGATGCTACGAGATATCGGCATTGCTGGCAACGGTGACAGAAGACTATGACAGGATCAGCATGCACGGCGTGCGAAGCGTCCTCGTCGAGCAACAAGCAGAGTCTCTAGGCCTTCCGCTGGAAAAGATCTACATTACAAAGGATTCATCAAACGAAGAGTATGAGGCGGGTATGAGGAACAGACTTATGCGATACAGGAATCGAGGAGTTTTATCCGTGGCTTTCGGAGACATTTTCCTCGAGGAGGTTAGAAAGTATCGAGAGGAGAACCTATCAAAGCTAGGAATGAGAGGGATTTTTCCATTGTGGAAAAGGAATACAACAGAACTTGCCCACACGTTTGTAGACTTAGGATTCAAGGCGATCACTACCTGCGTTGACTCGAAGTTCCTCGGCAGAGAATTTGTTGGCAGGGAGTTTGATGAGCATTTCCTAACCGAGCTTCCTTCAAACGTTGATCCCTGCGGCGAGAACGGTGAATTTCACTCGTTTGTTTACGATGGACCCATATTTGCGTGGAAGATACCATACACCAAAGGCGATGTAGTGTTAAAAGGTAACCGTTTCTACTTTTGTGACCTGATACCTGGAAGTCTACGATGATCGCCACCATCCTTGCAGGCTTTAGAGTTTTCCCCGCCTCTCTTTGTCAAGGTAAGATTGGAACAACATGTCTATTAAATATACATGTATAGGAGAACATCTGAGGTTTCCGATCCAATTAGCTTTTCCAATCCATCCTCAAGCTTTTCCCGCAAATCACGTTTAAACCATAAACAGACATTGTAAAAGATCTTCTTTAGAAATTAAAAATTCAGGAACGAGCAGCTACCATTCTTGCAACGCTTCCAAGGCATCCTTCTCATCCTTAAGCTTAACCTCAAAACTCCCTTTGCGCATAGCCTTGAACCTGGACAAGCCCCTCTCAGTTTTCTGCGCGGAGTTCGGGGAGTCTGGCAAAAGATATATGGATTGTCTGACAATGTCTGACAGAGTGAATCCAAACTTCCTCCAAATTATCAATTTTCCTTAGAGCTCACCTTTTATGCGGAGTGAAATCCTCACCACTTTTCATCCATAGAGCCTCAACCCTATCTTGTAGAAGCCTCGAACATTGCTGAATATCGGGTTGCTAGGAGCCAGAACCTACATGCCTAGCCTCCGCTCCACCGCTTCCCTCACACCTTTGATCATCGAGCCACCGCCTGACAGAACCATCTCGCTTCAACATTCAAGGTTCGCTGAAAGCTGAGCAAGCAGGTAACGGGCATCGTAGCAGACCTTCTCAACCAGCTGGCTTACGCTGCTCTTCATCTGCTGCTCAATATCCTTTCGAGCCATTTTCAATTTTCCAAAGGCTGAGATGCCCTTGACGCTTCCAGCCATTAAGCTCAGGACGTTTTCCATGATCGGCTTGAACCCACGGTTTGCCCGGATGTATTCCGCCAGGTTTGCGAGTAGAAAATCGCAGGCCAATGCTAAGGAGGCCCCAGCCAGCACGGTGAGCCTTTCCACTATCAGGATTTCAGTTGTTCCATGGCCTATGTTGATCACCGTGCCACTATCCAAATCTAAATCGAATAAGGTTCCTAGGGATTGCGGAAAAACAGCTATCTCGCTCAAACTCAAATTTTCCTTAAGTGTTTGCTTTATCCTCTCCCTTTCTTACTTTCCAGTCTCATAGGGTAAGCCTGAGACCAAGCAAACAATATCAGGGGAATTCAGTTTAAGCCTTCTAAGAGCTTCCCTAGCCAGCTTCAGAAACGCTTGATGCTGGGGCTTGCCATCCAGGATGGGATAGAGCTTTATCGCGTTCGGATACCCAGCTATCTCTAGTTCACCATCTACAGCCTAATTATGGTGTAAATAGGCATTATTTTTACATGCTGAGCTATAAAGGTTCTTCTTCAAAAATGTGTAAATAGGCATTATTTTAGCCACAGGCGCCAACCCATTTTTTCCAAAGGGTGGGATATGCTGCGGAAATTGCGCTGTAGATGGTGAAGTGAAGTGTGGTGGATGACTGTTGAGCTCAAAAGCGACAAGGATGACACGCCCTATGGCTTGGGGCAACTTTTGGGGGCCTTAGCTCACGGCTACGATATGGCATTACTTATGGTGTCTCAGAGTAGAAGCGAAAGCCTTAACGCGAAGGTTTTCCAGGCTATAGGCATCGGATTGGCTGCTGTAAACAGCAGGGGCGAGCTGAAAATCATAGTGGAACCGAAAATAACAAAACTCGCGGAGGAAGTTTAAGTGGAAACCTACCAAAGGTTTTTATTCTCCGGGTTTAAGCCCTTCAATCCATTAAAACTTGCAGAAGAAACCGAAAGAATCGTAACAAGACCTGGAGAAGATGGATTAGAGCGCAAATATACAGACTTCTACTCTGTTCCAGTTTATAGAGGAATAGCGACCGGATATGCAGCTGGATGCTGTTTAAGGTGCTTTTACTGTTGGTCCAACTGGTCAAGAGATTTCCCAGAATTCTTTGGCAAATTTTATTCTCCCCAGAAGGCTGCTGAAATGCTCTTCAAAGCTGCAGAGTGTGGCATAACATACTCCAACCGCTGGCGAAAACTCATACCGAAGATAAATAAGCTTAGGCTGTCCGGATGCGAGCCGACAATAGGAAAGGAGCACCTATTAAGCCTGCTACGAATAGTCAAAAATTCAAAGTATCCGCTATTCATCCTTGAAACAAATGGCATAATCTTTGGAAACGATAAGGACTATGTAGAAAGGCTTTCAGAGTTTAAGAATAAACTCTACGTGAGGGTTTCTATAAAAGCAGCAACACCAGAAGGCTTCACTCAAAGAACAGGAGCTTCCGGTGAGTTTTACAGGCTTCCCTTCCAAGCGCTAAAAAACCTTTTGGATAATGGCATATATGCAAGAGCAGCAGCCATGACAGACCGCAGGATAATGCCAAAAGAAGAACGTCAAACTCTAATTCAGATGCTGGACGAAATTGACCCAATGGCAAACTACGCGAAAACACTGGAAGAAGAGGTTATAGATCCCTACGACACCACAATAAAGAGGCTAAAAGCCTACCAAGATGTAGAATATGCCAAACATTTGATTGGAGAAATCCTTACACAATAACCGGTATCAAACGAAAATATGACTTTAGAAATTTTTTAGCCATCAAACCAAAATTATGCTGGTAGTAATGAACTGTTTTGTTGGCACCTCAGGCTGGTTTTATTCTTGGAACGCCGACGGCAGTTTTGACTGGTTTGTTAAGTTTTCCGGCTTGAATGCTGTGGAGCTGAACATGAGTTTTTACCGCTTCCCCTTCCCCAACATGGTTCGTTCATGGGCTGCGAAAGGCAAGACCTTAAGATGGGCTATTAAGGTTAACAGGCTCATAACGCACATTTCTAAATTCGGACAAAGAGCCTTCGAATCCTGGGAAAAATTCCACAGCTTATTCTCCCCACTCGAGCCATACATAGACTTTTACCTCTTCCAGCTTCCACCATCCATGACGCCTAAATCCATGCCAGCGATTGAAGAGTTCATTGCTAAAACGAACCTGGAAAAGAGGTTCGCCCTTGAAGTCAGAAACATAAAATGGTTCAATCAAACTTGTGCAAACTGGGCGACTAAACTTGGCATAACATGGGTTAGCGTAGACTCACCTGAATACCCCCTCGACATATTCAACACAAATGGCGTAGTTTACGAGAGAATGCATGGAAGAACAGCATGGTATTCACACTATTACACAGATGAAGAATTGAGGGAGGTTGTCGAAAGAATCTTAAGGACAAAACCCGAAAAGGTGTACGTTTTCTTTAACAACAACCATGCGATGCTTGAAAACGCAAGAAAAATGCGCACACTGCTTACAGATTTAGCAACCTTGGTATTATAAACATGTTAACCCCCCTAGAGGGCTTCTAAGGTGATGCTCCACAATGTCTAATCCTTTCAATAATTTCAATCTGCAATCAACGCAGATCGCGTGGGTCTTCAGTTTAGAGTCCGAACTTCCGCTTAACCCGGAGAGAAAGCCCTTCTTATCAACATTGTAAACTATCAGTAATGAGCCTTCAGGATAAGCTGGATTCGCCATCACCTCCTTCTCTTCATTACAGAAATGGCATCTGCCCAATCTTTTTTCTTCAGCTTCATACAACATCAGCCGGGTGAACTCCCTGTATCCTTCGGTTTTAACTAAATCCACAACTTCCCCATTTGTTCTAACTGAAACGGTATAGAGGGCTATTTCACGGCTTCTCAAACGATATTGATTGATGAGCCTCTCTATCTCACCTGTCCAATCACTCTTTTTAGTAAAGAACGTTTTCACTATTTCTTT
>JAFNIQ010000081.1 GCA_017601395.1 Candidatus Brockarchaeota archaeon
GTATATTGAGCATGTAGGCGTAGTAAACATGCAGGCTGCTGAATTAGCAGAGAAAACCGGTTTAAAAGTAATAATGGACAGGTGCATGATGATTGAGCATAAACGTTTTAAGCGAGAACATCTCCCCGATGAACGCCGCTTAACGTAGGGTGAAAACAATAGGGCTAATCAGAGATACTTTCAGTCTGATTGAAACTGGTGAAACTTAATGAATCTGACCGTGTAGACACGAGTCGAGAAAAACACGCCATATACTTGCCAAAGCAGTCGGCATAAAGGAGATAGAGTAATGCTCAGAGTCTCGCGAGAAGACATCATCCCAGAGGTAATCCTTGACCCAATAGAGCTGGCCTGAACCAGAAAAAATTCGCTCAGTGAAACCTAGGAAATCGAGACGATAAGCCTTGAAGAACAGACTAAGAACACTGCTTGGCACCTCCTTCGGACTCGTCGTGCGAACATTCATAAAACCAATATTTAAATACGCCTACATGCTCAATATACATGGGGGAGACTATGACGACAGAAGTCAAATTGGAAAAGGGCTTAACAGTAAAATCCATCGTGTTCACTCTGCTTTTGACAATATTCTTCGCATTAATGTCGGTAGTGACGGGCATGTATACGGATAAAATCAATACCTTCAGCTTCTTCGTACTACCAATGATATACATAGTGGTGGTGATGGAGCTTTTAGGGCGTCTCAACCCTAGGCTTAGGCTGACAGCCCAAGAATACGTGTTCATATTCTCAGTTCTAACATTCATCGCAGGATATTTGACTTACCTGGTGACGCATGCCCCTGCAAATGAGCCGGTGCATTACTTCAACTATGGTGCTCTAAGCGACTACGTCGCCTTCTCAATAGATGACTTGAAAGAATACTGGAGCAGGGCTGTTCCATCAGTCGTAATTGCTCCTGAGCCAATACGCTTCGAAATCGCCACGCTGATAATGAACGGCCGGGCTCCGGGTCAAGCTGTTCCATGGGGCTACATAACCAGCGCACTGATATACTGGAATCTAATTTACATTTTCTACGCATTCATAAGCATATTCGTAACATTCGCCTTCGGCAAGGTTTGGATAGAGGATGAAAGACTAGTGTTTCCGCTAGCACTGCCTTCACTCCACTTGTTCAGAGAGAGCGGAGAGGTTGATCCCGCCGTAAACACGTCTAGAATCTTCAACTTCAGGTTTGTAACTACCAAAATATTCTGGGGCATGTTCATAATAGGCCTGATCAGCTCGATGCAAGTATTGATAGCTGAGCTCTGGCCGGAGTTCCCCACATCCGCATGGTGGGGCGAGCAGAAGATTGACCTTCCTTTCCTAGCTGCACTCTGGCCTGGGATATACGCGTCAGCAATATTCTTCGTGCCCCAGATAGCCGTAGGATTGGTCATGCCTAACGACGTTCTCGTAACACTAATACTAGGCTGGATCATCTTCGGCGTTCTCTACCAGGGCATAGGTGTGAGCATGGGTATTGTTGCATACCAGGCTGGCATGGAGTTCGTCTGGCCCTGGGAATCATACCCCGGAGTATGGATGCCTTTTCCATACAACTACGTGGGCTCAACCGGCGTGGCCCTTGGAATAGCGATATGGTGCCTCTACACTCAGAGAAAAAGGTTTGCAAGCGTATTCTCATCCCTCTGGAAAGGAGGGGAGGAGAGAGGCCTATCAATGAGAACAATCCCACTGCTCCTACTAATAGGCGCATTCGGATGGTACGCTTTAATGCTGATCGAAGGAGCAGACCCGTTGATCGCATTACTCGTACCCCTCTGGGCCCTTCTCTTCAACATATTCTACGCCAGAGTGTTCGCCGAAGTATTCTGGCATGTTGGCACAGCCTGGGGCAACGGTCCCGCCGTCTGGGACCCGACCTACGTCGCCGGGTCAGCCCTAAGAGGATGGCCCGCGCCCATGAGCGTCACCTGGGACACGCCCATGACCGACCCAGCCTGGTTCACAATAGCCAGGAACATTGCGAACATCGGCAACTGGAAGATATCTTTCAGCCCCCTGTCATCTGGACACCAGATAACGCTGTACAAGCTCGCCTACGAACTCAAGATGAGGATGAGGGACTTCCTCATCGCGCTGGTAATAGGGCTGATCATGGTGCTCTTCGTCTACACACCGCTAGACACCTACTTCTTCATCCACACTCAGGGCGGTATGAACCAGCTGGGCGACCGACTATACACTTGGTGGCCTTGGGTCGCTGCGGGCTACTACCACAGGGGCAGGTGGGCTGGGCCCGCGGAGCTAACAGTAGAGTATTCCCTTGGAATATGCTATGGCTTCGGAATACTTCTAGCACTAGTACTCTACATCTTGAAGCTTAAAGTACCATTCTTCTGGTTCATAAACGTCCCAGCGCTCTACATCTCCATGACAATAGCCAACTACATGTGGCTAACCTCCCTGATAGCACTAGTAATAAAGTTCCTCGTAATCAGAACCATCGGCATCAAGAAGTATGAGGAGTACGCTATGCCCATTGTAGCAGGATGGATCCTCGGCTTCGGCGCCCTATGGCTACCGGCGGCACTCATCAACATGGGGACAGTAACGATACCCAAGATGCAAACCATGTTTCAACCGTAAAACCCGCAACACTCCTTCTTTTTTCTCACAAACACCCTGCCAGACTTGAGAAGGTGAGCCTTGAGGCTGAAAGCGCGCGAAACTATCTTCAGGCATCCTCTTAAAAACGTAAGCATGTCTCCACGAAACATCGGCAGTATCTATGAAAGCCAGCTTAAGCGTAGCATTCTCCTGCTTAAAGTCTTTTAATAAAAGCCCCATTATAATACTCGTAGCACGCATCTTTCACTAATATGCTGGCAAAAATACTTGAATCAAGAGCCTGCAAGACCCCAGAAAAACATGTTGGGAAGAAACCGCCGGCGTAAGAACATCGTCACTGCCAGTATTAGCATTCATATCATCGAAGAAAAACCTCGATATCCCCTATAACCGTTTTAAAATGTGGAATAAAGGTTACTACTGGTTTCAACTCCTCCAACCATGTGTTCTCCATCCCCATGACCTTTCTTCTAAACTCCTCCACGCTGAAAACCATCTTATAATAGCTTAATTTAGCGTTAACCAGCTCCAAATCCATTTTCACTCCTTTCCTAGCTAGAAACCAGAGGTCATAAAGGTCGCTAGCCCTCCCCCGGTGAAAAATCGCCCTTACTTTCTCCGCAAGAATCTCCTCCAGCCTCATCACCTGCAACAAGTATGGCCTCACATCAGGATATATCGGCACAACCTCCTTTACCTCCGGCTCCAAAACAAGGTCTCTCCTCAGGCTGATCTCAATCCTCAGCAGGGTTATGCTCCTGTCAGAACCGTCGAAAAGAGGACCACGGATCCTTAAGACCAGCGTTTTACCTATGTCTCTAAACTTCTCCACCCTAGAAAACTCTGCAGGAAAACCGAAATCCTCAATATCCCTTGCTATTCTTTCCACAACCTTCTCCTCATCGCTGTTTCTAGAAGTAAAATCCAAGTCCAGGCTGAACCTGTTCAAACCGTAAACCTTCTGCAGGGCTGTGCCTCCTTTAAACACGAAGCCCCCCTTGGACTCAACTGAGAGAAACAAGAGGAAAACATGCTGCAGGTAATCCTTCTCCGTCTGCCAAAGGCTAAAGCCGGAAACCCTGGTTAACTCCTGAAGCCTCCCCCTGTCAAGCATTACTCAAGCACCTCGTTAACAATGAGCCTCCACTTCTCAACCCTCTCGCCAACAGAAGGCTTAAGAGGATTAAGCAGCTCATAATTCTTATCGACGAGGCTTTTCAAAAAAGGGTAAACATCCATGCCGGCAAGCTCCAGCAAGTATCCAAGCCTCTTCACCACCGCCCTCGAGCCGAGCCTCACAGCATACTCCAGAAGCCTCTCATGGTTCAACCCAGCCTCCCTCAACGCTGAAAAAGTTTCAGACACAGGACAATACCTCGGAAGCAGCAGACTATCCAGAACAGCCTTCTCAACCTCAGCGATAAAAACCGTCTTACCCTCCACATACTCCCTCAAGTACCCGAAGAACCTTCTCCTGGAAAACTTGACGAACCTAACCCGGCACCCCTCATAAAAAACCTCCTTCCTCTGCCTCAAGCAGACGACGAAAACAGTTGAAGGAATCTGCGCGGTCAAACCATAGTAAGAATAAGCTGAGATAAAGGAAACGTAGGAAGGGAAAACAAGGAGAGAGGCAACACTGAAAACACTCTGACCCGGCAGCGAATACTTATTCCTCTCAACCCTAACCAGAAGACCCCTCTCCACAAGCCTATTCAGCAAAACCTTAACATAGCCCTCATCCTTATTCAAAACCCTCACCAGATCGCCTAGAGAAAAAACACTAAGCCTAGAATCCCGCAGCACCCCGATAAGCCTCTCGCTCCTCACAAAAACCAAAACAGCAGTTTTCGTATATTTAAAGTTATCATTTATGATAACCATGAAAATACATTCTATCCAGAAGCCAAAACCGATGAAAACATGAAAACCCAGAGAAAAAGCCGGTGTAAGAAGAAAAACCAATAAAACCTAGGAAAAGAGGGTAAAACCGGCGCGCAAACCCTAATTCTAAAGCCTCGTTCCCTATCAGATTGTTTAGTTAACTATGTTGATGGAGGCGGAGGTGGTGGAAGTTCCTCTGCATATTTAGGCCGCTTAGCCAGCTTTATTACCATCCCGCTCGTCCAGCCTCCGATGAAGCCCAGAAGCCCCATCACGATTGGAGAAAACGCCAGGAGGATCAACGGAATGGCGGTCCATAACGCTACTATCTCTGAAAAAGCCATTATGATGAGCGGCGCGGATATGAGGAGTAGTATGAGCGTGGCGGCGAAAACCCCCTTGAAGCCAGCTTTCCCCCTTGCCACGCTGCCACCCTTAGCATAGAAGCCTATTACGAGCCCCGCTAGGATCGGCATGATTGAGACCAACAGGTAGAGACTCAGGAATATCGCCACCAGGTTGAAAACCACTATGAATAGAAGCGTAACTAGGATTCCGAAACCAAGAGTTCCCTTTGCAAACTTCTCACGAACCATTTTCCCCAGCCTCCAGAATCACTCCTCCTTCACCTGTCTGAAGCAGAAGAGCCAGAGCGGTACGGTGCAATCCTCCTCATACTCGTACACATATCCGATTACGCCGAGCAGGGTGAACTTGTCTGACCCGATCTCCTTCGTGGTGAAAAGGTAGTGTGCCCCCTTTTCCTGAGCACGATACTTGTAAAGCGGTACGGTACCGGGCTTCTGCTCGAGAAAAATATACCCGACCACCCCGGAGAAAACCATTTCCCTGACGGGGCGAAGCTCCTCCGGCTCATCGTTTAAATCAGTAGTGAGGTAGAACTCCTCCTTATCAGGGTCATAGAACCTGTAGAGAGGCACCGTTCCCCGGAGATGATTGTAATGTACGTAGCCAACAATGTAGTCCCTAGTGAAGTGATACCCCCTGCTCTCCCCCTTATGGTCAACAGCCACGTATGGAAAAGTCTTGGTGCCCCCGGCTTCATCCGGGCTGAGGAAAGCATATCCAAACGTGGATGATTTGAACATCCACAACGTTTTAGATCCATCTAGGTAATACTGGGGAACCCACAGGTTTTGGATAGGCGCGTCGTAGCCAATTTGATACTTATTAAGATAATCAACCAGCTTCTCGTTTGGAACCCCTTGGACCTCGGATTCAGGAAGATAACCGAGCATACCGTAGAGGAACCTTCTGACACCAGGGGCCCCAGTCTCCGGCAAACTAGGGTCTGTCGACACGAAGTATCTTATCACCTCGCGGGTCTGCTCATCCACCTCAGCATACTCGTAGACTGGAACAGTGTCTCCAACCTGTGAGGTGAATATGTACCCAACAGCCTCGTTCCTAATCATGTCGTTTAAAAAACTGGAGCATTCGCAAGATGGGCTTGACGAGTAGAAATAGTAGAAATACTCCTTCTTACTCTTGCAGCCCCAGCCAAACCAATCGCATGCTAAAGCCCTTATCTTATCTAGGATCCATTCAGCAGCAACCCTGATCCATCCGCCAATAAGGTTCGGTAATACTACGACAAGACCATATACAACCGTCGCTATTGCTCCTGCCAAAAGCGCGATGATTCCTAAGGGATTTCCTGATGCGAGTAGATCGATTCCTGCGCCAGCAATAGTGAGACAATCGCTAAATCCATCTATAATTGCCATATAATACTTCTCAAGCCCACCAACGTTGCTCGGGGGCATGTCAGCCGGAGCAGGCTTGTTGCAGATTGCCACATAAACCCTGTTCCACAGCTTGATTCCAGCCAATGTCTGTTCCAGCCAGTATAGGTCAAACCTGCTCTGCGGGATTGCACATTGATAACCCCAAGGATTGTAGTATCCAATCATCGTGTGTGAACTCAATCCCCAAGTCAGAGTCTCATTCTCCCAATAGGAGACTGGAACCACCCAGTGACCCTTCAATATGCCTGTTTTCCCCTCGGTGTTGACGCATATAATTACTGGTATCCCCCTGTCAATGAACCACTTAACCTTCCCAAAGTCACCGTCCACGTAGACCCTTGCCTCAAACCCACAATCAGAAGCGAAGCTCTCGATTGAAAACGGATCGGTCCATATTCCTTCTCCCGTCTTTGCTCCCCTAATCTGCATGTCAATATCATCATGATGGAAAACTGACGAGTCCATTTTTGTTAAGTACCTGAGCACAGCGGCAAGCGACGTAGTGCCGCAGGCTGGTTCATCCTCTTGCGATTCGAAGCCCGAATCAGGATTATTAGGATCAAGCCTTCCCATAAGGTTATAGTCGGGCAATCCACGCATTATTGGCAGTTGTTCCTTTGTCGGTAGCCAGCTGTAAGTTTTACCCTCCTCAATATAACCACTTGCCCCACCATAACCCCACGTGACTTGTTCTTCTCCAAGATCCAAATCAGCCGGGGGCTCTATTGGGTTTACCTTAAGAAGCAAGACTTTCAGCGTATTAGTCATCATATTATTATTCTCGTTCATCTCGCCAACTTCATTATTCGGGTCAACGGTCGCTTTCAATGATATTTCCCCCGCATGGAGAAACAGGGGATAGAAGAGGATTGGCGCACTGGCTCCCGCAGCCAAGTCCAAGGATGCCCGGTTAATCAACTGGCAGCAACCCCACTCTACCATTACCACGAGGGGACTTGCCGGAGCGTCTCCAACGTTCTCAACTGTAACAACCAACGTTGTCCGAAAACCGGCGATGGGACTTGGGAAACAGACGGCGTCAACAATCCTCAGATCTGGAGCTCCAGCCGGGCTGCCTAATAACCATATGGGCCTCGGTGAAGAGCCGGGTGTGCCTGCAGTCAGTATCAACAGCAGGATAATGACTGAGAATATCTTTCTACTCTCCATTTTTTAACCCTCCCAGAGTTCCTCTGAGTATGCTAGGCGAATATCGTTCTCGTCATCCGTAGCAACCAGTA
>JAFNIQ010000003.1 GCA_017601395.1 Candidatus Brockarchaeota archaeon
TGGGTCGCGGCAAATTTCTTCTGCAGCCCACCGCCTCTCAGCCATTCACTTCGTGAACCGGATTCGACCACCCCGGCTCGCAGGCTTTAATGCTTCGTTAAGTTAAATAAAGTTTTCCTGCTTTTAAACGCGGGTCTGCTGGAAAAAGAAAGCTTGTTTTTCCCAGTTATGTTTAAAAACGGGTTATATGCAGTATTCTCTGGCTATGACGATACACTGCGAGTACATGGTTAGGTATGTGGTTCCAGCGCTCAGGATGCTTATTTCGAAACAGCTTTCTGAGAAGTATGGTTTGAATCAGGTTCAGGTGGCTAGAATGCTGAACGTTACTCAGCCAGCCGTAAGCAACTACATGAGTAGAAGAAAGGGCAGTGCTAGGATAAGGCGTTACCTTGGCAACACTGTGGTTAACGAGTATGCCGGCAACATGGCTAGGAAGCTCTTTGAAAAAGGCTTGTCTCTGAAGGAGCTTGGAGAGGATGTTTGCAGCCTCTGCGCCGAGCTCCGTAAAGGCGGCTGTTTGACAGGTTGATACTGATGTGGCCAAACCCTTCCTACCTGTTTCTCGCGGCCTTATCCACGGCTTTCGCCATAATGATTCTCCTGTTTTTTTCACCGGTTGTTGAAACCAGTTCAGTCAGGGATCTGATGTGGCTTACCTTCCTGTTTCTGATGCTTGACGCTGTGCTCTCCGGCATCCTTGCCTTCGTAAAGGCTGGAAACCAGGAGAAAAAGTCTAAATAGTGGTTAAAAGCGGTGTTAGAGAGGATTGAGGCTGGTTCTAGTGGTGGTAGTGTTGACGCTTCTCGCGCTCTCGCCAGTACTGCTGGTGGACTCAATATTAGCCATGCTTCCTTCAAGCAGCATCCAGTACGATGGTGGAAGCATAAGCCTATTCGGCCTTAATAATGGTCCCTGGGTTTATGCTCTGGGAATGTCTGTCTCCGGCTTCGGCGTTGAGGCTGTCGCAACCCAAGGCAGGAGTCTTGTGAGCGTTTTCACCAGGTTTTTCAACTCCGGTGTTTGGCTAATAGTCTGTCTAGCAACCATCCTTATTATAAGCATTGTCGCGAGCATCCTGTCCGGCTCAGTGTCCGATGCTGTTAAGGCGTCTGTTTTCTCCATAACCGCGGTGTCTGTCCTAGGCATATACTTTCTACATAGGGATTTAAAGCCACTCCTATACGGTCTATCGTTAAGAACCGTCGTGGTGGACGATGCTGTCGCTACGCTTTCACTGGTGATTATCGCTGGGACGGTGGTCAACATTATTGCTGTAGCCGTGTTGTCAGGTGTTTTAACCCATCTTGTTCTAACTCTTAAGCCTCCTCCTGCTCCGGCTAAACCTACTCGGCCGCAGGCTTTAGAGAAGCCTGTTGAAACCGGGACTGGGGGGGCTAGAAGGGGGAAGGTTCCCCCCTTGGGCACACCACCCCTCTGTCCAAACTGTGGTTCAAAACTTGTTTGGAAACCCGAGGAATCCAGGTACTACTGTGAGAAGTGTCAGGTTTATCCTGAGGATGTTTACTTCAGTATTTGACGAAGTTGTTAAACAACCAGTATATTGCAAGTGCGCTTAAAACTATGAGAAGCGCTACGCCCAGCTTCCTGCTTCTGCTCAATTCTTCCCGCTTAGACAAATAGTAGGAGTCGACGATGACGTAAGCGTTCAAGTAGGCAAGTATTACTACTGCTGCTGCAAAGGGGAGTATCGTAGCTAACGGGGGCAGCTCGATGAGAAACCCGCCGGTGCTTTTCAAGCTAACCATGTTCAGAATGAAAGTTATTTTCGAAGTGCCCCGGGGAATCGTTAATTGCGGCTGAAGGATCACTAGAATCCCGTTGGAAAAAGTATAGTATTCTGAAGAAACCCGCCTATAATACGTGTAGTTGTTCGTTAAAATGGCGTAGAGCATTTTCACAGTCGTGTTCGAATCGAATGTCACCGTAAGGTTCGTCATTGTAGACTCCGGTATGAGCTGCACGATTGAAACGCGCCCTGTTAAAACAGGTATGGCGAGGCTGCTATTCGTCAATACGAGTAGGGAAAAGTCTTTCTTTTCAGACCCTTTAACGTATACTTGAATGTTCTCCACCGGGGGACTCAACGTCACTACGAAGAGGTCTCCCTCCAGAATGTTAACCTTAGGGAAATCGTATTCCACCGTCTCGCTGTTTCCTGGTGCTGAGGCTAGTGCACATGCCAGCAGTAGGCAGGTTAGCAGTGTCAGCTCGCTTTTCCCCAATCCTCTGAAGACTTGGAAACGCTGCATTTATTCTTTCCGTGTTTCCGAAGTTTAATAAGTGTGTATAAAGCTTTATACCTAAGTGTCGTAACATCTTCAGGGAGATGTTTTCAAGCGAGTTCGAAGAGGACAGGGAGTTCGAGGAGGAATGGTGGTATAAGAAACCGTTTCTAAGACTATTGTTCTCCCCATTACTCAACCTTTTCTCTTGGAAATACCGCATGTGGAAGTTTCTCCGCCTCCCCCCGGAGAAGAGGAAGAAAATAGTGGAGAAAAAGGCAAGGAAGATCCGGAAAAACCCGATGTTTCCAAGGGTTACTCGGGAGGATCTTGTGGGCAGGGATGAAGAGCTTTTCAAGGTTCTGGTAAGCATCCACTACCATGTTTTGAGAGATCCTGAGATAAGGAGGACTTTTAAAGCAGCACCCCCGCCCAAGCTGTTCGTCGTAAAGGGTTCAAGCGGCTCGGGTAAAACCTTCTTCGCCGAGGTTGTGCAGAGAGAGGGTTTTGAGAAAGGCTTAGAGTACGGTCTGCTCGTGAACCTAGCCAGGCTTAAGCCTGAACAGGTTTACTCCATGTGGTACGGTCAGAGTGCACAGAGGCTCAGCGAGTTCTTCAACAACGTGTTCTATAATCCAAGCATAGTTTTAATAGACGAGTTTCAGGCTTTTGCTAAAAAGTTCAGCTCAACAACTGAAGTTGGGATGGAGGAGACGCGGGTTCAAACAGTTCTCCTCGAGAAGTTCGACGAGCTTCAAAGGAAGGATTACCGTACTGTTGTAATGGTTTCAACAACCGAGTATGAGTCGCTGATAGACACTCTCCGCAGAAGGGGGGTTGCTGGGACAATAGATCTGGACGAAAACATTTCTAGACAGATGCTGCTTAAAATAGTTGAGAAACAGTGTAAGGTTCACGGTGTTAGGCTTCCTCCCCAAGACATTCTCACGGTGATAGAGGACAGTGTAAGGTCTTTTGAAACACAGGCCATAACCCCCGCCGACATAGTTAACGCTTTCCAGATGGTTGTCAGCAACAAGGCTGCCCCGCTTCAGAAGAAGCTTATCAGCAGGCTTCTCCACGGGGGTGAGGCGGAGACCCAGGTTAACCCTGGCGAGCTTGTCACGCTGAACGATTTCAGGGAGGCCGCTTCAAAAGTTAAGGCTTATTCTGTAAGCACTAGGACGGAGGCCGCTAAAAAGTCTGTGGTTAAGCTTAGGCCTAAGGAGCGTTACGGGGATGTCGGTGGGCTTAAGGGCGTGAGGGAGGAGATTATTAAGGAGATTTCTTTATCGTTGAACCCTGATTTGGCGAGCAAGGCCAGGTATATTCCGCCTAAAGGCTTTCTTTTCCACGGCCCACCGGGAACCGGGAAGACTCTTCTGGCAAGGGCCATAGCCGGTGAGAACAATGTCTGGTTCTACCTCGTCAACGGGCCCTCAATAATCCAGGGGATGTACGGGGATCCTGAGAAAACGATAAGGGATATTTTCGAAGACGCTAGGAGAAATTCTCCAGCCATAGTCTTCTTCGACGAGATAGATTCCGTTGCCCCGGGACGTGGAACTCATGACCCAGTCCTAGACAGGGTTACAAGCCAGCTTTTAACTGAGCTGGACGGCTTCATACCTCTCTCAGGCGTGGTGGTTATAGCCAGCACGAATAGGCTTGACGTTCTCGACAGGGCTCTGCTGGAAAGGTTTACGCGCGTATTCGAATTCAACTATCCTAGGAACGACGAGGAGAGGAGGGAGATCATAAGCATCCATTTGAAAAAGTATCTGGATGTCCTTAGTCCTGAAGCCACTGTGGACAACGTGCTGGAAATACTTAGAAAGAAGGCTTTAAGCCCCCGTAGGATTGCCGACGTGATTAACGAGGCTAACAGGCTCAGGGTTAAGGAGCTGGATGCTGCGAGGCAGCTTGTTAAAACAATTGACGAGGGCCGCCCGGTTGAAGAAATAAGAAAGATCTACGCTAAGGATCTGGAGAGGCTTTCCAGAATACTTGGAGTAGACCAGTCTTCAGAGGGCTTCCTAGACAGCCTCAGGCTTGTCTCTGCTTCAAACTATCCGCTTCGGCCTATTCACTTCCAAGAGGCTTTGGAAACCCTTTCGGAGGAGGAGGCTGTTAGCGAGGCTCGCACGATGATCGATAGGAGTGTGAGGGTTGAAAGCCCAGAGGTCGGTAAAACCTATGGTCTAGTCGCCATAGGCGCTGCTGGCGAGCAGAGCGGGTTCGTGAGCGTCGTAGAGGTTATTACTAACCCGAGGGGAAAAGGTGTTGTTAAGGTTGTTGGAAGCGAGTATGGGGAGAGCATTCAGGCTAGTGCTGAAGACGCTTTCATATATGTCAACAGCATCTCCGGGTGGAGGTTTAAGAATCACGATGTTTTCGTGGAGCTAGTCACGCCGGCGAAGGGCATGGAGAAGCTTCAGCTCCGCCCAGGCCTCTCCTATCCTCCTGTTTCCGGCCCATCAGCAGGTCTGGCAATAGGCGTGGCGATGATTTCTGCATTCACAGGTATTGAGGCGGATCCGACGGTGATAATGACGGGCGCTATAACGGCTAAGGGTGAGGTCTGGCCGGTTGGAGGTCTTGATCACAGGGGCATGGGTAAGATAGATGCCGCGTTGGCTGACAAGTATGCGAAGAAGCTGCTAGTCCCCGTTTTCAATTACGAGTCTATGAAGAGCCTTAAGATAGTTGAGCTCTTAGAATCTAAAGGGATTGTTGTGGAGCCTGTTTCAAGTCTTTTAGAGGCTGCTGTGAAATCGCTGGTAGGAGTTAGCTCTAGGGAAGAGTTGCTGCTGCGTTTGAACAGTGAGCCTCGGAATAGGCGGCTGTTGGAGAAGCTTAGCGCTTAAAACGCCTTTATTGAAACAAGCTCCACAACATCCTTAATGTTTTCAAGTATTTTCACAAGACTGTTGAAGACTTTAACCAGGCTGGTGGCGTATGGTCTGTAATCCTGTTTCTCCTCTAGGCTCAGAAGCTTCTCCTCAACCTCAGCATGCTTCGCCATTATATCGTTCATTACGCTTGCGTTAAAAACGCTGAAAAGCCCTACCGCTTTAGTATGCATATCGCTCAGTGTTTCACCTATGCTGCTTAACCCGGCTAGGCTTATCCTTTTAACCCTGCCGTGCATCTTCGCAACCTCCCTGGATATTTGGACACACTGGTCCGCGGAGTCCTCAACATATTTCACCAGCATTCTGAGGTCCATCAGGTTTAGGAAATCCATTCCCATCTTAGCCGGAAGCTCTGGGTTTCTTAAAGCAGACCTGATAACCCTTACGAGTATGAAGTACTGTCTGTCAACCTCCTCATCCCTCTCGATAACTCTCTCCGCAAGCTCCCTATCCATCTTCACCAATGCTTTAACACAGTCAGACATCATGCTTGCGGCAAGAGCACTCTGCCTTCTTACAAGTTTCTCCGGAGTAATCATCTCCGGGTCGAGCAGAACTCTAACCTCGATCTGGCTTGAAGTCTCCTCGGATATCTCTGCCCCGGGCAGTCTCCTAACCGTCTTACGCACCTCCGATATTTCAGCCGTTGAAAACTCCTTTTCGCTTCTAATGATTATCGTGTTGTAGCCGAGCAAATAGCTTCCGAGCAGGACGTGCTGCGGCTTCAACTCCTTACTGGAAAGGTCTATTTTTGCAACCTCCTCCACGAGCCTCCCTCCTCCCTCTGGTATTATCGTTAGAGTTCCGTCCTTGTTGCTAACCATGGTTAGAGTCGCACCTTTGTCTATCTTGCTCTGCTTAACCCAGCTTTTTGGAAGCGTTATTAGGAGTGAGCTTGAGCCCGCTTTCAAGACTTTTCTTTTCCAGACCAACGTTAAGTATGTACTGGAAAGAGAAAATATATACTTTTTGAATTTTTATTTACACTATATAAAATCAATACGGTACATTTATACCTGGGCTTGGAAAACCGATGGGCAGAATGGTCTCGCAGAACAGTGTTCAGACGTCGGCGGCGAGAAGGGTTGTGGCAA
The DNA here is from genome assembly GCA_017601395.1 of Candidatus Brockarchaeota archaeon. Classification (GTDB taxonomy): domain Archaea; phylum Thermoproteota; class EX4484-205; order EX4484-205; family JAAOZP01; genus JAAOZP01. The sequence goes on from JAFNIQ010000003.1 coordinate 6,256, forward strand.
CAGGTCTCTGCGCCGCGCTCTACACCGTAGTTGGGGTCGCCACCTTTCTAGGGGTTTTCACGCCTGTCGTAGGCGTGGTGAGGTTCTGGCCGTCAGTATTCGTGCCAGCGATCTTCTCAATGCTTTTCGACCCTTTAACAGGGGGAATGGGTGCGGCAATAGGGATCTTCCTGAGCGACCTGTACGTCTTCTACGCTACTGGGCAGACTAATCCTCTTCTAAGCCTTATCGCTGGAGTACCCTCCAACTTCCTAGGATTCTACATTCTAGGCAGGATAGGCAGGTCCAGGGTGAGTTGGAATGGCTTAAAGACCATCATTCCTTTAACCATGCTCGCAGTCGCAGCGTTCGGTCCTCTACTATACTTTGAATACATGGTTTTAAGAGGAATGGTTGAAAACGGTATGGGATGGGTTTCCACTGTTCTGCTGGTTCTCGGGGTTGGCGTGTTCACGCTGGGTGTTACTGCAAGCAGGATTAGGAAGGACTATTTGAACTACTATGTTGGCGGGACACTCGGCCTACTCACTGGTGCTGCCTGGATAGGCTTAGGCATATGGTTTTACAGCCAGCTGTTCGGCCTGCCTTTAACGGGGGTTAAGGCGGACCTCGCCTTGGCTTTTTACTTCTTCCTATGGGTTTTCGGAACAGAAATCCCGTTCATACTGGTGGTGCCTCCAGTGCTAGACTTGATATACAGGGCTTATCCTTTTCTAAAGCCCGTTGGATGAGACACAAGGCTGCGTAAAAGGTTAAAACTGTCTCCACACTGCTAGTATGAGGTTGAAGATCGCTGTCGGAATAGACATCGGAGGCTCGACGACGAAAGCCGTCGCCTTAAAGGGGAAGGAGATACTTGGCGTGGGCGAGATGCCGTCTTCAGACCCCCTTGCCACCTCCATAGGGCTTCTTGGGAAGCTTATAGTTATGATGGGTTGTTCTCTTAAGGATGTTGAAGTATTAGCGATAGCTGGCGGCAGGAGCAGTCAGCTTCCAGACAGCATCCTCGGCCTTAGGGTAGTGAAGGTTAACGAGATCGTCGCCGCGGGAACAGGTGGGATAGTGTTAACCGGGTTGGATGAGGCCCTGGTCGTAAGCATGGGCACTGGCACAGCACTCATAGAGGTGAGGGAAAACGGGAAGAGAATAAGACATATTGGCGGAACAGGCGTGGGCGGGGGTACTCTGCTAGGGCTCGCGAGGAAGATGCTCGGGATCTCGAGCATAGGGATTCTGGTGGAGATGGCTGAGAAAGGGGATCCTCGAAGAGTCGACCTGACGGTTGGCGAGATAGTTGGGGATGGGATAGGCATACTCTCAGCTGAGATGACTGCGTCAAACCTCGGAAGGGTTGGAGACACTTCCAGCCCTGAGGACCTGGCTGCTGGAATAGCCAATCTAGTTGGGGAAGTGGTGGCTTCAGTAACGTTTCTCGCCGCCTCAAAGCTTCAGCTCGAGGACAAGGTTATTCTGGTGGGGAGGGTTGCGAAGCTGCCGCCCGTGTTGAAGAGTATTCAGAGGGCTCTTTCAAGCTTCGGCGTCAAACTCATGGTGCCTAAGCTGCCTGAGTATGCTGTAGCCGTGGGAGCAGGATACAGGGTTTCAGCGGAGGATGACCCTAATGCCTGCCTTATCCGGTAGAAGAATGGTTGAAATGGGTGTTGTAGAGGGTTTGAGAAGCGTTGAGGAGCAGGTTCAGCCTGCCGGCGTTGACCTCACGCTGGAGAAAATAGAGGTTCTCGTCGAGGAGGGGGAGATAAGCGCTGAACCAAGATTCTCCAAGGGTCTAAACATAATTCCTAAAACGGGTTTCTACGAGCTGCCGCAGGGAAGCTACAGGGTTACCTATCACGAGATCGTTAATATTCCTGCTGGATATCTGGGGCTGCTTCTCCCAAGGTCGAGCCTGCTTAGGAATGGTGCAACCATATACACTGCTGTCTGGGACCCGGGGTACAAGGGTAGGGGGATGGGTCTGATGGTGGTGTTCAACAGGCGGGGCATAAGGATCGCGGAGGAGGCGAGGGTTGCTCAACTGATACTGTTGAGCCTGGAGGGTTCTTCTGAACTCTACAAAGGGAGGTTCATGTTTGAAAACATGGAGTTGTCTGAGCGGCTAGGAGTATACTAGAATCAGGGGGAGAATAAGTTTTTATACCGGTGTTTTTTAAACGTCGAGGATCCCTTGGCTAAGAAGGTTGTCGTGATCAGGGGCGACGGTACTGGTCCGGAGCTTACCGAGGCAGCTATGAAGGTGATGAACGCGATCGGTGCAACGGAGCGCTTAGAATTCCTCGTCAGGGACGCAGGGTCGGAATGGTGGCAGCAGCACGGTGGACCAACCTATTTCCCGGAGGAAACATGGGAGGCATTAAGGGAGAGCGACGCCTGCTACAAGGCACCGGTGACAACACTGCCGGATCCGCATACTCCTAGGAGCGTTGCAGTCACCATAAGGCAGACTTTCAACCTTTACGCTAACGTTAGGCCGGTTAAAACCTTCAGGGGGCGAGAAGGACCCCTCGGACCGGTGGACATGCTTTTCGTTAGAGAGGGCACTGAAGGGCTTTACGCAGGTATAGAGTTCATGGTTTCAGAAGACGTAGGGATAGCTTTGAGGAAAATATCTAGAACAGCCTCGGAGAAGGTTGCGAGGTTCGCCTTTGAACAGGCTAGGCTGAAGGGCTGGAGGAAAGTAATAGTCATCAACAAGGCTAATATTCTAAAGCTGACGGATGGAGGAATATTTGTTCCAACAGTCATGAAGGTTAGCGGAGGATACCCGGGCATAGATGTTGAAAGCTATTTCGTCGACAATTTCGCCCAGCAGCTTGTTAAGAATCCTCAGAGGTTCAACCAGAACGTTATCGTTGGAACAAACCTTTTCATGGATATTCTCACCGAGGAGGCTTCAGCCCTAATAGGAAACATTGGGCTAGTGTATTCGGCGAACTTCGGGGACAACTATGCGATGTTTGAGCCAGCCCATGGTAGTGCCCCTAAATACAAGGGGTTGAACAAGGTTAACCCGACGGCGATGATTCTTGCCGGAGCATGGATGCTCGACTACCTTGGCGAGAAAGACCTTTCTAAAGCGGTTTTCTCAGCAACCGAGGATGTTATAGCTGAAAACAAGGTTGTTACCTACGATCTTGGCGGATCAGCTTCAACACAGCAGATGGCTGAGGAAATAGCCAGGAAGGCTGTGGAGAAGCTTAGGAAATAGCGAAATCTTAATTCTCGTAACACTTTCCTAATAACGTCATCGCTTATCCTAAAGCCTACTTGCCTAAGCTTCTCTAAGCTATCCAGAACTTCTTTTCACAATAAGCTTCGCATCATACATCAACTAAGAATCCCAAGGATTCCATAATCCCATGGATATTGCTCTTCTACGGGCAAGCATATCGTCCAGCACTATGTAATCTGCATTCTCCTCTACTACTGGAGCTATACTCTCCGCCTCGCCGATCACAAGAGGACCTAATAAAGCGTTGAAGCCAGCGGTTATTGGACATCTTTAACGCGCGCAGAATGTAAGCCTTGAATAAGCCAGATGCTCCTTGAAATGGCTTGTGATTAGGCTATCATAGCTTTAAACAAAAGGTTTAAGTATAAGATTTAATAAAAAGTATACCATGACCGAAGTGCTTTCAGTAAAGATAGACAAGGATATGGTTAAAATTATCGAGGAGGTTGCACGTGAAGAGGGTACTGAGAAATCGCCTGCAGCTAGGAAACTTTTAGCTCTTGGGGCAAAGCAGTGGCGGATGGAGAAGGCGATAGGGTTAGTTGTGGCTGGAAAAGCCTCCGTCTGGAAGGCGTCTGAAATCGCAGGCGTATCATTAAGGGAATTTCTGGAAGTGTTGAATGGAAGGAAGATACCATGGGTAAAGGTTTCGCCGGAGGATCTGGAGGAGGAAATCCGTCGAGTGAAACGGGAAGCGACCTGAAATTCGTTCTCAATTCTAGTCCCCTGATACACCTGGTTAAAGCAGGGTTGGCTTGGATGATTGGGAGGCTTGAGGGCGAGAAGTATATTACGCCATCCGTCTATGCTGAAGTCGTAGAAACCGGGAAGGCCAAGGGATTTGACGATGCTCTCATAACCGAGGAGTTGTTAAGGAGAGGAGCGATTCTGATAAAGAAGCCTTCCGGCAACCTGCTTAAATTGATCTCTGCCCATAAGGATATTCGTTTTGGAGAAGCGGAGGTTATAAGTCTAGCGAAGGAGTTGGACGGTATAGCGGTCATCGATGATCCTGTTGCGAGAAGCGTTGCTGAACTTCATGGCGTGAAGAAGGAGGGAAGCTATATGATAATACTTAGAACACTAAGGAGGAATGAGATTAAAAAGGACGAGGCTAAGGAGGCTTTGAAAAGCCTCATCGAATCCGGATGGAGGTGCAACGTAGAACTTTATAGTAAGGTACTCGATTTAATAGAAAATTTTTAGCATTATTCCCTCCACACGGTTTGCTCGAAAGGCTCCTAGGTTTTTCTGCGGATTATTACCCAATGGGAATAAATAGAAAGGTTATCCATGCGAGAGATATAGTGCGCACTAATCCTCATACGCAATGGGTGGGAACCGCTTCGAAAACCCCGTAGAATCCGAGTAAAGGTGACGTAGAACTATACGATATGGAAGCTTCTAAAACTGTTCCTCCTGACGGTTTGCTTGAAGCTGATTTCTTTCCTTCCCCGCTCCATACCTTAAAAAGGCTTTTCTGCGAACTATTGTCCAGTAGGAGTAGAAAACGATCCATAGAGAGGATAGTGCCAGAACAATTAGAAAGTTTGTGCTGAAGGAGAAGCTAAAGTATGCCCAGATGTTTGATAACGTAAAGACGACTAGGTTAAAGTAAAAGGCTCGAGTATACCAACCGCATTTCTCTAGGTTTCTAACGGTTTCAAGTGCAGTATAGCCAGTCTTATTTAACGCATAGCGGCCTTCCGAGTCTTTATCCAACAGGCTCTTCATCTTATTCAGATGGAAGGAAAGCTCACCACTATTTTCAATTCTGAGAGTCTTCTTAAGCTCGCTGAAACCCATCGGAGATTTGGCGAGAACCTTTAAAATCTTTATGCGCAGAGGATGAGAAACGGCCTCGAAAACCTCGGTTGAATTCGGTGTTGCCATGGTCACTTAACCCATGAATATCGTATTTATTTCTTCCATCCTTGACTAATGGTCAAGAAGCATTGACAATGGTTTAAGCTCCGGTCGCACGCTTGAGGCATGTCTACTTTTTGAGACTTTTCCTATATGCAGCAAGTCCCCCTACTCTCATCACGTTCATTATGAAGCTTGGGTAGGGTGAGAATTTAAATTCAATACCTGTTGTTTCGTTTTTGACAATCCCTTTTTCAAGGTCTACTGCTGCAATATCCCCCTCTTTGAAATATTTGTTAATACCCTTGACCTCTATAACGGGTAATCCGACGTTTATCGCATTCCTAAAGAATATTCTGGCGAAGGAGCATGCAACTATTACAGAAATCCCTGCCTCCTTGATCACCCTTGGAGCGTGCTCCCTGCTCGAGCCCATTCCAAAGTTCCTTCCTGCGATAATAATATCTCCCTTCGATATTTTAGACGCTAAAGTTGGGTCAAGGTCTTCGAAAACATGTTTCGCGAGCTCCTTGAAGTCTCCTGTTCTAAACTTGTACTTCGCAGGTATTATCGCATCCGTATTAATATGATCTCCTAAAACCCAGACTCTTCCTCTCAGGTTCATTTTCTTTATCACCCTCCTATGAGCTTCCTAGGGTCTGTTATAACTCCTTCAACGGCTGAGGCTGCTGCCGTCGCTGGACTGGCTAAGTATATGCTTGACTCAGGGTTACCCATCCTGCCCTTAAAGTTCCTATTGGATGTTGAGACCGCTACTTCTCCTGACCCAAGTATTCCGAAATGAACCCCTAGGCAGGGGCCGCATGTACTATGGGTTACTGTGCATCCTGCTGAAACAAGCTTGTCAATAATCCCGTTTCTAAGCAGGTTTAGGAAGACCCTTCTGGAGGCGGGTATTGCGATACACCTCACCCCTTTCTTAACCCCCCTCCTTGAAAGTATTTTTGCCGCTATTTCAAAATCCTCCTCCCTCCCATTGGTGCACGACCCTATGAAAACCTGGTTCACCTCTAATCCTTCAAGCTCCTTAACAGGCTTAACGTTGTCAACATTATGGGGTGCTGCCACCACGGGTTCAAGCTCGTCAAGCCGGTAGCTGAGGCTCGTAGCATACTCAGCATCCCCGTCAGGCTTGAAAACACTCTTATCGTTTAAACTACTCGTATCAACATGTTTAACTGTTACCTCGTCCAATGGGAAGACCCCGTTCTTAGCCCCCATCTCTACAACCATGTTGCACACCGTCATCCTGCTGGCCATTGACATTGCCTTCACGCCTTCACCCTGAAACTCCACACTCATGTAGGTTGCACCGTCGGCGCCAACATCTCCTATTATCCTCAGGATTAAATCCTTAGACATTACCCCCGGCTTGAAGCATCCGTTTAAAGTGACCTTCATTGCCTCCGGCACTTTGAACCAGAGTTTTCCAGAGGTCATTACCTCAGCGAAGTCCGTTGAGCCTACTCCTGTTGCGAAAAGGCTGAATGCGCCCAGGGTTACAGTGTGAGAGTCGGCACCAACTATGAACATGCCTGGCTTAAGACTCTCGTTCTCAGGTATCACTTGGTGGCAGATTCCTTCGCCAACCTCGTAAATCCTTATGCTGTTCTCCTTGGCGAAGGCGCGGAGCTTAAGCTGGAGGTTTGAAGCCCCCTCGTTCGGACTTGGGGAAGCATGGTCTATGACGAACCTTATCTTAGAGGGGTCGTAAACTATGTTTGAACCCAGCTCGCGGAAGGCATCTATCGCTAGAGGCCCCGTTCCATCGTGAGCGTAAGCCAAATCTATGTCGGCTACTACTATTTCACCCGGCTTAACAGCTCTGCCAAGCTTGCTTCTGAACAGTTTCTGAACTATGGTCTCTCCCAATTCCCAGCCTCTTTCTATGACGCTTTATATAAAATTTTACCTGTTTAAACCTCAACTATCTCTGCTTCATGGGTGGAGGAATCGTATATGCCGACTGTCGACTTTCCCGTCAAGTATCCACATGCCTCGCCAGGATTAACCCAAAGTGTTCCTCCTATCCTTCTTACGTTTTTCTCATGCGTATGGCCTGACACTATTAGGTCAAACATGTTTTTGCTTGCTATCTCTTCAATTAGCTTCAAATCCTCCCCGTGTAAAACTAACGTTTTCCTACCGTCTAATTCAAGCATGGCCGCCGGCCAGTAAAACCATGCACCTATTTCGGAGAACACTTTTTGAAGATTACTTCTGTCGCCATCGTTATTACCGTAAACAAGTATCAGTCTCGCCCTGCATTCTTTAAACTTCCTGACTGTAAATGGACTTATAACATCGCCAGCATGGAGCACAGTCTCCACTTTCTTCTCGTTGAAAAAGGATACTGCTTTCTCGATCATCTTCAAATGGTCGTGGGTATCGCTTATCAGGCCGATGAGCATGTTGAGAAGACTGTTCAGCGTCTGATTTAACCTTTTCATAACCGGTTTTGCAACCAGATGGCACCCGCTAACAGTAGAATCTTCTTGATGAAAAAGCCTCTTTGAACCGCGTTCTTCAAGTATTCAAGCCTTTTCCTATATTTTCTGAAAGGTATGGGGGCTAGACACGTAGAGATACTTGCTTGAAGGTTTTAGAGTAGTGTCGACGATTCTGATTCGAAGCATCATCTTATCTTTTTCCCCGTTATCAGGGTTTCTGTCTTCAAAACTCCCTTCGCCCTTCTAAAACCATTAACAATATTGTCAAGCTCCTTCAGGCTCGAAACACTGTCAACCATAGCCATGTAGTCGAAGGATGAGCCCCATATTTCAATTATCTCAGTAACCCCTCTGTTTCTTGCAAGCAGTTCTCTACAGAAATCCTCGAAATCCTTGTCCCCCATGCTCTCAACATCTATGAGTATTCGTGCTGAAATGCTCTCCGGAAGAGTTATCTTTGCTACTCCAGTCCTGTTCAACACTTCCGCTATTATTATGTTCTCCATGGCTGAGGCTCCTCTACCGTGTAGAAGATATGCTGACTTAACCCTATCCCTTATCTCTTCAAACACTTTCTCCTCAAGCCTGTCGATTTCAACCCCCCTCTTCTTCAAGGCTGCCTTAACGCCTTCGCTTCCAACCATGGGTCCAAGGGCGAAACTGCTTTCCCTGCCGACCATGCTTGCGTCGAAAGGCTGGTATGTTAAAGGGTCTCTGAAAGCAGCCTTCTGATGAGTGCCCGCAGTATGAGTGAAAGCGTTTCTTCCTGAAACAGGATTGTTCGGAGGTATGTTGATCCCTGAAACCTTCTCCACGTATTCTGCAAGCCTAGTGAGATTCGCCAAGTCATACTCATACCCATGTTTGATTTTCATCCATGTTGCCAAGATGAGCGTATCCGGTATCCCCGCCCGCTCTCCAAGCCAGTTCATGGATCCGTGGAGTATCCTTGCCCCACTCATCCAGGCCTCTATAGTGTTTGCGAGAGCCATACCCATGTCGTTGTGAAAATGAGCCTCTATCAGGCTTCGTCGGTTTCTATCCCTTATAAGCCTGCTTATCTCGCCGTAGACCCTTCTAACGTCGGTAGGAGAGGCTCCTCCTGAAGTATCGGGTAGACTAATAGAGTCAGCGCCCGCCTCAATAGCTTTCTCGACAACCTGTTTAAGGAAGCCTGGGTCTGCTCTGAAAGCGTCTTCAGCCGTGTACCTCACCCTGTAGCCTTTGTTCTTCGCATACCTGATGGCCCTTGGAACCTGGGTGACGACGAACCCCCTCTTGTCAGCTATTTTTTCAAACTTCGCTTCCAGATGCCTGTCGGCGGGGGAGAGGTAGAGAGCAACCCAGTCAACACCGTCTGGAACAGTATCAACATCCGACTCTAAAGCCCTGCAATGGGCTGCTTTAAGGGCTCTTGTTTTCACCATGCTTAACTCGGCCACGATCCTTCTCTCACCCTCGCCAGTGTATGGGGATCCTATTTCAATAAGCTCTATACCGGACTTGTCTAGCTCCCTCATTATCGTAATCCTCTCCTCGAGCGTGAAGTATACTCCGGGGGTTTGAAGACCCTCTCTCAAAGTAGTGTCTAGAAGCATCGGCTTCTCCAGGTTCTGCATATGGGGCTTAGAGCTGTAGGCAGGGTTTTAAAAAGGTTGCCAGCCTAATAGACTATTATTCTTGACGCTGCGTCAAGCGTTTTAATCAGCCCGACTATTCTCTCAACCAGCTTACTGGACTCCTTTATCCATTTAAACTCTCTGATTAATACGGTGCCTTCCGAAGGCTGGAGAATTATTAAGCATAGAAACATGCTGCTGTATGCAACCAGGTACTCGTACCCGTGCATTCTAACTTTGAAACCATTCCTCCTAAGCAGATGGGCGAGCCTAAGCCTGTTCTCCGGGAAGATGAATATTGACCTAGCTGCCTCACTGCTCACGGTTCACATTCCCGCCTAGAAAAGGCTTTATTTTCTCCACGACCATGCATGCTCTGCAGACCTCTCTCGCTGAAGGGTTTCCGCAAACCCTGCAGCGCCCTATGCTGCGGGCCGAGTATTCCCGCTTTAGGAGCGGAAGTATTTCGAGAAAATTGTTTACAAGACTGTGCTTAACCCCGGGTATGGTTGAGTCAAGCCTGTTCAGGAAATCCCTTATCTCAAGCCTATAGTTCTCAACATGGTAGGGGCATTCTACAAAGTCTACTTCAATACCTGTCAGGATCGCGTAAATAGCGTCCTCCTTCTCCGTGCAGAAGTAGAACGGCTTAACCCTCTGGACGAAACCCTCGTCTTCAACAATACCCGTCTTTGGGCCGAGCCTAGCTAGGAGCGACGGGTTCCCCCTGAGATAGTTCATGAGGATCGTCTGCGCCTCGTCATCCAGATTGTGGCCTGTAGCGACCTTAGAGAAGCCGAGCCTCCTCGCATAAGTGTTTATCAGGCTTCTCCTGAGTACTCCGCAAATATAGCAGGGCTTTATTTTAAGCCTGTTCTCTCTAGATATTTTAACGGCCTCGTCCAGCGTGAAACCATACTGCTCCTTGAACGAGTAAGTATGCAGAGGTATATTATTTTCCTCGCAGAATTCAACCAGACCGTTGAGCTTCACATCCCTGTATCCGCTTATGCCCTCGTCCACAGCTATCGCAGCAATGTTTTCACGCTTATTCTTCATAAGCCTCAAGAGGAAGCTTAGCAGAGCTGTGCTGTCCTTGCCTCCTGAGCAGGCTACTAGAATTCTCTCCCCGTATTCGATTAAGCTGTACCTCTTAATTGTCTGCATGACTTTTTTCTCGAAATACTTTTTAAAATGCTTGCTGCATAGGCTTCTTCCACTTAAAGAAATGTAGACAGCCCTGTTCTCACAGTCTTCACAGACCATGCTTCAACCGCCTGAGACAACGCTCAGCAGCTTAATCTCGTCTCCTTCTCCAAGAGGCTCTTTCTCAGTGACTATAACTCCATTCTTAACGGGGATTACTTCAGAAACGCTTATCCTTAATGTCTTAAGAAGGTCTTCAATCTTGCCGTTCTCCTCTAAGTCTAGAATCCTGGTTTCGCGAAGCCTCTGTATGAACACTTTAACCTTCATTGGTCTAACGCCGGCTAATGTTGTTGGCTAGCCGCATTTAAACCTAAAACCTTTCAAAAACGTTGCTCAAATCTTATTTGCCTGAATAAAACGTTTCTATCCTCTATAGTTCTATCCTCATTAACGGGAACTCGGGATCGCCCCTTAGAACCATAAACCCGTTTTTCAAGTAAAACTCCACCGGTCCAGACGGATTGTTAGGGTTATTTCTCCTAGCAAAGGTTTCAACAGCCTTGACCCCCCTCCTCCTTAAATCCTCGATTACGCTTTGCAGAAGCTTCTTACCGAGCCCACGCCTCCTGTATTCCTTTTCAGCGATGAAAAGGCATGAGATTAACACCGCGTCCCCGCTGGGCCGCCCAGCGGGGTACTCGGCTGAACGCGGGAGCATCTTTGGGGGAGCATATTGCGCGTAGCCGACGGGCTTCCCCTCTACATAAATTAGCTTTCCACAGTCGCCAAACACTTTTCTCGCGCTCCTCAACCAGTCGACCTTCTTAGCCAGCGTTTTTCCCCTGTTCTCTCCGGAAGGCTCTACGCACTCTTCCGGAAACTCCCAGTATATGCAGTACTTGCAGCTGAAAGGATGCTCATCCCATTCCGGGGCTTCAACAAGATTCTCCTCTGTGAGGCTAACTATCTCCACACGCATTTCTCTCGCTAAACATCTGTTAAACCTGTTTTTATCCCTTGTTGTTTCTCGGCTTAAGCATTCCATTGGCCAAGGGAAAGTTCAGTGGAAAAATGTTATTAACCGGCTGAGTAATCTATGTAACGCTGGTTGTTGACAAGGGTTCTTAAGACGGATAAGCATCGCCCCTCTAAGAAGGTGCTTCAGGAGGCGGCGGCGGTCCTGAAGTCAGGTGGGCTCGTAGCTTTTCCAACCGAGACTGTATACGGCCTTGGGGCTGACGCTTTCAACGAGAATGCTGTCCTGAAAATATTCGTGGCTAAGAAGAGGCCCCCGGACAACCCTGTTATAGTGCATGTCTCAAGCATGGAGATGCTTAACCAGGTTTCAACCAGTGTTCCCCGTAGGGCTGAGAAACTGATCAGGGAGCTGTGGCCCGGCCCGTTGACAATAGTTGTTCCCAGATCCTTGAAGGTTCCTCCAGTCGTGTCGGCGGGTCTTGAAACGGTTGCTGTAAGAATGCCCGCCCACAATGTTGCACTAGGGCTAATCGAGCACTTGGGCTCTCCGATTGCTGCTCCGAGTGCTAATCTTTCAGGCAGGCCAAGCCCGACTAACGCTAAGGACGTGTACGAGGATTTAAACGGCTCGATAGACATGATAATCGACGCCGGTGAAACATTCATAGGGGTTGAGTCGACTGTTATCCAGGTGTCTGAGAACAGGTCTGTCATACTCAGGCCGGGCCCTATTCCTCTCGAGATCCTTAGGAAATACCTTGGCGATGTTGAGGTGCATCCTTCAATATTGTCCGGCGGCTTCGAAGGAGTTCCTGCTTCTCCCGGCATGAAGTATAGGCACTATGCTCCCAGGGCTGAGATGATCGTCGTGGAAGGAGACGATTACGAGAGGAAGGTTGCAAAAATAGTTGAAACGGTTGAGGAATACTTGAAATCCGGTTTGAAAGTAGGATGCATGGTTTCAGAGGAGACTGCACTACGACTACCTGGGCAAGTCATTCTGGAGGCACTCGCCCCGAGGAATAGGCTTGACCTTGTGGCGAGAAGGATCTACCCGGCGCTGAGGAGCCTTGACAGGATGAACCCGGACATTATAGTGGCCGAGGGCTTTCCTGAAGAAGGCATTGGCATGGCTATACAGAACAGGCTTAGGAAAGCAGCTGGATACCGGATACTGAAAGCCTAGTTTGAGCCTTATGTTACTGAGGAGCCGTCTGAAATCCTACTGTCGGGGCATATTAACGCTACCCTGTTCTTATCTTCAACTGCTGCAAGAATCATTACTTCTGAAACCTGCCCCATCAGGACAGCCGGTTTAAGGTTAGTCACGAAAACGTATTGTTTACCGACGAGTTGCTCCGGAGCATAGAATGCTCCAAGGCCTGCTACCGACTGTTTCGTTACATTCCCTCCTAGGCTCACCTGAAGCTTCAGAAGCTTTTCAGAACCCTTAACCTTTTCAGCGGACACTATTGTTCCGACAACCATCCTAACCTTCTTGAAGTCATCCATGCTTATTTCAGAGCTCATCTTGGCATCTTGCTTCAACCCGTGTTTATAAGCTTAACTTTCAACACCCTTATTAAAGCAGGCTTAAAGCTTTATGCAGCAAGCCGTTATGCTTCTCCCCCTTGGAGCACGCAATCTTCTATTCTAAGCTTTTAAAAAGGTATTTCTCCTCCTTCAATTCTAATGCTGTAGGCTTCACTCCGTAGAACCTGCAGGAAAATATGGTTATTAAAAGCCCGTTGAAAAGGATACGGTAGCCCTGGGGGACGGGCTCATGGCTCCTCACCATCATTCTGAGACCATTGTTCCTCAGAAATCTTTCAAGAGCCTTTCCGCCGAAACGGTGGATCCCCGGTCCCCTGGGGTTGGACGAGTATTCTTCAACGTCTTCAGAAGGATCGTTCCAGAGCGTTTCGAAAACCCTTTTGTCCTCGGGTTCAACACCTCCCTTGCCGGCTTTTTCAAGCTCCTCGATCCTCTGAAGCCCCTCTGCGAGTCCTCCGTGAACCAGCATTACCCTGTTGTTAACTATCCCCGCTAAAGGCATTTCCGAGAAAACTTTCAAGTACGCTTCGTAAACCTTCTCGTAAGCTTTTCCGAACCTTCTGGCGAGAAGGTTTAGAAAACCGTATGAAAAATTCATCGAAGGGGTTTCATGGTTGCCCCTTAAGAGGAATATTGCATCAGGATTGTCGTTTTTCATCCGTAAGAGAAGGTTTATAACGCTGCTCTGATACAGCCCCCTGTCAACATAGTCCCCGAGGAAAACAGCCTTAGCGTCGCTAAGCTTCGCCAGGCGCAGAGCGTTTACGCAAGACTCCAAATCCCCATGAAGGTCTCCGACAACCAGGGTTTTTTCGCAATTCAGCCTTAAGACCGGCGGCTCCCTGCTCAGTTTTTCAAAAGCCTCTTCGCAGAGCCTAACCGTTTCCTCCTCGGTCATTCTGCCGATTTTCTCAAGCGTGTCTTCGAACACTGTTTCTCTGCCTCCTTACACTGTTTCGCAAGATTAATATTCTTGGTGTTTTTCAAGCTTAACGCTTTGAAAAAGGGTGGAGTAAGGCTTCGAGAAAAGGGCATGCTGCTTCTGAAAGCTCTTGCTGTAACCCTTGTGACAGGGTTAATCGGGCTCTACAGCCCTTCAGAACCATACCACTATGTTAAAAACGGCCTCCCCCTTCCCTTTCTAACCCAGGTTATAGACATTAGGGCCGCGAAATACGTTGACGTTAAGTTTGACCCTCTATTCTTTTTACTCGACGTTCTCGCTTGGACTAGCCTTATTCTCCTGCTCAGGCTTTTCACCGGTCTTCTTAAAAGAATTCTTCCTTCTAGAGTTGAATAAAACGTATACTACCATAATCATTATAAGTAGTATAGTTAAGGTTAGAAAGTAAAGCGTCTCCTTGAAAAACATCATTCCCCCGAATATGCCTGCTGTGAGCAGGAGTATGCCCATCCATTCTGATTTCTTACCCGGCAACGAGAAATGTATGCTTCAGAGGGATGATTTAAACCTATTTCTCTCGATCACGGGTGTGCGCCGCTTTAAAAGCAGTATTTTCACTCTTTTCCCCCTAAAGCTGGGAGACGCTCGCTTCAGCAAAATGAAAATAGTGAGCGTAACTATGCTCGCTGCCAGAATTGGGAGGAAAAGTGTAGACGGCACCATGTTTCCCTCAGGCTGCTCTACCTGTTGAGAACCCTTATCAGGGAAAGGATTCTCAGAAACCTCTTCCTCCATGCGTATGAAGATACTGCTGCCCACAATCCTCTCCCTCGTCTTTAAATACTCTGCCACAAAATCTATAGACGAGTATCTCTCGGATTCAAGCATAAGCTCGCGGGCTGACGCGGAATACTTTATCGACGACAACGGGTCTCGGCGGCGAGAATAGTACCCGTAGGTTATGTCCACGGGGAGCCAGCCCCACGGCGGAATGTAGGCTTCAACCCATCCATGCCATCCTATTCCTTTTGAAACCACGGTTAAGTGTCCACCCCATGTTTCCCCGCTGACACTGTAGAAAGGTGAAACCACTCCGCCAGTTTGAAGATAGGCAGGTATTCCAACTGATCTGAGCATGGCTATTAGGAGTGCAGACTGGTCGTCGCAGTCCCCCCGGCCTTTTTCCCCGGTGCTGGGCAGCGTCTGGTTCGGGTACTGCGGGGGTCTTAATTCTTCCCCCTCGGGATAACTAACCCTCTCCCCTATGAACTCGACCATTTTACAAACTACTCTGAGCAGGTTTGTATCGTTACCTTTGATCTCAGCGGCAAGCTCAGCTATATGCTTTAAACCTTCATCCCTATACCTCCACGCACCGCTTGAAACAGTATAGCTCGCAAGCGTAGCAGGTATGTCTGAAAAGCTTCCGGAGGAGTTGACGGAGATTTCAGGCAGGCTTCTGAAGGTTATGTTAATCATTACTATGATTCTCACGGTAATGTTTCCACCTGGTTTAATGGTCTCCGGGAAATCTAGTTCTGCAAGCAGATTGCCATCTTCATCCGTGAAAACCCGCTTAACGCTCGGTTCGACTTCATAAATATGCGTTTTTTGGATTGAAGTATTTGGGAAAATTGGGAACAACCTGTCCTCCAGAGTAGGAGTATAGCTGTCTGAACCCTTGTTTATGAAGCATATTTTAAGCCTATAGTAGTATGCTTTCCAGTTTACAGGGGCTTTAACAGTACTGTTGAAAACACTCACTAAGATTATGGTTAAGGTGGCGATCACAGCAATACTGCTCTTCCTCATACTGCTCTAAACCTCTAGCCCTCATAGATTGCTCGCCACTGTTTATAAACAGTTTGCCTGAAAATAACGCGACTTTCAGACGGCTAAGCCTCGTATTGCGGGCGCAGGCGGAGCTTCTGGTATCGGAAGGTTTAAAGAAAGCCGGGCGGCTTGTGAAGCCCGCTACGCTTTTCCGAAGCCGATTGCTTTCAGCAGGCTTCTTTTCCTTTCTTCAAACTTTTTGAAAACTATCTTAGCCCCTTCCGAGTAATCCATCATGTTTATCCACGGGTGTCTTCTCATCTCGTCTTCAATGCTTCTCGCAAGCTGGAAATACTCCTTAACCGGCTCATCTAGGATGCTAGGGTTCTTTGCGATGAAATCCTTAACCGACTGCTCATCAACTCCTCTAAGCCCGTTCTTCAAGCATTCCACGATAAGCATGTTAATACTGCTCTCCTTAAGGTTGCTGAAAAGGTCTTTCATCTCGTCGCTCCACATCCAGATGTTTGTGATTGCCCACTGGTACTTCACTATGGCTTCACAGGCATCAGGCTCCTCATCAAGCATGCCTGCCTCAAAAAGAGTAAGTGAAACCACTCTCTCTCCTATCCCAGCCGTCTTGCCGTGCCAGGTTTCCTTCAAATCCTCGTAGAGAGAAAGTATTTTATCGTATTCCCCTTTTCTGAAAAGCTCAGAGTACTTCAGGTCTTTAAACTCGTAGTTGAAAACCTCTTCCCTTCCTTTAAAATATCTTTCGGCAAACCCTTCTCTGTGTATTTCTCTAACCCTCTTGTTGACGAGGCTCTCAAGATTATCCGCAATCCTTATTTTAAACTCGTACTCCTCGGGCTTCACGAATTCTTTCTCGTCGAAAGCCTCGTCCCTAATGTCTCCAGACTTCAAGGCTATCGCGAAGGTTGTTGCCAAATCGTACATCCTCCTGTCCCCCATGGTTTTCAGCATCGTTGTAAAGCCGGAAGCACTGCCCCTGCTCTTCCAAAGCCTGTATGAAACGCTGCTTCTCCAGTTGACTGGCACGCTTATCTTGAGCGCTGTTACAAAATCCGTCTTGTGAGAAAGTGCTTTCTCAAGCTGAGCCTCAGCCTCCTCGCCGTCTATTAATCCTTTTTCAGAAGCATCCTTGTAGAATTTCGTTATCTCCCTCCTTATGAAGGCATCGATTCTGCGGGAAACAGGCATGAGCCAGGCTAGTGTCAGCTTACTCAACGTTTAACGTTTTGACAACCGTTTTAAGGGGTTTATTAAGGCTACTGTATGCCGAGAATGACGGGAAACATGGTTATTCCACTATAAGGCTTGTTCTCCTAAAATTAACCGTGTCGATAAGCCCTTTATCGGTTATCCTGAGCTCGGGAAGGACTGGAAGGGCCAGCAGGGACATCGTCATGAATGGATGGGTCATCACGCAGCCCAGCCTCCTCCAAGCCTCTGAAAGCTTTTCAACTTTCGCCGCAACCTCTTGAACAGGCCTATCCGACATCAAGCCCGCTACGGGAAGCTCCACTAGAGCCAGTATCCGGCTTTTTTCAACGGCTATCATTCCTCCACCTGTCTCTGCCAGTGTGTTTCCTGCAAGAGCCATGTCGCCATCGTTCATCCCTACTATAAGCATGTTGTGACTGTCATGGGCTACTGTAGACGCTACGGCGCCATTCTTAAAGCCGAAGCCCTTGACGAAGCCTATTCCCATGTTGCCTGAAGCCCTGTGCCTTTCAACAACAGCGACCTTGGCAATATCCTGTGCTGGATCCGCCTCTAGGAAACCGTTTCTCTGCCTCAAGTCTGCAACCCTGCTTCTAGTAATAGTCTTGGCCTCGACAACCTGGATAACCCTGACTTTGAAAAACTCCTTACCGGCTTCAACCCTTACCTTAAAATCGTTTCCACCGAGCCTTCTGCCGAGTCTGACTGTTTTCCTCGCCTCCTCAGGATAATGGTATTCAGGTATCTCCGCCACCAGCCTGCTGTTCTTCGCGACAACCCTGCCGTTGGCTATCACCGTGTCGACGCGAACCCTGTTCAAATCGCTAAGGATCAGTATGTCTGCGACCATCCCGGGGGCTAAGGCACCTATCTCGCTGTCGACTTTAAAGTGTTCAGCAGTGTTCAACGTGGCCATTTGAATACTGGTAACAGGGTCTACGCCTTCTTCGATCGCTCTTCTAACAATATGGTCGATATGCCCCTCGTTTAAAAGGTCGCTGGGCTCCCTGTCGTCGCTAACCAGACAGATCCTCCTCGCGTCAACCTTCCTCTCCGTAACCATTCTTATAACCTCCTTCAGGTCTCTCCAGGCGGATGCTTCCCTAACCATTACGTGCATCCCTAGCCTTAGTTTAGCAAGCCCAGCCTCCATCGTCACGGACTCGTGGTCAGAGGATATTCCTGCTGCAACGTAAGCGTTAAGCTCCTCGTTAAGGTTTCCGAAGAAATGTCCTTCAACAATCCTGCTGCTTTTCAAAGCCGCCTTAACCTCGCCTATAATCTTAGGGTCTAAAGATAATACTCCAGGGTAATTCATAACCTCGCCAAGCGCAACGGTGTTCCTCCATGAAAATGCCTCTTCAATCTCCTTCAAACCTATTTCGGCTCCAGCGGTTTCAAACTCTGGGCTTGTCGCCGGCACACAGCTTGGGATTGAAACGTATACTTTCAAAGGCAATCCTAGTCCCTCGTCGTGCATCATTTTAACCCCCTTTATCCCAAGCACGTTTGCAACCTCATGAGGATCTATGAAGACCGTTGTCGTCCCATGGGGTAGGACAGCTTTTGCAAACTGGGTCACTGTGAGCATAGAGCTCTCAACGTGTACATGCCCGTCTAGGAATCCCGGTGCCAAGTATTTCCCGTAAGCGTCGATAATCTTCGTCTCAGGCCCAATCGTGTGCTCCGCGTTCCCTACCAACACTATCCTGTCGTCAACCACGGCGATATCCGTGTTTTCAACAATCTCTCCCGTGAAAACGTTCACCAAAGCCCCTCTCCTGATGACGAGGCTCGCCCTACTCTTTCCAAGTGCTGCTGAAACCAGTTTCTCAAGGATCTCAGGAGGCTTAAACCCTGGCTTCATCAACATGTTTTTCCCGAGGGGATTATTAAGGTTTCAAATTTAAAAACCGCCTGCACGCCCGTTAAACAACAGGTGTAGGAGAGTGAGCTTGGAATCTAGGATTGAGAAAGATATTGTGGAGGCTCTCAGGAGAACCGGTAGAGCCATGGGCTTCAGCGAACTCTGCCTGCTCACGGGTTTGAACGAGTCGTCGGCAGCGAGCGCTGTCTCCTCTCTCTCTGAAAAAGGCTTAGTAAGCGTCTCAACTAAAGAGACCAAGTTTGCTAGGCTAACCGGGGAGGGGGAATACCATTCTAGAAACGGTCTTCCCGAGAGAAGGCTTGTGAAACTAGTGTTGGGTAATGGAGGCCTAATGCCTCTGGAGGAGGCTCGCAAGGCTTATCCTGACGGGTCGTTTTTCACGATAGCGCTCGGCTGGCTGCGTAGAAAAGGCTGGGGCTCAATTAGGGCTGTAAACGGTGTTCCGCACATAGTCGTGGAGAAAGAGCCTGCTGAAGGGGTTGACGAAGCAGTTGTCAGAACGCTGGCGTCAGGCCCATTGGACATAAGCCTGCTGAACACGGAGGCTGTTAAACTCTTATCGGGCAGGGGGATAGTCAGGGTTGAGGAGAAGGTTGAAAGACTGGTCTCTCTGACTGAAGCCGGCAGGCTTGTCGAGCTTAAGGTTGCAGTAACCCAGTTGACTCCTGAGCTGCTGAGAACTGGGGAGTGGAGAAACGTTGAGCTTAAACCCTACGATGTCACCGCCGATGTTGAGCCGGTATACCCTGGAAGACTACACCCGTTGACGGAATTCATCAAAGAGGTTAAGGAAATCTTTACAGCGATGGGTTTCACAGAGGCGAAGGGCCCGCTTGTCGAATCGTGCTTCTGGAACTTCGACGTTCTCTTCACCCCCCAGGATCATCCTGCTAGGGAAATGCAGGATACTTTCTATCTTTCACACCCTTCTTCCATGGAGCTGGGAGACAGGCAGCTTGTTGAAAGAGTGAGGAGGACGCATGAGGATGGTTGGGAGACGGGTTCAACCGGCTGGGGTGGGGAATGGTCTGAAGAGGCTGCGAAGAGGCTTGTGTTAAGAACACATACTACATGCGTCTCCGTAAGATACCTGTATGAGCATCGGGAGCCGCCTGTGAAGGTTTTCAGCGTTGACAGGGTTTTCAGAAACGAGAGGGTTTCATTTAAAAGCCTTGCAGAGTTCCACCAGATAGAGGGAATAATAATGGATAGGCGTGTGACGCTTAGGGATCTTAAAGGGGTCTTAACGGAATTCTATAAGAAACTCGGGTTGGAGAAAGTTCAGTTCTGGCCCTCTTACTTCCCGTATACGGAGCCCTCTATGAATTCCGTTGTCTACGTTCCCCAGGCTGGCAGGTGGCTTGAGCTCTGCGGCATGGGTGTTTTCAGACCTGAAGTTACTAAGCCTCTGGGCATCGACCATCCTGTTCTTGCCTGGGGGGGCGGGTTGGAGCGTTTACTGATGCTCAAGCTGGGCGTTACTGACATCCGCGTCCTGTATCAGAACGATTTAGGCTGGCTTAGGAGGGTTAAGCTATGCCCGTGATAGAGGTTTATCCTGAGAGGCTAAGCAGGTTCCTGGGGATTGACGTTGAGTTGAAGCAGCTAGTCGAAGACCTGCCGTGGCTCGCGACGGATATTGAGGATGTTGGCGAAGGTTTCGTCAAAATAGAGTATAATCCGAACAGGCCGGATTTCTCGAGCCACGCAGGCATCGCTAGGGCGTACGCCGGCTTCCTTGAAATCGGGCTTGGCTATCCGGAAGCCTTTTTCTCAAGTCCCACGATAAGTTTTCACTTTGACAGCAGGCTCAGAGGGATCAGGGGTGTCCTATGCTCCGCGGTCGTGAGGAATATTGAACTAGCCGAGCAGGATTTGAAGGAGGTGATTAACGTTCAAGAGGTCCTGCACCAGGGTATTGGCAGGGATAGACGTAAGGTCTCAATCGGGATACATGACTTGGATAAGATCAGGCCTCCGGTCTACTATATGGCTGCAGACCCAGACGCGGTTTCGTTCAAGCCGCTTGGAATGGAAAGGAGGATGACTTTGGACGAGGTTTTGAAAGAGGTTGACAAAGGTTTGGAGTATGGCCATATTATCAAGGGGTTTGACAAGTATCCTGTGATAGTTGATTCCACCGGGGAAGTCTTATCCTTCCCGCCGATAATAAACTCTGAATTGACCCGGTTAACCCCTGAGACTAGAAACCTCTTCATAGACGTAACTGCCTTAGATGAGTATTATGCTTCAAGGGCCCTGAACATACTTCTATACGTGTTTAAAGACATGGGCGGGAGCATTGAGGCGGTGAAGATAACCTATGATGACGGCTCTGAGAAAACTTTTCCGGATTTCACACCTAAGACTATGAGCGTTGAAGCGAGCTATATTAATTCTCTAATCGGGGAGAACCTTAGTAACGCTGAGATCTACAGAAGCTTCTTGAAATGCAGGTTTTCAGTGGTGAACGACGGGAGCGTGTTCAAAGTGGGGATTCCCCCATACAGGGTTGACATAATGCATAACGTCGACCTTGTTGAAGAGGTCGCCATAGGATACGGGCTTTGGAGGCTAACTCCGACTTACCCTGAGGCTTCCACTATAGGCTTGATGCATCCTGAGACGATGGTTCAGGACAAGGCTAGGCTAATCATGATAGGGCTGGGCTATACTGAGGTTTTCAACTTTCTGATTACCAACGAGGATCAGAACTACCGCATGGTTAGGAGGCCTGTTTGCGAGAGGGCTAGGCTGGCGAACTCATCCAGCCTTGAGCTCACAATGCTAAGGGACTCCCTCCTCCCAGGCTTGATAAGGAATCTCTCTTCCAATAAGCATGAGAAGTATCCTCAGAGGATTTTTGAAACAGGCCCAGTTATAAGGGTCTCTGAAGAAGGGTCTGTGGTTTCACGGGTCTCGCTGGCAGGAGTGTCAGCGCACTCCTCAGCCTCTTTTTCAGAGGCTAAGTCCGTCGTCATGAGCCTGCTGAACAACCTGTGTGTTGAGAAAGCCTTGTTCGAGAAAAGCGAAGACCCCTTGTTCACGCCAGGCAGGGTTGCGAAAATCGTTTTAAACAGTAGCCTGCTGGGGGTTGTTGGCGAGGTTCATCCTGAGGTGCTGGAGCTGAACGGTTTAGAGAATCCTGCAGCCGGGTTCGAGATAGATTTAACCCATTTCGTGGAGAAATACTCTAAACGCTGAAGCCTGCTTCACCCGCGAGCTTTTTAAACTCCTCTTCAGTTAAATAGTATTTTCTGTCAACCTGGAGAAGGCTGCTTCTTACAAGCTCCACTAGCTTCTTAAGCCTTGGATCATTTTCGTCAACATCCTGGTTGATGATTTCCCTGAGCTTTAAAACTATTCCATGCTTCCCGGTTCTCCTCCCGATTATGATCTTCCTCGTCTGCCCCACTAGCTCCGGTGGGAAGACCTCGTATATCGCGGGCGCGATCCTTATTCCCTGCAGGTGGATGCCTGACTCGTGGGCGAACGCTGAGTCTCCAACTATCGCCTTGTTCGTCGGAAGATGGTAGTTTAGCGCTGTAGCTATGAAGTTCGCCGTTTCCCTCAAAAGGGCCAGGTTCCACTTGTAAAAACCGTGGTGAATATACAGGTTTAGTATTATTTTCTCAGTCTCAGCATTTCCAGACCTCTCCCCTATGCCTAGGAATGTCGTGCTAACGTAAAACGTATCATAGAGTCCTGAGGCTGCCCTTATAGCGGCCATAGTGTTCTCCACAGCGTTTCCTAGGTCGTCGTGAGCATGTATCTCTAGACTCTTAATTTTAGTTTCCTTCTTCAGAGACCTGATCTTCTCAGGTATCCCGTTTGGAAGAGAATGGTCTGGGAGGGAGCACCCTACGCCCACGGTGTCGCATATTCTGTAAACCTCTGCACCCGCCTCTGCAACAGCGTTCACAAACTTCCTCTCGAAATCCCAGTCTGCCCTCGTGCTATCCTCTCCGTGTACGAAAACCTTTAACCCATGGTCTACCGCGTACTCAACAGTCTCGACAACCCTGCTGACGAGATTGTAGACATGCTCGCCGGGCCATTTGGCGAAATGATAATATGAAACGGGGTGACTTACCCCTATCTGTTTTAAATCCAGCTTGAGAATCTCGTCTACATCATGCTTGTCTGCCCTACTCCATCCTGCAAGAATCCCTCCGAGTCCATTGTCAATCATCATCCTGATGGCATCCCTATCGGTCGGAGTGTATGTCATGACCTCTATCCTCTCAACGCCTATCTCGTGTAGCAGCCTACCTATCTCAGCTAGATCCTCAGGTGCCGGTGTTGTCAAGCCAGCCATTTGAAGACCCTCTCTCAGAGTAGTATCATCTATAATCACGTCGACGTCTAGCTTTCTGGAGGGGTAGAGTATTTCCTTCAGCATCCTCCAAGCAGCCGGGTCGTGCTTCTGCTTGCTGAGTTTGAGTAGAATTTCAACAGCTTTCCTCCTGTCCTCCTCGTTTTTCTCATAATCTTTTTCGCTAATCATTCGCATTCGGAAGGCTTGCTCATACCATTATGCTTAAAAACGTTTTGCTAAATGGGAAATGCTTAACCACTATGCCAGAATAACTTTATTAGGCGGTTTGGAGATGTTTAGACGATGGTTAGGGTTAAAGTAACTT
This sequence comes from Candidatus Brockarchaeota archaeon, assembly GCA_017601395.1. Classification (GTDB taxonomy): domain Archaea; phylum Thermoproteota; class EX4484-205; order EX4484-205; family JAAOZP01; genus JAAOZP01. Next base: position 29,596 of record JAFNIQ010000003.1, read on the forward strand.
TCATAGGCAGCGTTGAGGTTGAGGGCGAGCCGGGTGTAAGAGTGGACTTCACGTCGATAGCCCCCTCAGGCGTTTTCGACAAGTCTTCCGAGGATGTTCTGTACGCGCAGGAGATGGTTAGGGGTGTTTTAAGCAGTCTCCAGCAAGCTGGGCTCATGCCGAGGCATGGAAGCCCCAGGCTGATCATCTATCTCACAGAGAGCGAGTACAGGGCTCTCGGAAGCCCCCAGATAAATCAAATATACGAATTAGTGTTCGACAAGGGAATAAGGCTTGAAAAAGTATCCAAGGAATCCGGGGCAGTTGCCTAGGTTTCCAAGGGCTCGCTTTCGCTTTGACTCATAAGGTCGGGCAGCTTCTCAAGTATCGCCATCGCTTCCTTCAGGCTTTCATACTCGTTCCTGCTCTCCTCCATGGCGTAGTTCAGCGCAGTAGCTATCTTGTTATATCTTTCCTCAGCAATCTCCTGCGCTGAGTACCTGATCTCGTTGTTAGCTATCAGCTTCTCAATAACATCTATCTGCTGCTGAACCTCCTTCATCCTGTTCTCAAGCTTCTCCAAAACCGTCTGCTTCTTAGCCTCAATCGACTTCACATAGTTTTCAAACTCTTTCTGCAGGAAATCGGCTGTTTTATCAGATATTTTTCCTGTTTCCCTCATTGTTTTCAAAGTTTGAAGTTTTTTACGGTAAATATTTACTGTCTTCACCGCTTCTTCAAAGTCCGACTCCCAGCTGAACATACGCTCTTTATTATCCAACTAATCCTATTTAACTTTTTCCAAGAGAAGTCGAAAATGTTTGACAAAGAGTCTTAACCCTTTTTTTCAACATAAACAGTTATTAAAAAGCATGCATTATCCGTCTCCAGCCTGGGGGTGAGCAGGGTTGCCAGCAGTATGGTTGCCATACGGGTCGACAAGCATAAGCATCAGGATTGACCCTGAGGATTTAGCCTGGGTTGTGTCCAGAGAACTCGTCCTCGACTACTCCATGCTGCTTTCATCTTTGAAGAACATTCTGAAGGACTCTGTCAAGGATGGGGCCGCTCTACTTTTGGACCCCACGCTCCCCGCTGTTTTAAAGCAGGGCATTGGAGGAGGCTTTAGAGAGTTGTTAAGCTTCGACTTGTTAAGCCCTGTTTCAACCGTAGAGGATTCCATGCGGTCAGCCTGCCTTGTGAGCTGTCCACACCCGGATGCTTTAATCGGGTTTAGGGGTTTAGGCGAGAATCTTTTCCCGTTTTACCCTAAGCTTTGGAAGGAGTTTACATCAGGTTTTCTCGAAGCAGCCGAGTCCGGTGGTAAAATCGATTTAAAACCCTATTTGAGCAAGCTTTGCGACAATTTAGACCTGAAGGTCGTCACGCTTATTCCGCTGGAGGGTGATCCCAAGGTTATTTCAGGAAGCCCTGTTGAGGTCTACGAGGCTTTAAACAGTCTTCAACCCGGCTTGGTGTCGACTCAAACCCCCGTCCAGGTTCTCGTGATATCGGCTGGTGGAAACCCTTTCGACGAGTCTTTGAGCAGAGCGATGAGCATAATTCCGAATTGCTTGCAGGGTGCGGAATGCGACAGGATTATACTTGCTATTGAAGGTTTGAAAGGCCTAGGCTTACCCCCAGACCTGGTTAGTGATAATGCTGAGCCGGATTCGCCTCTAATAGCGAAGTACATCAGTTTCTGCAGAAACCTGTTAAACGGGAAGACTGTGCACGTGGTTTCAGCGATCCCCGAGCCTCTCCTTAGAACCGTCTTAGACTGCAGGGCTCACGACGCTCTTCTCGATGCGTACAGGGCTTCCCGCCTGTTTCTCGCCAAGGGCTCGAAAACAGGTATTGTCACTAATGCCTCCTTCACTGTTTTACGTTTCGAGACCCCTAAAAACGCGCTTAAAGAGTAAGCATAATAGTTTTAAAGAGGCAGGCGTGCTCGGAAAAAACGGGAAAATGGTTACCGCCTTGACTGACGAGGTGGTCATTAAGCATGCGGAGCCGGAGAATCTTCCAAGCGTTATTGAGATAAACAGACTAGAGCTTCCTGAAAACTATCCGCCTTCCTTCTTCATGGATCTGCTTGAAAGGTTTCCAAACTATTTTCTCGTGGCGGTTCTTGCTAAAACCGGGGAGGTCGTCGGATACGTGATGTGCAGAATCGAAACAGGCTTCCCCTCGGAAGGAGGCTTCACTATAGTGAGAAAGGGACATGTGGTAAGCTTGGCCGTTAAAAAGCAGTTTCACGGAAAAGGGATTGGGAAAACCCTTATGGCCTCAGTGCTGGATGAGATGGTCCGCAACTCTATCGACGAGAGCTTCCTCGAAGTGAGGGTTAATAACGAGAAGGCGATCAGGCTTTATAAGGCGCTTGGCTATCGTGTTGTCCGCGAGATTCCCCACTATTATTTGGATGGAACATCAGGGTTGCTGATGGTTAAAAAGCTTCGTTAGCTGAAGGACTAAGAATGGGGACATTAAAAAACAAAGATGATGGTTGTGCTGGTTTGCTTTCCTTTAAGCCTTTGAAACAGTTATCTCTATCGTCGAGATGAACCTCTGCCTGTTGTCAGGCGTCTGGAATGTCTCCGTGCCTATCTGAACGTTTTTCAGAACCATCTGGTTTCCTAGGAACCTTCTCTTAAGGATCTCCACGACGTCAACAGCCTTCGATATTGCTCTCCCTCTTGCCTTCAGAGTGACCTCGCTTTGCTCAGACGTCAGCTGCATTAACGCAGCAACTGCGTATACTAACGCTGGCTTCTTGCCTACGAGCACTACGTTAGGAGACGGTCCAGTGGTTTGTGCGCACATGGTTTACTTTTACACCTCCTCCTTGCGTAGGGAGGGTTGGATAGCCGGAATAAAAATCTTTCTGCCCGCCAGTCTAGAGCCTTAATAGGGCTCTCCACCGGTCCCACGTTAAAAGTATCCGGTGGCCCAATATGTGGTTTAATCCTCTACTTCTAAGTCGCTTAACGGGACGTAAACGTAGCTTCCGTCAGGCATCCTTCTGCCGATTATCAGCGGGAGGATCTTTTTCTCAACCTCTTGCGTCGCTATTTCGATAGCGCTCAGCCTACTGCTCTGCTCAACAGGTATCAAAGGGGGAGCGCCCAGTGAGAGTTCAAGAGCTCTTAAACCTATTATTCTCGCCTTCTCAAACTTAGTTAGCCTTTTTTTGGAGACCTCTATTCTCTTCTCAATACTGTTTTTTAAAGAGGAGATGCTCAATGTTTAGCTTCAGCTTCCAAAGCGATTTTCATTCTACTCTTCCGCCCCGCCTTCCCTCCCCTTTGGAGGCTTCATTTTCGCCGCCATGATTACGTCGTCAACCCTTAGAAGGATTGTGGCTGTTTCAAGGGCAGCCAGGTACACCGTTTTCTTAACCCTGTAGGAGTCGAGTATTCCTTTTTCAATAGTATTCGTGATTCCTCCGCTGAAAGCATCGAAGCCTGCTGTCTTCTCTCCTTTAGCATGCCTCGCCTTAAGCTCGGTTAAAACCTCGTCTGGGTCCCTACCTGAATTAGCTACGATCTGCTTCACATATGATTCGAACACTCTGCTTAATGATTCGAGCACAATGCCCTCCTTTCCTCCCTTAGCCATCTCCGCGAGTTTACGTGAAAGGAAGACCTCGACAGCTCCGCCACCCGGTAGAACATAGGGCTCCTCGACAAGCGTCCTCTGAACAGCGATGCAGTTCTTAACGATTCTCTCCGCCTCGTCGGCAATCTTATCGTTCTCCCCCCTCACTAGGATGGTGTGAACCGCTTTGTTCGGAACCTTCTCGACGAACGTCCATTTTTCTCCGCCTGTTTTCCGCTCCTCCACAATGCCTGCGAAACCAAGCTTATCCTCAGTCAAGTCTTCCAAGACGCTCACGATTTTCGCCCCGGTGGCGAGTGCAAGCTTCTCCATGTCTGATTTCTTAACTCTCCTAAGGCTCATGATTCCCTTCTTCGCCAAGAGATATTGGGCATAGTCGTCAATGCCTTTCTGGACGAAAACCACGTTGACTTTCAACTCTGAAAGCCTGTTGACTATGTCGCTCATCATTTTCTGCTCCGTCTTGAGGAATTCCCTGATCATCCTGGCGTCGCTGAATTTCAGCCTCTCGTCTGTCTCAGTCTTCTTAACTTCAATCGGCATGTCTAGAAGGGCTATTCTAGCGTTCTCAACCCTTTTAGGCATGTCGGGATGCACAATCTCCTTGTCGAGTGCAACTCCCTCGATGAGCTGAGTATCCAGAATCGATCCGCCACTCTTCTTCTCGGTTTTCAAGAACTCGTCGAAAACTCTAGTGTTCTCAACCCCTTTCTCAATTATTCTTTTAGCTGCTTCAACAGATATGTCGGCGAGCCTCTCCCTTGCTGCCGTGTTTAGCGATAAGGGTATTGTGGACAATACTGTTTTCCTTAAAACATCAGGGTCTCTCGGGTCGATCTTGATTGCAAGCTCGCTCTTCAAAGCGTCGAGACCCTTCCTAACCCCCTCAGTATACGCGTCGATTATTATCGAGGGATGTATCCCCATATTCATCAGGGAGTCGGCTTCCTTAAACATTAAATGGGTTAACACCACTAGACTTGTAACCCCGTCGCCGACCTCCTTGTTCTGAGACTTAGCCGCGTCTACAATCAGCTTTGCAGCAGGATGCTCAACCTCCAGCTCGCTCATTATCGTCGCCCCGTCGCCGGTTATCGTGGTGTCGCCGAACGTATCCACAAGGATTTTTCTGTATCCTAATGGGCCTAGGGCTGACCTGACGGTTTCGAAGATCACTTCTGATGCCAGAAGATTGTAAAGCTGAGCCTCCTTTTCAAAGCTCCTCCTGCTTCCCTCTTTAAGAATTATCGAGGGAATAACCTTTACTTGCGAGGAGCTCATTTTACTCACCGCATTCTACCTCGAGAAAACCCATTTTTAAGCCTTTCTAAACTAGAATCGGTTGAAACAAGCCATTTAGACGGTGTTCCTCAATCAGTGGTTGAAAGTTTGCTTAACACGGCCTATGCAGAACCCGCCAGCAAGTATGCATTAGAAATGCTCCTGAAAACCTAAAAGCCGCTTGAAAAAGCCTTGTACTGGACTATCCTGTCCATAACCTCGACGAACTCCCTTTCAATATCGTGCTTCTTCTTCTCATACTCCTCCTTGCTTATCCTTCCCTCTTCAAATTTTTTACGAAGGTCCTCATACTCTTTTTCAAGCCTTTCCTTCTCCTTCTCCAAGCGTTTCAGCCTTTCCTCAGAGTCCGGGGGCCCTATGAGTATGAACAATCCAACCACCCTAAGCCTTATTAATATCCTGCGAAGGGTTTCTGTTAAACTTTTATGTCGGTGGATGTGCTCGAGCTAAAAATAGTTTCGGGTGAAAGTGACGTCTGCAGGTTTAGTGTTAAACGAGGCTTTTCGCCGAGGGTTTTCTCAGCCCTAGGCGGCTCCCTGCCGAAGATAGGTGTTGTGGGGAAGGGGGACACTTACCTGTACTTAACCATGGGCTTGAAAATCGGGGTTGAAAAGACTCTTTCAGAGGCGTCTCAGGGGGATGTGGGTTATTCTCCCCGCTTCCAGGGGTTGGTTTTCTTCACATCCGACTCGCCCGACTGCAGGTTTCTAAACGTCACTCTTATCGGAAGACTGTTGACCCCGATAGATCCTTTGAAAAACCTTAGAGAGGGAGAGGTTGTTTCTGTTTCCCGTGTTTAAGCGGCTTGCGGAAAAGCATAAACGGGAACGCTGCTATTGCCAGCAACCCTCTTCACTAGTCCTCTTTCCTCCAATCGTTTAAGAAGCCTCTTGGCTTCCCCCATTTTCAAGCCTGTTTGACTGAAGACAACGTAGGGTGTTAAAACCTTAACGCTCTTAAGCTTCTCGAGCATCTTATCGTCCTCATCGCGTAGAATTTCACCAACCTTCTTCTCGCTTTTTAGGCGTTCAGCCTTCTCCTTCTTACTCTCCTCCTTCTGCCTCTTCTCCAGCTGGCTTAAGCGAAGCTTCTTAGACCCGCCCATTTTTAAGACGGTAATTCTCCGCAGTCCCTCTAGATAAATTTAACCCCTATTAGTTTAAATACTCTTGGAGAGAATAGTTAGCCAAAAAGGGGAGGGGGTTGAAGCCGAGCAGGAAGGCATTAACCGTGGACGAGGTTATGAGTTATCCGGTTATATCGATAAGCCCAGGGGAGTCTGTTCACACAGCTGTTCTCCAAATGGTTCAACACGATATAAGCTCGCTAATCGTTGTGGACGATGAGGGGAAGGATGTTGGAATAATTACTGAGAGGGATGTTATAGAGAAGGTTGTCGCCAAATCCAAGGATCCTCGGCTTGTGAAAGTGAGGGAAGTCATGTCTAACCCGCTGAAGAAGATCAGCAGCGACAGCAGTATTGTAGAGGCTCTCGACAAGATGAGGAGGAGCAAAATTAAGAAGCTCGGCGTCGAGAGGGGCGGGCGGCTTGTGGGAATAGTCTCTGAGAGAGACCTGGTCTACGCTATACCTGCAATATACGAGCTGATTGAAAAAACAGCCATGGAGCGTTCAAGAAGCGTAATAAGGAAAGAGTTTTACGAAGGATTCTGCGAGGAGTGTGGCATGTGGTCCGACTCTCTAAGCATCGTTGAAGGAAGGCTTCTATGCGAAGACTGCATGGCCGACCTTAAAATCGCCTCTGAAGAGTAGAGTTGAGCAGGGATAGGGAGAAAGGATTAAGATACATGAAGGACCGCCCTCGAAAGAGGGTTCAGTCGTACTCTTCGCCTTCAACAGTACTGTACTACGCTACTTCCCCGCCGCTATCGGTAACCAAGACCACTCCATTGTCACGGCTTCTTGAAACAATGGTTGCAAGAGGCTTTAGAAGAGTTTTCGTGGCTACGGCGAGCGGTCTTCTCGAGGGGATCGTGACCCCGATGGAGGTTGTTAAATACCTGCTCTGGAAGTCTAGAGAATCTCCTGGAATGCCTGTCATGGACATAATGTCGACGCCTGTGGCTAGGCTCATGCGTAAAGACGTGGTAAGCATAGGCCTGTCTGGAAACATGTCGGAGTCAATAGTTTTGATGAAGAAGAACGGTGTTAACAGTCTTGCAGTAGTGGACAACAGCAACCGGCTCAAAGCTGTTTTGACGGTTCGGGACGTGCTTGAGAGGTTTAACTATTCTCTGGAAAGCGGGTTCGTCGAAGACTACATGTCTAAGTCTCCGGTTTGCATCTCAATAGACAGGAGTCTGAGGGAAGGTGTTGAAACCATGGTCAGCTCTGGACACAGGCGTTTACCATGCTTGGAGAAGTCTAAGCCAGTAGGGTTATTCTCATCCCGCTCAATAGTCAGGTTCCTCGGTGGCCGGGAGTTCTTCAAGCATGCTGGTGAGACGCTGGGAGAGCTTATGTCGCTAAGCGTTGTCGGCTTCACCGTGAGGGATCCTCCTATTCTGGATCCTCAGGCCAGGGTAACTGAGGCTTGGGAAATAGTCAAGAGGAGCAGTTACGGCTCAGCCCTAGTGGTTGAATCCGGCTCTCTGGAAGGCTTTTTAACGGAAATGGATTTTCTAAAGGCCATTAGGATTGGACCCTAGGTTTCTCGTTGACAGTATGCATGGCTACGTTGCCAAATGGCTTAGGATAATGGGCTATGACACACTGTACCTGAATAGTGTTAATGATGAGGATATTGTTCAACTGGCTTTAGGCGATCGTGTGCTCGTGACTTCCGACGAAGAGCTCGCGAAAATAGCTGAGAGAAAGGGTGTTGAAGTGGTTTTAACTAAGGGTTTAACGGAGGAGGAGGTGTTAAGGCTCCTGGTGGAGAGGTTTAAGCTGTTTTTCCAGGGGGGTTCTTTAAGATGCACGGTTTGCAACGGTGAGCTTGAGCCCTTGCCTCCTGAAGAGGCTGAGAAAAATCCTGAGGCGCCTAAAAACGTGGATTTGATCTGGAGGTGCAAGTCGTGTGGCAAGTTATACTGGAGGGGATCTCACTGGAGGAATATTTCGCGACAGATTTTAAAGCTGACAGGTTCAGAGCCGTCGCATGCTTAATGCTTAAATACTTTCTCTCCATAGGATTCTCCGGCAGATGAAAACCGCCTCAAAAATCTGATTAGGGATGAGGATAAGATGGGCGGATTGATGCCATGACGCATGGGAGCTTATCAGCATTCTTTAAGTTTAAAAATAGAGTTGACGATGCGCATAAAAACATGCTTAACATTCCTCTTGACCATGCTTTTCAATACTTGCCTTAACACGTGTGCAAACCCTTCGACAACGGTTTGGGGAAACGAGACTCATGTTTCAATGCGTGTAACAGCTTTCCTCTGCAACAGGACGCTTGTTGAACTATGCTTGACTAACAACGTGTCTTTAACGGTTTTCAGGCCTGAATCTTTTAACACATTAGCTCAGGATTCCACTCTGCTCGTTGAATACGATGCGAGGTTTTCAGGCTCACCCCCGGGTGGAGCGATTATTGAGGATACTGGTGGTTTTTCTCAAAAACATCAGGCAACATGCTTGCAGACCATAGTTTTTTTCACAGCAGGGTTAATACTCCTAGTCTTAAACATTATTGGCTTTAGAAAAAGCGAGAAGGAGCTTTTAAAAAACATGGAGAACGGTTTCACCCCGCCTGAGGGCTCAAGGTTGAGCGAGGAGGCGCTGTTGCTCCTGGCTTCCAGGAACCCGGATGCCTACAGAAGGGTTTTAGAAATGGTTTTGAAGGGGGAGTTGAAGGTTGAAAAAACAGGATGGATGGGGAAGGTGCTGGCTAGAGTTAGACGGCTTTTCAGACAGCAGTAGATTCGGTTAAGCCTCCACCAGAAACCAGACTATTTTATTTTGATACAAACCTAACAAAACCTTTAAAACGCTTGGTTAAGAAGCAACACAGATGCTGAAGGATACTGCGGTAATACTTGCTGCAACACTACTCCTCTTAACAATCCTAATAATGCCCGTCAGGATTGAGGCTGAAGGGTGCTTCACACCCGCTTACAACGCTTCCTTCTCAAACAATCTAAACATATCTCCTTCAGGCTACTTTACGGGCTCAGGAACATACGGTTTCTCCACATACGGTTTCCAGGGATATTGCCTAAGCATAAACGTCACCTCCGGGGCTCGCGGTTACATATATTCTGTCTTCAACGCTAAGGGTTCCTTCAAAACGAGCTTCACCCTTAAGATAAACAATGGCACGAGCTTCAATTTCACCAAGATAATCCTCATGCTTACGGATTCTTCAACCTACGAGGTTAAGCTCGGCTTTGTTAACGATAGCGCGCGCGCCAAGCTGGTGGCCTACAGGGGGGATAGGAGGAATGACGGTGCAACTTTCTCGACTGGAAAATGGTATAATTTAACCGTGTGGCTGGATGCTTCGTCAGATGCTTTAACAATACTCTACAATGGAAGTCAAGCATTCCCCTCTCCTATTGCGACCGGTGTTAAACTTTTTCTCGTGAAGCAGGTGAACTTCTCCCTCGGCGTTGTCGACCCGCCTCAGGAAGTTGTGAAAACGTTTTTCGACGAGTTCTCCATGCTCCTCTCCCCGATAATCCTCACGGATAAGCCCGTCTACACTTCTTCCAGCAGTGTCCAGGTGAAGATTAGTGGAGACCAGTTTCCAACGTCCCCCTTTGATCTGAAGATACTCCACCCGAACGGTTCTCTTCTAAGCACTGAGCATTTAACCACCAACACTACTGGGGGTTTCTCCCGCACGATTAGCCTTGCAAACCCTTCTCCAGGAACCTACACCATGCGGGTTAACACGAGTGGCTGCTTCACCGAGTATCACTTCGGCGTCTGGGATGCTCCGCGAGTCTGGGAGCGGAAGTCGATAATCCTAGTTAAGGCGGGTGGGCTGATGCGCAGCGGGTCTGCGACGCTCTACTTGAAAAACTCGACGCACGTGGTTTTCAGCCAGAGGCTAGAGACGGATTCCAAGGGTGAAGTAAGCAAGCAGATAACTGTTCCCGTGGATATTCAGCTCGGCGTTCTTTCAGCCTTCATAGAGTGCGACGATGCGTTGGACTTCAAAAACATGAGGGTGGTTACGGATGCTCTGCAAGTCACCCTGGTTAAGGCAGTTTTAAACGTGACTGTAGTCTTAGACGCCACGACTTATGAAAGGGTTAAACCGATAAACGTGACTGTTCGGGTTAAATACAAGGATGGTTCAAGCCTGCCTTGGAACGGGGTTGTAAGGCTGAAACTGGTCTACGGCGGGGTTGAAGGCAGGGAAATATTCATGGATTACACGCATGACGGCTACTGGTTTAAGAGTATTAAGACGGATCCGTCAGACCCGTTGGGGAGCTATGTGGTCAAGGTGGAGGCCTCAGACCAGTATGGTAACGCTGGCTCCGGAAACAGGACTTTTACCCTCACCGCTGCTAAGCTGAGGATTACTTTAAAAAACCAGCTTAACGAGACTTATGAGAGGTCTGTTAGGCTAAACGTTTCGGTTAGCGTCGCATACCCTGATGGGACACTCCTGCCATCCGGCAGCGTGACTCTTGAACTCATCAAGGACCAGTATAGAAAGGGCCCGTTTAACTTCAACAAGACCGGCTTGGGGGAGTGGAGTATATCCTGGAAGATTCAGGCGCGCGAGGAAACCGGGGAATGGGTTCTCAGGGTAACGGCAGTAGACGGGGTGGGAAACAGTGGGGATTTCTCGTGGGAAATAAGGATTGTTCCGGCTAGGCTAAGCATACAGCTATTAAACCCGCTTGAAAGCACTTTCTCCAGGACCCAGAAAATACCTGTCAACGTGGTGGTGAAGTATCCTTCTAAGGAGATTCTTACGCTGGAGAACGTTTCTCGAGATAAAGGGGCCTTCGTGGATGCTAAGCTGGTTCATAATGGTGTTGCGCAGGCTCTCGCCCAGCTGAGGTTCTCAGCCGGAGCTTGGGTTGGAAACATCAGTGCTCCAAGGGATGCTCCAATAGGACAGTACGTGTTGAACGTCACTGTTAAAGACTCTTTTGAAAACTACGGTTTCTACACGGTTCCCGTTGAAATAACCAGGGCTGTTCTAAGCTTTGAAATGGAGGATTTGAAGGAGAGTTATCAAGCCGGGTTTGAAACGGTTTCTTTAAGAACCGTCGTTAAATACCCGGATTCTTCAAGGCTTGAAGACGGGGATGTGACCGCGGTGGTTTCATCCGGCACCCTGACGAGCGTCATAAGTCTCAGATACCAGGGTGGCAAGTGGGTTGGAGACTATTATCTTCCAGTTACTAATCCGGTTGGAGAGTACAGGGTGGTGATCAACGCCACTGATCCTTACGGCAATACTGGTGTTAAAGAGGCTTTCTTCAAAGTGAGCAACCTGTACTTGATCCTTGTGGTCATAAGCTTCGCCGTCGTCTTGGCCGTTTCAGTATCGCTGCTCTGGATAAGGAGGCGTAGGCCGCAGCCTCCTCCAGCCTCGGAGGAGTATGACGTTCTAGCATAGTGCAGCATGCACAAAGGGTTCCATTCCGCAGCATTGTTTGCTTCGTTACGCTAGGTTCAGGGCTGGTGGACCTCTACCATGACATGCCTTAGGTCTGCTTCACTATTTCATCGCCGCCTTAGTGAAGCATGTTAACAGGGGTCAGTAAGCCTTTTCTCTGAGCATTTAGAAGTAGAGAGTATGCCTAGGAGGGGCCGGAGGGGTAGGCAGACGCATAAAGGGACTACAATACTTTTTAAAGCTGGCAGGGTCCCCGCTACCGTTGACGAGATGTTTTCCAGGGTTTTCTGGAGAAGCCCGCTTTTAGCTTCTGAGGCGAAGGTTTTCTGCGAGGAGCTTGTCTCCAGGGGGTCTTCAGGCATGAGTGTGAGCGAGTGGAAAAGCTGGGTGGTGAGAAGAAGGATCACGGTGGGCCAGTTTTACAACATGATTAGGGGGCTTGTGGGAGCCGGGATAGTGGAGAAAAGAGAAGGATCATGGCATATAAGCACAGGCTTCCTAAGGGAGCTTGAACAGTTCATAATAATTTACACGGCTTTCACCAGTTTCAAGCACAGGCTTGGCTAATGCTTTCTCCTACCCGTCTTCTCGTTTTCAACAACCAGCTTGTCGCCAACTATTTTCACGATGAGCCTGCCCTTCTTTCTCAGGGGGAAAGCTGAATCGTTAACAACCTTACTCGGCAAATACAGCATCGTTGCAGAGTATGTTTTCCCGCTCAGCCTCTTGTTAAGCACGTATAGCCTGGTGCTCGCCTTCTTAACCATCCCGGCTTAGTTAGCTGGTTTAGGGTAGTTAAAGGTTTATCTCTGCCTTCGAACAATCCGACTCGTCTCCTTGGGGCTCGTGGATGCGCATGCACATTTGAGCGACAGCTCTTTCGAGGCGGACCTGGATAGTGTCGTGTTGAAAGCCAGGGAGAACGGTTTAGCCGCTATCGTGGACTGTGGACTAGGCAAGGATGGTGGTTTAAGGTCCCTGAGGATTTCGGAAAGATTCAGGGGCTATGTTTACTCGACAATCGGTATCGACTATGGAGCACCTTTCTCTTTCAGCCATGAGGAAGTTATGCGGCTCATTCTGGATAATAAGAGTAGGATAATCGGAGTTGGCGAGGTGGGCCTAGACTACTATACGGTTAGGAGTCGCGAGGACAGGGATAGGCTTATCAGGGTTTTCGAAGATTTCATAGAGCTCGCTAAAAAGCTTGATGTGCCGATTATAGTTCACTCTAGAAGCGCTGGGAGAGATGCTATCGACATTCTGGTTGAAAACAATGCTAAGAGGGTTTTGATGCATGCTTTCGACGGGAAGGCCTCGTATGCTATGAAGGGTGTTGAAGCAGGCTTCTTCTTCAGCATTCCACCCTCAATAGTGAGGTCGCCGCAGAAGCAGAAGCTTGCGGCTAGGCTGCCGTTGGAAAACATTCTGCTGGAGTCCGACTCGCCGGTTCTCGGGGTTGACCCGTTTAAGAGGAATGAGCCTGCAAACATAGTTTTCAGCCTCAGGGAGATAGCTAGGGTTAAAAAAGTCGACCCGGATACTGTTGCTGAGGAAACTACTAGAAACGCTCTCAAGCTTTTTGGGTTGAAAATATGATGTTTTTCGCGGGCATTGATCTAGCCGGGGTTGAGACCAGGCCGAGCGGCTTCGCAGTCCTAGATGAGTCTCTAAGCGTTGAAACAATGATCCTGCACACGGATGCGGAGATCCTGAGGGAAGTTTCACGTTTCAACCCTGCGGTTGTTGCGGTTGATGCACCGCTCTCCCTGCCGAGGGGAAGGGTCAGCCTTGAGGTTAGGAGTAGTGTTCACCTTAGGGATTGCGACAGGGAGCTTTTGAGAAGAGGCATAAGGTTTTTCCCCGTTACATTGGGGCCGATGCGCTCCCTGACGGAAAGAGGTATCAGGCTTAAGAAGACGCTTTGCTCCTCTGGTTTCAGGATTATAGAGGTTTATCCCGGCGGAGCCCAGGATATCCTTAGGATACCGCGCAAATCACGGGGCGTCGACGGGCTTCGGAAAGGACTGGCGCGTTTTATAGCAAGGGGGCTGGAAAATGCGGCGACTCATCATGAGCTTGACGCGGTTACTGCTGCACTCGTGGCGAAAATGTTTTACGATGGTGATTACGAGGCCTACGGGGATCCTGATGAAGGCCTTATAGTGATGCCTCGGTGGGAAAACAGGGGTTAGGATAAGGTTTATCAACGCTATCCTACGCACACCTTTTGAAGGAGCCTGAGTGATGTCAGGGGAGCCCTACAGGTTCTACACTGTTAAGAGTTCGCTTGAGGATGTTGTTAAGATACTCCACCCTATAGTTGGAGAATGGTTGAGAAGCAGGTTCAAAGGGCTGAGCCCGCCACAGTCCTACGGGATAATGCCCATTAGAAGGGGTGAGAACACTCTAATCTCTGCACCAACCGGAAGCGGTAAGACGCTCGCATGCTTCCTAACGATTCTGGACGATCTGATTAAAATGGGTTTTGAAGGCAGGCTTGAAGACAGGGTTTACTGCGTTTATGTTTCTCCCCTCCGGTCTTTAAACAATGACGTGAGGAAGAATCTTTCACAGCCTTTGGAAGAGTTGAGGAGGCTTGCCGAAGAGAAAGGGGTCTCGCTTCCAGAGATAAGGATCCACGTTAGGACGGGCGATACTAAAACCTCTGAAAGAGGAAGAATGCTTAAGAAGCCTCCTCACATACTCATAACTACTCCTGAAAGCCTATCTATAATTCTCGTAGCGCCGAAGTTCAGGTCTTTCCTAAAGGGTGTCAAGTGGGTTGTAGTGGACGAGATACACGAGCTCTGCAGTTCTAAGAGGGGTGCCCACCTCTCCCTAAGCCTTGAAAGGCTGAGAAGCTTTTCCGGCCAAGATTTCCAGAGAATAGGCCTATCCGCAACCATCCATCCTTTGGAGAAGATTGCTGCCTACCTGGCCGGATATGAGGATTCTTCGCCGCGGCCCTGCACCATAGTGGATGTTCATGCTTCGAAGAAGTTCGAGCTTAAAGTCGTGTCGCCGCACCACGACTTGGTTCACACGCCTGCTGAAGAGCTCAGCAGAAGAATGTACAGGTTGATAAACGAAATCATAAAGCGTAACAGGACTACTCTAATCTTTACAAACACGCGGAGCAGCACCGAGAGGGTAGTATACCATCTTAAGAAGCTCAGGCCTAAAACCGTGTTGAGCGAGGACGAGTATGCTGCTCACCATTCCTCTCTCTCGCGCGAGGTTAGGCTGGACGTTGAAGACAGGTTGAAGAAGGGGAGGCTTAAGGCTGTCGTCACCAGTACCTCGCTTGAACTAGGGATAGACATCGGCTTCATAGACTGCGTTGTCCAAATAGGCTCACCCAAGTCCGTGACCCGGGCTATTCAAAGAGTTGGGCGCTCGGGCCATTCTCTCGAGGCTGTTTCAAAAGGTATTTTCATACCGATGGAGAGGGATGACCTGCTAGAGGTTCTCGTCATGTCTAAGGCTGCTGAAGCAGGAAAGCTTGACGAAGCCTATATTCCGGAGAATCCTCTCGACGTTTTAGCCCAGCATATCGTAGGCATGGCTGTTGAGAGGAAATGGAGGATTGACGAGGCTTATGGTCTCGTCAGGAGATCATACAATTTCAGAAACCTTGGAAGAGAGGATTTCGTAAGCGTCCTGAGGTATTTAAGCGGGTATTACAGGCAGCTCGAGGGATACAAGGTTTACGGGAAGATTTGGCTTGACGAGGCTGACGGGGTTTTCGGGAGAAGGGGTAATCTCGCCAGGGTGATCTACATGACTAACACCGGTACGATACCCGACATGGCGATGGTTAAGGTTTTCACTAGGGATAACAGGCCTGTTGGAAACATTGAGGAGGAGTTTTTCGAAAGGCTTTCCCCGGGGGACATCTTCCTGTTGGGAGGCAGGCCGTACAGGTGTTTGAAAAGCCGTTTGATGAAGCTTATCGTCGAGCCTGCTGAAGGTGAGAAGCCGACTGTGCCCCAATGGTTCTCCGAGATGCTTCCCCTCTCCTACGACTTGGCGAGCATGATAGACGAGTTTAGGATAAGAGAGCTCCAGACGATCCTGTTCGACAGGAAGGAGGACAGGGTTAAGCAATACATGGAGTATTTCAAGATAGACAGGAAAACTGCCGTCGCCCTCTACGACTATCTTAGGATAACCGCGGAATACTTTAACAACATAGGCATACTCCCGTACATCAGGAGGGGCTCGCTAATAGTCGAGAACTATGTTGACGTATCGGGTAGGCAGATTGTTGTTTTCCACAGCCTAGTCGGGAGAAGGGTTAACGACGTGCTTTCAAGAGCGTTCGCAGTAGCTGCGTCAAACCTGCTCGGAACCGTTTCAATACAGATCGCGGTGAGCGATAATGGCTTCCTGCTGATACTTCCGCCCAAATACAGGGTTGATCCTGAAAAGATTGTTAGATCAGTGAATTCTTCAAACCTTCAGGAGCTCGTCGTCTCTTCGATTGAAAAGACAGACATGTTGAAACATAGATTTAGACATGTTGCTGTAAGGAGCTTCATGATCCTTAGGAACTATAAGGGTCACGAGGTGATGGTTTCTAAACTCCAGTTGAACTCCGAGCATGTTCTTAAGGCTGTGAAGGATTTGAAGGATTTCCCGGTTATGAGGGAAACCTACAGGGAGATCCTTGAGGATGTCATGGATATTAAGAACGCGATGAGGTTCGTAACGGAGCTTGAAAAGGGTGTGAGGAGCCCGCTGGTCTGCAGGCCTAACAGGATTGCTTCACCCCTATCCCACTCGCTGCTTGTTTCAAGCTTCTCCGATGTTGTGCTCATGGAGGATAAGAGGACGCTTCTAGAGAGGCTTCACAGGGAGGTTCTTGCGGCAATACATGCTGCTGACTGACGATGTTGAGATAGTTGAGTTCGAACCAGCCCTCTACGTAAAATCCCTGGACGCTATCGTCGTAGCCGATATTCACCTCGGCCTAGAATGGGAGCTTGAGGAGAAAGGAGTACACATCCCCTTCCCGACATATGCTCCGGTAGTCAAGTCGTTGAGAAACATGTTCAACTACAGGTCTGCTAAGAGACTTATAATCCTCGGAGATATAAAGAACGAGTTTGGAGACATAAATCCTGAGGAATGGACGCAGGTTCAGGATTTTGTTAACGATGTTCGCAGCTTGGGCGCTGAGCCGCTGCTGGTTAGGGGAAACCATGACAATTTCGTGAGGATTGTTTTAAGGAGGCTTAACGTGGAGTTTCAGGACCCGCCTCTGAGGTTTGGGAAATACTTTCTGATACATGGAGACAGGGAACACGAGTTGCCTGGAGGCGGGAGCACCGTTCTCATGGGTCATGAACACCCTGTTGTCTCAATAAGGGACTCAATAGGGGTTAAACACCGGTTTAAAAGCTTCCTCTACGGTGAGCACAGGGGGGTGAAGATAATAGTACTCCCCTCGATGAACCCTTTGACAATGGGGATGGCGGTGAACGAGGTTGATGCGAATAGTCTTCTTTCCCCCATCCTTAGAAAAGTCGACCTGATGTCGTTTACACCCGTGCTTCTAGCTCAGGGAGAAGGGTTGAAAGCCTTCCCTAGGCTCGGCAGCTTGGCTGCGCACTGGTGAAGCGTTAATACCACGTTGGGAAAAACGCTATTCCGAGCAGGCTTCCCACGGTGCCTGAAAAGACGCCAAGCACCGTCTGCCAGCAGGTGTGCTCACCCGTGCTTACGCGTGCCCACGCTAAAACAGGTATTAGAGGTAAGAGTATTAATCCGGTGGGCCAGTAGGAGTAAAGTATTAGGATTACTGTCGCAGTCAAGCCTGCGACGTGAATACTCACCTTTGTCGCGAATGTTAAGAGCAGAAGGATCAACGATGTTAAAAGGAAGGAGTATGAAACTGTTCTCATCAACTTCATTCCCCAGCCTTGGAAGACGATTGCTGAAACCGCGTAGCCAACTAACCCAGGAATAAAGTGTTTCGGCCTCCTGCTTTTTTCACTCATAAACACGTCTGATTTACCACGCAGCCTGAGATAGTAGACGCTTACAAAGGGGACTATGCTGTAGAAGAGCAACACTGTTAGAATGTTCAGCGCAGGGTTGTCTAGAAAAGCCTCCTCCCTAAGCATCACTACGAGTCCTCCGAGCCCACCTACCACGGGGTTGGATAACAGGTAGGAGAGGACTTCAGCAGTTTTACGCGTCAAGCCTACTCGGTTGAGGGATAAGGTTTTAAAAAGCTTCCTGTAAGCGTCTGTTTAAATGGTTGAAAATATTGCCTCTAGGCTTCCGATAGCTTGGAGAAACATGCTTTTCAGATGTAGACTTTGCGGGGAGAAATGCTGCGGTCTAACCCCAGAGCTTTCTGAAGAAGACGTGAAGAAGATTAGAAGAGCTAAACCCTCCTTCAATCCACACTACACTCCTGAGGGTAGGATGATCCTGGTCGGTGAAAAAGGTTTATGCCCATTCCTCAGAGATGGGCTTTGCAGCATCCACGATTACAAGCCTCTTTTATGCAGGCTTTACCCTTTCTACCCGGTTGAGAAAAAGGTGCTGGAGCACTTTCTAAGCCTCCCTGAAGACGTGGAGGTGGTTAAACACGGCTCCAAGGAGTACGTTTTCCTCTTCGACGAGCAATGTCCTGGGGTTGGAGAAGGAGACCCGGTTGATTTCAGGAAGCTCTTGGAAGTCTTCCTCGTCTCGGAATCCCCACCCTGTTCCTTCTAAGAGACAGAAACATTTTTACACTCCAAATGCGCTTAAATGCCATGGTTATGCTTTTCAGAGAAGTCGCGGACGCGATGGAGCAAATCGAGTCGACGACGAAAAGGATTGAAATGACTAGCTTCCTCACGGACCTGTTCAGGAAAGCCAGCCCCGCTGAGCTTGAGAAGCTCGTCTACCTGCTTCAGGGAAAAGTTAGGCCGGACTACGAGGGCCTGGAGTTCGGGATGGCTGACAAACTCGTCTTAAGGGCTTTAACGGATTTCTCTGGGTTTGACCAGAATACTGTTGAGAAAATCTATAGGGAGACTGGAGACCTTGGAAGCGTGGCGGAAACCCTTGCAGGAAGAAAGGTTCAGAGGAAGCTTGTAAGCAGAAACCCAACCCTCCTGGAAGTATACGAGAAGCTCTACAGGCTTGCTAAGCTGGGTGGGAAAGGCTCCGTGACCCAGAAGACTAGCCTACTCGTCTCCCTGCTGATAGACATGTCTCCGAAGGAGGCTAAGTATGCTGTTAGAACGATCACCGGGAGGCTTAGGCTCGGCATAGCTGACTACACGATACTCGATGCCCTCGCTCAAGCGTTCACAGGCGACAAGTCTAACAGGCCTGTTATAGAGCGTGCATATAACATATCCAGCGACCTAGGGGCTGTCGCGAGGGCTGTTGCCGAGAAGGGGCTCAACGGCGTTTCAGAGTTTAAGATTACGGTCGGCAAGCCTGTTAGGCCGATGCTTGCGGAACGATTGACAACCGTTCAAGAGGTTCTTGAAAAACTTGGCGGCGAGGCCGCTGCAGAGTATAAGCTCGACGGGGAGCGCATCCAAGTTCATAAGTACGATGGCAGCATCATGCTTTTCTCGAGAAGGCTTGAAAACATTACTGGCCACTATCCTGACGCTATAGAGCTGGCCAAGAGGAATGTGGAGGCCCGTGAGGCTATTCTTGAGGCTGAGTGCGTAGCGATAAACCCGGATACTGGGGAGCTGCTGCCTTTTCAAGAGCTTATGCACAGGAGGAGGAAGTATGGCGTGGAGGAGGCGATGAAAGAGTATCCTGTTGCACTATTCTTCTTCGACCTCCTGTATGCTGACGGGATGGATTATACTCAGAAACCATACGTGGAGCGGAGAGCCGCGTTAAGCAGGGTTATTGTTGAAGACGAGAGGGTTAAGCTGGTTAGGCAAATCGTTTCGAAAAACCCAAGCGAGATAGAGAGCTTCATGGAGGAAGCTATTTCAGAGGGTTGCGAAGGTCTTGTCGTTAAGGATTTGAAAGCACCCTACAGGGCTGGTGCCAGGGAGTGGAGCTGGATAAAGCTGAAGAGGGAGTATAAGGTTGAGGTCGCTGACACCATAGACCTGGTTATAGTCGGGGCTTTCCACGGCAGGGGGAAGAGGGCAGGCAGGTACGGCGCTTATCTTCTAGCCGCCTATGACCCTGAGGAGGACATGTTTAGAACATTCGCTAAATGCGGTACCGGTTTTACAGACGAAGACCTTGAGAGGTTCACCGAGCTTGTTGACAAATACAGGATTGAACATAGTCATCCAAGGGTGGATTCTAAGATTGAGGCCGACGTCTGGGTTGAGCCCAGAATAGTTATTGAAATAATAGTTTCTGAAATAACCCTGAGCCCGGTTCACACGTGCGGCCTAGGCTTGGTTAGAGAGGGGTCAGGCTTCGCCGGCCGCTTCCCGAAGTACACGGGGAAACTTAGGGACGATAAGTCTCCGGAGCAGGCGACAACCGTTAGGGAAATCCTGGAAATGTATAGGAGTCAGTTGAAGAAGATTGAGGAGGAGCCCAGGGAGACCCAGTAGGATTTTTTTACTCTGACAATGTGAACAGGTTTGTTGAAAGTTTAAATCTTAGTGGTAAAACTCTTTCTTGAAAACTATGAGCGAGATTCAACTGGTTGTCGCTGAGGCACGTCCGAGGGACGTCGGCAGGAGGATAGTTAGAATAGGTAGGAGGGAGATGGCTCAGCTTAAGGCTGAGACTGGAGACGTCGTCGAGATTCTCGGCAGGAAGTCTGCTTCAGCAGTGGTCTGGCCCGGCTACGCTGAGGATGAGGATAGAAAAATAGTGAGGATGGACGGCCTGATAAGGAAGAGCGCCGGGGTTGCGATAGGGGACTATGTGAAGATTAGGAAGGTGGATAAGGTTGAGAACGCTAATGAAGTCGTATTAGCACCAATGGGTGCGCGAATATCCAGCGTGGACGAGGACTTCTTAGACTATGTTAGGGATAAGCTTATAGATACTCCTCTCACCGAGGGCGACATAGTTGCAGTACCTGTCTTCGGCGGCCAAGCCCTCGGCCTCACAGTGGTCCGGGTTAAGCCAAGAGGCTTCGTGAAGGTTACTCCGGACACGAGGATGCAGATAGTTAGCGAAGAGGCTGCTGAGAAGCTGGCTATTCCAAGGGTTACTTACGAGGATATTGGCGGTTTACACGAGGAGATTCAGCGAATAAGGGAGATGGTTGAGCTTCCCCTGAGACACCCGGAACTTTTCCAGAGGCTGGGCATAGAGCCGCCTAAGGGGGTTCTGCTCCACGGCCCGCCTGGCACTGGTAAAACGCTCCTGGCTAAGGCTGTTGCAAACGAGTCTGACGCCAACTTTCTTTCTATAAACGGGCCTGAGATAATGAGCAAGTTTTACGGCGAGTCTGAGGAAAGGCTTAGAAGGGTTTTCCAGGAGGCTCAGGAGAAGGCTCCCAGCATAATCTTCATAGATGAGATTGACGCTATAGCGCCTAAGAGGGAGGAGGTCGGCGGAGAGGTTGAGAGAAGAGTGGTGGCCCAGCTTCTCGCGCTCATGGATGGTTTGAAGGCTAGGGGCGACGTGATCGTCATAGGCGCGACGAATGTTCCGAACATGATTGACCCTGCTTTACGCAGGCCGGGGCGGTTCGACAGGGAGATAGAGATAGGAGTGCCCGATAAGCAGGGCAGGCTTGAAATACTTCAGATCCACACCAGGTCGATGCCGCTTGACAAGGATGTGGACTTGAAGAAGCTGGCTGAAATAACGCACGGCTATACTGGCGCAGACCTGGCTGCGCTGTGCAGGGAGGCGGCGATGAAGGCTTTGAGAAGATACTTGCCTGAGATAAAGCTGGATGAGAGGATTCCACAGTCTGTCTTGGAGAAAATGGTTGTTAAGGCTGAGGACTTCATGAACGCGTTTAAAGAAATAACTCCTTCCGCGATGAGAGAAGTGTATGTTGAGGTTCCAACGGTCAGGTGGAGCGACGTCGGAGGGCTTGAGGAGATTAAGAGGAGGCTCAGGGAGACCGTCGAGCTTCCAATAAAGACCCCGGAGAAGTTTGAAAAACTAGGTATAACGCCTCCTAAAGCTATACTTCTCTACGGTCCACCGGGATGCGGGAAGACTCTTCTCGCCAGGGCGGTCGCGACTGAGAGCGAGGCCAACTTCATAAGCATTAAGGGTCCGGAGATCTTCTCGAAATGGGTTGGGGAGTCTGAGAAAGCAATAAGGGAAGTGTTTAGGAAGGCCAGGCTCGCCTCGCCCTCAATAATCTTCCTGGATGAGGTTGACGCAATCGCTCCGAGGAGAGGCATGAGCATGGCTGACAGCGGCGTGACGGAGAGGGTTGTAAGCCAGCTGCTGACAGAGATGGACGGGCTCACCCCCATTGAGAGGATTGTTATAATAGGAGCTACCAACAGGCCTGAGCTTCTCGACCCTGCGATAATGAGGCCGGGAAGGTTTGAAGTAGTGCTGTATGTTCCGCCTCCGGATGAGGCTTCAAGGCTTCAGATACTTAAAATCCATACGAGGAGAATGCCGTTGGAGGGAGTTAGTCTCGAGGAGATCGCTAAGAGGACTGAGGGCTACTCTGGGGCTGACCTGGAGGCGCTCTGCAGGGAGGCTGGCTTAAACGCTTTGAGGAGGGATGCTGACAAGGTGACTAAGGAGGACTTTGAAAAAGCTCTTCAAACCATCAAACCCAGTTTAAAAGAGGAGATGTTGGCTAAATACAAGAAGTTCGGTGAGAAGGAGGAGTTTTTTCTCGTCTGAAAAGGAATGATTTAATCAATCTATCCTCTTTTTGAAAATTTTTGCCTATTTCATCTGAAACGGCTGCGAGTTTAAAATCCGAATGCTTCTAAAACCATGAGCGGCGAGGAGGCAAGATTAAGAAGTTCAGGACGTAGCCCATGCAATCCATCGAGCGTCGTGGTTTATGCTCGTGAGTGGAAGTAGGTCCCCTATGGAAACCCCTCCCAAAAAACTTAAAATTAAGGAGCTTCCTAAAATTATGCATGCCTAAATCGGGAGCTTCAAAACAACCTTCGAAGAGTCTTACTGGGAAGGAGGTCGAGTATCTTAAGGCGGTTTTCAAACTGCTTTCAGGGAGGGATATGGTTGGAAGCCTTGAAGTAGCGGATGCGATGAGGGTTTCATGTGCAACTGCAAGCGAATATCTTGGAAGACTAGAGGAAAAAGGCATGGTTAAAAGGTATCGTTGGAGGGGAGTAAGCCTTACTGAAAAAGGGTTAGGAGAAGTTAACAGAATAATCAGGAACCACAGGGTTTTCGAAACATATGTTTACAGGTTCCTCTCAATGGGTCTGCAGGATGCTTGCGAATGTGCGAGCATGGTTGAACAATGTCTTCCTGAGAAGATCGTTGACTCCATGTGCAGCGCTCTAGGTCACCCTAAGACCTGCCCTCATAGGAACCATATTCCAGGAGGCAGGTACTGTTGCTGAGGAACATGGTTGGAACCATGATTCTCGCAACAGTTTTCCTGCAGTTTTCACCCGTATCTGCCTATGCTGAGCCGTATGGGAAGACCAGGATAGTTGTCACGATGGATATTCTGAGGCCGATCGTCTCCTCTGTAGCGGGCAGTGCCGCAGAGGTTTATTCGATTGTTCCAGGGGATGCTGAGCCGCATGGCTTCACCCTTACTCCAAGCATCGTGAGAAACGCTTCCAGCGCTGACCTGATAGTTATAACTGGCCACATGGAGTGGGAGGAGGATCTTGTTAAACGGGTTGCCGAGGAAAGAGGTGTTGAAACCGGTTCAATAATGCTGAACCTGCTTAACCTGGTTGAGAGGAATGGTACTATTCTCGAGCTGGAAGGCGGGAGGAATATTCACGGCTTCTGGCTTCTTCCTGATAACGCTATCCTGATCGCGAGAGCCCTGAGAGACAGGCTTTCAAACTTGAGGCCTGAGCATTCTGAGGAATACCGTTTCAACTGCATGCTTTTCGAGGAGAAAGTATCGTCTCTAAAGATTTTTCTCCAAAGGCTTTCGGAGAAACGCGGCTCATCTGGGAAGAGAGTTGTCATAGGTTTCTACGGTGAGCAATACGTTGTTGAAGCCATGGGTTTAAAAGCAGGCGCCGTGCTTGTCGGCGAGGGCGAGGCCATAAGCCCCAGGTCTTTAAGCAGGGTTTACGAAGGGCTTAAGTCTGGAGAATATGCTTGCATAGTTGTCTCCGACACTGCTTTGTTGATGAGCGGGGTTCAAAATGCTCTGCGGGAAATCTCCAAGGATACGGGTTGCAAGATAGCCTATGTTTCAGTAGTTTCAGCAACCGGCGTGAAGGATTACGATTCAATAATGTACTATAACGCTGGTCAAGTTTACAGTGCACTCTTATCCGAGCGGGAAGCTGTTTCAAGCGGGGTTAACATTTACCTTCTGACAACGCTTGCAGCACTGCTGGCGGTCGTGCTTGAAACAATAATCTTAGTCAGGAGAAGTAAACGATGAGTACTCCGGTAATATCTGTCGAAAACGCTTCGGTGAGGCTTGATGGCCACATGGTTTTAGAGGATGTTAGCTTCCAGGTTGAGTCGCCAGCATTCATAACTGTAGTCGGGCCGAACGGGGCTGGCAAGACTACGCTTTTAAAGGTCCTCCTAGGCATGGTTAAGCCTTTCAAGGGAAGCGTCAAAGTACTCGGTTTAAACCCTTTTACTGACTATGGTAGGCTCAGAGGGCTCGTCGGCTACGTCCCGCAGAAAGACAGGGTTTCCTACGAAACCCCGTTAAGGGTGAGCGAGATTGTCCTAATGGGAATAGTCTTGAGGAAAAGTTTTCCCAGAGTTGTTTCAAAGGATGATTTTGAATCTGTGAGAAGGGCTCTAGCATACTTGGGTATGGAGGAACACTGGGGCTCGTTTTTCAACGAGCTCAGCGGGGGGCAGCAGAGAAGAGTCCTGATAGCGAGGGCGCTAGCATCCGACCCGTTGCTCCTGCTGCTGGACGAGGTGTTCGCCGGGCTGGATTCTGAGAGCCAGGAGTACTTGATTAACGTTTTCAAGAAGTTGAAGGAGAGGGGGAGAACCATAGTTATCGTGGAGCATGAGGTCGACCCTATAATGGAGCTTACCGACAGGATTCTTGTTTTAAACAGGGTTGTATGCGCATATGGTGATCCAAGCTTGGTTTTAAGCGAGGAGAAGCTGAAACCGATCTATCCCTGTTTAAAAACTGTTGAAAGAGAGGGGCGGAGGATCTTCATACTGGGTGATAAGCATGCTTGACCCGTTTGTTTTAAGAGCAATCGTCGGGGTTATTTTCGCCTCGTTCTCAGCACCGATTTCAGTAATCATGCTTCTAAGAGGAGCCCTCTACATTACTCCTGAGGTTTCACACGCTGCCTTAGGGGGTGCAGCAGTAGGCGTTTTAATCCAGGCTTTCCTCCCCGGAGCGGGAGACCCGTTTGTATTTGCAATAGTGTTCTGCGTGGCAACATCCATACTTGTTTCCCGCGTTGGTAGGAGCAGTCAGCAAGCCTTGGGCATGATGCTCAGCGTTTCTCTCGCTGTAAGCGTGATGCTCTACGTGATCATAAGAAGCTACATGCCGATAGAGAGGAGAATTTTAGTTGACAGTTATCTTGTGAGTGACCTTCTGCTTCTTTCAGAAATGGATGTGCTCAGCCTGGCTGCTGCGTCAACCGTTTCACTCATTGTCACCATAATGTTTTACAGGGAGTTTATCTATATTTGCTTCGACATGGAGACCGCTGAATCGTTCGGCCTTAAAACAGGACTATACGACTCACTGCTATTCGCAGTTTCCGCGATAACTGCCGCTGTCGTGGCGAGAACCATGGGCATTCTACTTTCCGTCACGCTTCTCGTAATACCTGCAGCGGTCTCAAGGCTGCTGGCCCGCCGCATAGGCATGATGCTGCTAGCGTCTTTCACAGTTGAGGCCATATCTGGATTAGGAGGTATTACAGTATCACTGCTCTACGATATTCCGACTAGTGGTGCAATAGCCCTGGTCTCGATCATGCTGTTTTCCGCATGCTATCTTTTCAAACTGGTTTTGAAGAGTTGAAATTAGCACCGTCCTCTTACTATAAGCCTTAATATAAGGTAAGCATTTTATTCCGCGAATGGATTCTCCTTCTTATGCGTAACCGAAGTGTTTCGAAGGCTAGGCTTGTCTCATCAGCAGCCCTTTCCACCGCTCTAGTCTTCATGGCGACAGCATCCGTCTCCATATATATCCCGGCCACCAGGGGCTACTTTAACCTGGGGGACTCCATGATCTTCCTAACCGCCCTGTTGTTCGGCCCCCTCGTAGGGTTTCTCGCAGGCGGATTAGGATCGATGCTGAGCGACCTGTTCCTAGGTTATACTGTGTATGCTCCTGCAACCCTGATCGTTAAAGGTGTTGAAGGCTTCCTAACAGCCTTTCTCCACGAGGCTTTCGCTGGAAAGGAGTCGCGGGCAACTCGGCTCCTGATGGTCTTCCTCCCGGTTCCAACAGTGATTCTCGGAACCATGCTGGTCATATTTCTTTTCACAGGAGAGGCTGAAGTATCGCTGCTCACAATATACTCGGCTACAATAGCCTATCAGCCTATTCTCTTCACGATCCTCATCGTACTGGCGGCATCGCTAATCTTCATTCTGAGAGTCTACCGGGAGAACCTGCCGCTAATAGTGCCGTGCTTCATAGGAGGCTTCGAAATGGTTTTAGGATACTTCCTCTACGAGCTTTCCCTATACCAGTTGGGAGCAGTCTTCGAGGTGCCTGCGAACTTCGCTCAAACCTTCCTAGGGACACTGGTGGCTGTGCCGCTTTACAACGCGGTTGCGAAGAGAATAGGGCAATCAAGAATAATCAGCCGATAGCTTTCCACAGTTCGTCTTGAGGAAGCTCCCTTATCCTGATTTCCCTCCTGCCAAGTAGCCCGATCCTCTCACTCTTGTTTCTCGTCATCCTTCCTATGACGCGTGCCTTAAACCCTTTCTCCCGAAGCCTTCTCAACAGCACTGGCGTCTTAGATTCGCTGACTGTTGCCAGCAGGGTTCCGGAGCTAACGAGCCTAAGAGGGTCTAACCCGAGCTTTTCGCATATTATCCTAGTCTCCATCCTAACCGGTATTGACTCCATGTTTACGACGCACCCTTTCCCAGAGGCTTCACATATTTCAAATATTCCGCCGAGCACACCGCCCTCCGTAGGGTCATGCATGGCTGAAACATACTTCGCGGAAACCAGTGCGGGCTCAACTATGCTCAGGTTTTCAACAAGCCTTCTCGCCCTTTTTAAGACCGATGGCTGAACCCCTTTCTCCACCAACCTCCCCCAAAGGTCGGAAGCAAGTATGGAGGTTCCTTCAACACCCGCCTCCCCAACTATCACAATGTTTTCACCAGACTTAGCGCCGCTCGAAGTGATGATTCTTCTACGTCTAGTCCACCCTATTGCCGTACCCACGAACACAGGGTTTTCAACGATGCTCGAATACTCCGTATGCCCCCCAACTATAGCGACCCCAAGCCTCTTAGCTTCCGCGCTGGCCTGCCTCATTATCCTCCTGACTTCCTTATGGCTGGCTGCAGGAGGAAGGATAAGCACGACTAGGAGGAACTCTGGTCTCACGCCTGTTAGGGCCACGTCGTTGGTTGAAACGTCGACGCCAATCCTACCCAGGTTCTCCCTGGCTCCCGTAACAGGGTCGCTTGAAACAATTATCTTAACACCATCTAAAGATATCACGCTGTTGTCGACGCCTATGCCTGGGCCGGCAATGACTCTCCTGCTGGTGGCACCGAGGTTTGAAAACACTATTCTCTCAAGTATTCTCGGAGGAACCTTGCCAAGCATCCTGCTCAAGTCTGCGTCATTGTCGTGTTGGAGGGTTAAAAACCTTAGGTGCTTCCGCAAAACAGTTTCCCTAAGATAAGCTTAAAAGCTTTCTGGGTGAGATGAACGTGATGGGTGAAATAAAGGTTTCAGGCAGTAGGGATTACCGTGGTCTTTTGAAAAAGGCTGCCGGGATAGTGCTAGCTGTTTTTCTAGTCTACCTTGGCTTCTCCGCATGGCTCTTCACGGTGAGTGTTTACGACAATATGTATAGTGTAAAATCGGGGGTGAGCTATCTCAACATCATGTTTTTAAACGGCAATCTTTTCACCGCGCTCGGAGTCCTGATAGGGATCGCCGTGTTAAACCCGTTCCTCTGGCACTCAGTCTTAAAGAGAAGGTTTAAGACTGCGGCTTTAATACTGTTTCCAAGCATTCTGTTAGCGTTCGTATTCTTCTCAGCCGTAGGCTCGCAAATAGCTGTTCAAATCCTTCTGCTGAATAAGGCAGGCAGCTTTCTACAATCCTATCTCGGCTGGCTTGGGAAAATATACTTTGGGCCCTTTTCTTTCTCCGGCGAGGAGCTCTACGGTATGATGCCGGTTTTCGACTTCATCCAGCTTATGAAAATGCTTTACGTGTTTTCCACGGCCATAGTTTTCATAAGCCTGGCTGTAAATAGTTTCCAACGCATAGTCATTCTGATGAAAAAAGCTGCGGCATGGCCTCAGGGCGACTTAATAGTGCTAGATTTTACGAGAACGGTCTTCTCCCTCCTCCGGTTCATAGTCTCAGCTGTCTTCATAGGGTTCTTCCTGTTCTGGTATCCTTCCTTGACTTACGATGTGACGAGCCCAATATTCAGGCTTGCACTAACCATATCCGTCATCTTAGTGATTCTCCAAATCCTCCTGGAAACAGTGCCTTTTAAGAAGCCAGCTATGGTGAAGAATATTCTGCTTGTCCTAGCGGTCGTAATAGCCATACTCGGGTATGCACTGCCGCAAGCATACTACAGGACTCTAGGAGGATGGGATGCTAACAAGGTTTCCTACGAGTTCAACTCAAGAATTAAGCCGCACATAGAGCTCGTAAAGCTTCTCAACGGTTTAAACGAGGTTTCTGAAACAACACAATCCCTGGGGAGCCTCAGCGACCTTGAGAAGGTCAGGCTGACTAACCATGATTTCATATCTTCAAGAACCCGCTACGAGCTCTCAAGAAGAGGAATACCATGGATTACTGGAAGCGAACCCTCAATGATTTATTTTAAAGATGGCCGTTTATACTGGGTTGTTTTCACAGCCCCCGTGATGGTGGAGGCAACCGATGTTGAGACTGCTGAATCATTCATATATACTCACAGCGAGGTTATTCTGGCTTTCGACGCTACAACCGGGAGGACCGTTTCGTTAAGCCAGGCCCTCGGGATGATTAATGCTCCCCCTGTATACTATGGTTTAGGAGGGCTTTTCAGAGAAAGGGAAATAGTGTTCGTCAACACTGGCAAATGGAGGGAAGCTGGGACTGTGAACTACACCGGCTCGCCGGACTATGTTTTCTCGGGATGGGTTCGCGCAGCCTACTTTCTTCTTAAAGGAAGGCTCGACATAGCCTCAGGAGGCTACGGGGATACGTTAAACGCTTTGATCACTAGAGACGCTTACGAAAGGGTTTCAGCGATAAAAGCGCCGCTTCTAGTCTTCGAAACCGACCCTAGGACGGGTGTGCCAGCACCATACCCGGTTGTAGACCCGGATGGGAATCTTTATCTTGCTTTTTCAACCTTCGTTGAGAAGCCTGTTTACACGGAGTATGCTGCCACGGAGAAGTATGGTGTTGAAAACGGAGGCTGCTTAAGAAGGCTTTTCTCAATAATCTTGGTGAACGTTGCAGACGGCAGTATTCAAGGCTACATGTTTGAAGAATCCTTGGGTAGTGATAACTATGTTGTCAACGCGCTTAAATCCCTATATCCTTCATGGGTTAGGCCAATACCGTCTTGGCTTAAGCCGCAGCTAAGATACATTAAAAACCTTATGTGGAGCATAATTGACATCTATAATACTTACAGGATTTCAAGCTCGGATTACGACTCCTGGTATAGGAGCACAGGTATGCTGGATTACCCTCGAGACTCCAGTGGAAACATATATTCGCAAAGCGTTTTCGACATAAGGTATGTCTCGTTGGAAGGAAGATACGTGGCCCTGTGCATTGTTGAGAATTATCAGCAGAACCCCGGGGCTTCTGTGAACATTGTTGGCGCGTATGTTTTCACTCCTTACAGTAAGGAATTCATCCTTTTTCAAAACAGGGTTCCAAGGCTCAGCGCAATAATGGATAGTATTCTTCACCATCCTACTGTTCAACAAATATTGACTCTACACCAGACGCGCGGAGTCTCATGGGTTGAGGGCAACCTCATGGTACAGCTTGTTAACAACACACCGGTATTCATACTCCCATTTTACTCGATAAGCGCTCAAGTGGCCTATGTCACCATGGTTGTGGTTTATAATCCTCAAATCAGTAGGATAGGTATCTACCAGGTTGCGAACGTGGACGACTGGGTGGAGGTTTCAAGATCAACCTTGGTAGCATATGTTTCAACACTCCCCGTAAACATTACGGTGAAGCCGGACTACCTTCAACAGGTTAAGGCGTTCCTCGTTGCGAACGGGCTACATGTGGCTGAGCCGGTCAGCGTTTCAGCGAACGTCGCATACAGAATTGGTTACGTTAAGGCTGAAGAGTTTCAGAGCAAAGCCAACACTACGCTGGCTAAGCTGGTTGAATTCTGCAGGCAGCATGGTTTGAAAACAGTCAACATGTGGGTTGAGAGAGTGGGGGATAAGGACGTGATAAACGTCGGAGCCCTAATTATGACGGTTCAAGGAGTAGAACTACATCTTGTTCAAATAGAAACTAGTTAGCTTTTTCCAAGTAGGCTGTTCATCAGGGTTCTGGTTGCTCTGACTACATTGTCATCCATATCCAGTCTACCATGCTCGTGGATCTCCAGGATCAAAGGCTTTCCATAGCCTGCTCTTGAGAAAGCATTCATCACTCGATCCCAGTCTATACTTCCCATTAAAGGAGGCAAGTGCTGATCATGATGGCCATCGTTATCATGGATGTGAGTAGCTATGAGGTGCCCTCTAAGTATTTCAACCATTGCAGATACACTCAGCTTGTTCACATTAGCATGACCAGTATCAAAGCATATTCCTAGGCTTTCACTATCAGTCTCCTTAACCAATTCTAAGAGGTCTTTGGGCAGAGAGCCATAGCATGATTCAAGCCTGTTCTCCACGGCTATCTTAACACCATGCTCTGAGGCATATTTGGAAACCTCTTTGAAAAACCTTAAATTGGCAAGCTTAGTCTTCTCAACAAACCTCTGGAAATCATGCTCCTCTGAAACTTTTATCCTCGCAGTATGTAGCACAAGCACACCCCATTCTAGCTCGCCAACATACTTGATCCAGTTGAAGATTTTTCTAAGTGCCCTCTCCCTCTGGGAGGAGTCTTCTGAAGCAAGCTCTAAATCGATTTCTCCGAAAGGCCCGTGGACTTGAATAATCCTGATGCCAAGACTGTCCGCAACCTCATTGATGCTCCTTAAGGCTTTCAAGTCAACAGTTTCGTCTTTAAAAATCTTTGATAAGTGCTCGTATGACAGTTCAACAAACCTTACGCCTTTTTCGCTAAGCCTTCCAAGCGCCTTCTCTGCCTCAAGTATAGAGTAGATCCACGTGTCGAATCCGTAATCCATGCCTACAGCACCAAGCCAGGGTGTTTAAAAAAGATTTGCCCCAGCTAAACCTGTTTCACCTTAACGCTTTAAGCTTCCTCAAAAGCTCCTCAAGGCTCCCGTACTTCTCTTTTTCAGGTAAGCCTAGAAGGCTAATCTTGATTCCAGCCTTGCTCATTGTCTCGCAAAGAATTTCAGTAAAAACTCCTCTCCCCCTATCAGGCTTCTCGATTTTGAAATGGGTCCATTCAACGCCACAGGAAGGACTTCCCTCTACACCTAGGTATGCTACGATCCCGACGCCTCTGTGCTCGTATTTTACCGCAATTTCCACAGCTTGTTCAGCAATACTCCGGCAGATATGTCTGAACTCAGGTTTATCGTAGGATTCTCTGGATGCGGGCTTCCTGTCTAAGCCTTTATACAGTAGTTCAGGGCAGGGGAGCTGTATTATGCCGGTTTCCAGATCATCTAGAAGTGCTTTGATAATTTTCCTAGCCGCCTTCACTTTTTCTTCCCGCAACAATCCCACCGCCTTACTGTATGGGTTAAGTATACAATGAGAAACCATTAGGATTCTTCTCATGACGAATATGGTTTAAAAATCAGCTTTATTAAAGCTTTCATTGGATTATCGGCGGAACGTGCCTCAGGGATGTTTGAGCTCTATACGTAATGTTTAAAAATAGCCTCGGCGCAGGGGCAGACTTAACACGGTGGACTGATGGTGGCTCGAATTGACTACAACAGGGCTTCCGTCTGCTGCAGAGATAATCGTTTCGGGCTCCGTGTTAGCGAGCATACTGGCAATCATAGTCTTAGCTCTAAACGTTCTTAAAAGCCGGTTGAAAAACCCTTGGGCAGCTAGGATAGCTGGCTATATAGAGTCAGGCGCCTCAACGTTCCTCCGCACGGAATATTCTGTCATAATGGTTTTCGATGCTGCAGTCACCCTGCTTCTCCTAATACTCCTAGGGGTTAAAACAGCCTTCGCGTTCACGCTTGGAGCAGCGTTTTCTCTATCCTCGGGTTTCATAGGGATGAAAGTGGCTGTGAAAGCAAACGTCAGAACCATGGAGTCGGTAAACGGAAACGTTTCTAAAGGTTTGAAAACAGCTTTAAGCGGAGGCTCGGTGGCTGGCCTTTCTGTTGCAAGCCTGAGCCTGCTTGGAGTACTAATCCTGGTTTCCCTCCTGGGGGAGGACTCGTCTGGGTTGAGCGTTGAGTTTCTAACAGGATACGCCATGGGTGCCAGCCTGACTGCGATCTTCATCCAGATTGGCGGCGGAATATTTACAAAGAGTGCAGACATAGGTGCCGACCTTGTTGGTAAGCTTGAATACGGGCTTATCGAGGATGATCCTAGAAACCCAGCGGTGATCGCCGACCTGGTTGGGGATAATGTTGGTGACTGCGCTGGAAGGGGCGCCGACCTCTTTGAGACTCTAAGCGGGGACATAGTTACCAGCATGATAATAGGTCTGGGGTTCATGGATAAGTATGGGCAAATGGTCCTATTGTTCTCACCGCTCTTTCTCTCGGTGGGTCTGCTTTCTACAATAATAAGTATAATGGTTGCGCTTAAAATCAGTGATCCTGCTAAGAGTTTTCTGATAAGCCTCGCTGTCTCAACTGTTTCCTCCGCAGTAGGTCTCTACTTCGTCTCAACCCTTTTCATGAGGGATGTTACGCTTTTCTACGCTGGATTCAGCGGTTTGATCGTGACCCTGCTTATGGCTGTCGTATCAAACCACTATACTGGCGTAAACTCATCTCCGGTTAAAAACATGTATGAGTCGGCTAAGAGGGGTGCTGCTATAAACATGATAAGCGGCTTTGCCTACGCTTTAAGAGGAGCAGTAATACCTGTTTTCCTAGTCTCGACATCCGCGATACTCTCCTATCTCGTCACCGGTAATGTATACGGCTTGGTTGCAGCAAACCTTGGTACAGACATACTCATAGGAACGGTGATGGCCTGGGACGCATTCGGGCCGATAGTCGACAACGCCGGCGGAATAAACGAGATGTGTGGCGAAGGCAATAATGGAGCGTTCGACGCTCTCGACGCCATCGGAAACACTACTAAAGCATACACGAAAGCGTTTGCTCTCGCAAGCGGCACCTTCACGGCTTTCATAGCCTTAATGACCTATTACTACGTTGTTGGTAAAAGACCAGTCGACCTCACAAACCCGTTCCACACGGCTGGTCTTCTAATAGGCATCGCCATACCGTTCCTGTTCTCCTCATACATCATGAGTGCGGTGAACTCTACGACTCAAGTGATGGTTGACGAGGTGAGGAAGCAGTTTAGAGAGAATCCGGGGGTACTCTCAGGGACTGATACGCCTGCTTACGATAAGTGTGTTAAAATAGCTACGCTGAACGCTTTGAGGCAGATGGTCCTGCCTGTTTTAATCGCTGAGGCTGTTTTCCTAGGCTTTGGGCTGTTCTTCGGGGTTAATGCTTTAGCCGGGATGGTAATAGGCCTGCTGGGTTCAAGCGCCATCCTAGGGATTAAGTATATTCTCGTAGGCGGTGCTTTTGACAACACTAAGAAGGTTTTCGAATTGTCTGGAAGCAGTGAGGAGGGCCTGCGGTACGCTGTCGTGACGGGTGATACTTTCGGAGACCCGCTTAAGGATGTGGCCGGCCCATCCTTAACGATTCTCATGAAGAGCATTACAATGACGGCTCTAACTTTGGAAACAATATTGGTTAAATACGCATTGTTCCCCGTCTAGCTAAGTTTTTAAACAACCTAATGGTTCCCAATATCGTGTTGCCAGAAGCGATCCTCATTAAAAGCAAGTCGATAGGTGTAAGGAGAGCTACACTTCTACCTGAGTTAAACCCTAAAACTGTCGAAGGCATTCTTAAGGCTCTCCCGTTTAAAGGTTTTGCAAACACCTGGGGTGAGGAAATATACTTCGAAATCCCTGTTACCCTGCCTGAGGAGAATTCGCGCAGAGAGGTTGAGAAAGGCGAGGTTGCATACTGGCCTCCTGGAAGAGCCCTCTGCATCTTCTTCGGCCCAACCCCCATGTCAAGGAAGGGGAAGATAGTTGCATACAGCCCTGTCAACGTTTTCGCTAAAATAGAGGGGGACCTCGAAGTCTTCAAAAAGGTTAGGGCCGGTGAGGAAATACTTGTTGAAAAAGGTTAGAGGCCTGTTCTCAATCGCTGGGACGATGAAAAGGCTTTTCAAGGCGTGCTACGCATCCTGAACGCTGTTAGACTGGGCTGAGCTGGAGAGCCCTATGAAAAACTTGTCGTTGGGCTTGTGCAGATTTTTAACGATCTTCCCTTTCCCCTCTTTAACGATTTTCTCGGAGTCTTGAAGAGCCACTCCTACTGCTATTGCAACGTAGTCTTCTGAAACAACTGCAACAGGCTCCCCCTCGCTGAAACTGCTGTGTTTAACTACTCCCGGCATCATCACGTCAGCACCCTTAACCACGTATTCGACAGCACCCTTATCCACAACCACTATCGGACAGACCGTTATTCTTCCAAGACCTTGAAGATGCGGAATGATCCTTCCGTCTGGAAAAATTATTAGGGCAGGGGTTCGGTTTAAAAGAAGTATTTTAGCATCTTCCAGCTCAACTATCTCCGCAGACTCCGGCTTATTTAGTCTAAAAGAGATTTTCTGGTTTTTAGCATCTTCGATAAACCTAGCTGCCTCCTTCCTCCTTATCTGTATTCTTTTCAAGACTCAAAATCCTTTCGTGATTTCCTCAAGCGCCCTACAGTTTTCCTCAGCATTCCTCATAATATCTTGAACGGTGGGAGACTTCAACAAGGGGTTGAAACTTGGGGGGCACTCTACAGTTAGATAACCGTTGTATCCTGCTGCTTTAAGCAGCTTGATAATCTTCCTCCAGTCTACGTTTCCTTTAAGCACGTTCCTAAACCCATTAATATTTCCAATATTAGTGTCGAAATCCTTGGCGTGAACGTTTGACACCATGTTTCCCAGGCTATGTATCCAGTTTTCAGGATGAGATATTGCCATAAGGTTGGCAACGTCAAGATATACTTTAACATTCCTCATTCCCACATCCGTAATGAATTTCTTAAACTCCATGGGAGAGTAGAGGAACTTGTTCCAGACGTTTTCGACAGCTATCGTCACGCCATAATCCTCTGCGAACTCCGCGAGTTTTTTCACCGAATTTAGAGCGTTGACATAAAGCTCTTCATAAGGTGTCTCGGGAGAGGCAACACCCGGAACAACAAGGATCGATGAGGCTCCTACGATGCTGGCCATTTTAACACCAGCCTTGCCATACTCGATGCCTTTGCTCCTAGTTTTTTCGTCGTTTGAGCCGAGATTGTACTTCCAGAAGACGCCTGTCGCCACGCTGGGTATTTCAAGATTCTCCGACTTGAAATCCTCGGCTGTTCTACGTATCTCCTCCTCCGTCTTCCTAGTCGGGTCGAAACTACTGTCGTCGAAGATAAGCTCAACCCCATCATAACCGATCTCCTTAATCTTCCTAGCAACCTTCTTATTGTCTAGTTCCCTCAGAATGCTGGGCCATTCAATGCTCCAAAGATTTATCCCCTTCTTCATAGATGGTAATTTAAGAGTAAAGCCTAATAAAGTTTTTGAAACTTGTGGAACCTTATAAGCTTAACCACGTTAGAATCCTTTGGGACAGCGAGGTTTCTGCCAACGACTTC
Source organism: Candidatus Brockarchaeota archaeon (assembly GCA_017601395.1). GTDB lineage: Archaea > Thermoproteota > EX4484-205 > EX4484-205 > JAAOZP01 > JAAOZP01. Next base: position 65,332 of record JAFNIQ010000003.1, read on the forward strand.
ACATTTGACCCTCAGCACATAGCAAACAGGCTTACCAATATTCTTTTCAAGCCCAGT
>JAFNIQ010000082.1:0-5454 GCA_017601395.1 Candidatus Brockarchaeota archaeon
GGTCGACCATTGAATTCAATATTTGAACATTCAACCTAGCTGGCATGATGCTTATTCCTAGCGATAGGTCTCCGCTGTTCTCCGAGTCATCGACAGCAATAATCCTGACAGTCCAGTTGCCCGTCTGCTCCGATACTGAGATCGTTTGAGAAATATCCCATTGGCCTAAACCAGTACGGGTGAAGGAGAAAGGCCCTTTACTATGCGACCCCATGATCATTTCAAGAGTAACTCTTCCGGAGCTGACTGGTGTTTCATCAGGATACGTGACGCTTACCGAAATGTTTAGCTTAGTGGATCTTTCGTAGCTCGCATCCAAATCGTTTCTTAAACTAACGGTCAGCTTAGCGGCGGTAAGGGTGATACTTTTATTTCCGTTTCCAGAGTTACCGTATTGATCCGATGCCTCTACCTTAATTAGGTAGTTCCCCAGAAAGTCGGAGGCACCTAGTTTAATACTCTTGGACCAGTAGCTGTCATGGGTATAATCCATGAATATATCTCTCCCCTCAGTTTCACCGTAAACCAGATTCAGCTTAACAACGCCCTCTCTTGAAAGGCTTGAACCATCCTTATACTTCGCATAGACATTAATGTTTATCGGCTTAAGCCTTTCATACGTGGTAGCGTCGGTAATTACCGTAACGTTTAAAACGGCCTTCACGACGGTCACTTGTAGAGAAGAAGTGGCTCCCTTCATATTCTGGAAGTCAAATATGCTTGAGTAGTTTAAAAACGCTGTTAAAGTACCGAGCTGCATGTTCACTGGAACATTTACCTGTTGGGTAACTTCCCCTCGAGAGTTTGAATCCAATCTCTGGCTAAAAACCACGTGCGTCGAATTCCTCACGTAAAGTATTGCAAACCCTCCAGGCATTAGCCCACCTGCCTTAACGCTTATAATTGATTTACGTTCCCATGTTCTGGAGAGATTCAAGACACCAAAATGATATTCAACTCTGCAGCCACTACCGTTTACACGTACAGTGTATGTTCCGGGAGAAGGATTATTGAGGATGGTTGAATAAGAGAACCCGCCTGTGGAATTAACAGTGATCCCACTATACCTCATAAGTGTTGAACCATTTGGGCGAATTATAGCAATTTCGAGAATTGACGCGGGAAACTGGTCTCCGGTTATCCTTACAGGAACACTGGTAGATGAAGAATAGATAGGCTTATCGGTAAAGATTATTGGGGAAAACGCGATTGAAAACTCATCTAAATACGTTTTCACATCGCTCGTAGAATTAACGTTAATAACCCCCAGCTGAACAAATATGTGTTCCATGGAGTATAGTTCAACACCTGTTGAAACAGGGGATATTGCTTGAGTACCGTTGCGCAGTATTGTTAAAGTATCTGTCGAAACATCCAAACTGATAGTTAAATTATACCATTTCCCGGCTTCAAACTGTGTTCCTTCATTCTTCCCACCCAGCCGGTAGATTACGAGCCTCAAACTACTGTCTAAACCAAGCTTAAAATCGTAAATTGGAAATGATTGTTTTCTGATGATGATTCTGGTGAAGTTCAGGTTTGAACCTTCCACTATCTTAAGGATGAAGCTAATCTTAAAAGCTCCTTTAATACTGAATGTGCTATCAACGTAAGAATAGCCCCCGGAAGAAGCATTGAAGCTTAAGCACTTACCCTTGAAGCCGTTTGAAGAAAAACCGTAGCTGCCGCCGCTTACTCTAGGGGTGAAGGAACCGGACGGGTATATTAATAGGCTGTCCGAAAAGGAACTGTTGTAAGCCTTTATGAAGCATAGTGATGGCTGAGCCTCAACCGTTGCTGGTGTTAAAAAGACGATTAGAAAGAATAGTGAGAGGAGTAGGGATAGTGTTGCTGTACGTATTATCTGCAATCTTAAATGTCCTAGGCTAATCGAAGTGTTTTAAAGGTTTTGTAAAAGTTTGTGTAAATAAAAGAGGGGGTTTTGGAAATAGGCGAAAGCAGTAATCATCTTCTGTTAATAACGAGTTTTTTCAGCTTTGAAAAGGCATTTCTGAGCCTATCTAAGCCTCCTTTCTTAACTCGCAGCTCTCCTTTCAAAACCATGTCCAGAGCCCTCCTGTAGGCTTCAGGATCCCTGGAGGAAAGTAGGAGAAGAGACTTCTCAGCCAGCCAAGAGCCTTTAGGAGGAGCACCCCCAGCCTCGATAATCTTCAAAACATCCTTGTCGCGAGTGTGAGGAAAAATAGCTTCGAACGCTAAAAGCGTCAAGCCTGCTGCCAAGATTATTACGGGTTGAAGATACGTGAACCAGTCTCTTTGAAAATCATCGCCCAGCTCATCCATACCCATTATGTTCAAGAGCATGCTTTCAGGAACTCGCGCATCATAATTAACTAGCAGAGTAGAGTTCTGCACACTAGTTTTCAAAGATTCGGGGTCAAACTTGGTTAGAAAAGTTTCTGGAGCATTGTTTTCTAGAAACAGTTCGATCGACACTCTGTTTGAAAGAACTTCAGTAATACGTATAGATAGGTGTGTAGTATTATTCGGTGTAGTGTAGAAGGGGTTAGCATAAGCTTTCTCTAAGGTCGGGAACACGCTTGACAGAATTAGTAGAATTAGCAAACAGGATTTACTAAGCTTCCTCAACTCTACCGAAAGCTACATTTGGACCACTAATAAGCCCCCATGTTTCTCCAAGATAATGAAGGCATCAATCCGCCCATCTTATCTTCATCCTTTCTCAGATTTTTGAGGCGGTTTTCATCTGCCGTTAAAGAGAGGTACGGTGAGATATTTAAACGTTAAATCGTCTTTAACCGTGCTTAAAACGAGTTAAGCTTGAAATCTGGCGCGATATATTTTTCCAATGGGATCCCCTCCAATAAATCTTCCCGCATTCCTTACACCTCCAGAACTTGCTAATCCCTTTCGGAATCACCTCTATGGTTCTCGCAGCCTCCTCAAGGCTTATTGCCTCAAGCTCACCGTTGCAAACAGTGCATCTCAAACTGTCTTCTCTAAGAGAAAGATCAAATTTCTCAGTTAAAAGCCTCAGTGCCTCCTCCTCGTTTAAACCTTTAATCAGAACAACTTGCACACCTCTTGCCTCAGCAGTCTTAGCCAGCTCAGCGTCGGACGTCACCAGTATGCGGCCGTCTGAGGCTAGCTTAATCGCATCATTATCCTCAACATGGTTCAGGTAAACAGTATCATAACCCATTATCCTAAGCCATTTAGCTACGTAGCCATGCATACTGTCAACGAGAAACCTTAGGTTCAAACTGAAACAGCCTTTAGAAAATCCATCTCAGTTAGAAAACCTTCGAGAGAACCTGTTTTAACCACTAGCGTGGACCCGTAGCTACTCCTCTTAACAATCTCCCAAGCCTCTGAAATGCTGATCGTAGGTTCTATAATAGGAGGGCTTCTAACAGTGAAGTCTGCCACGCTCATAGACATTAGCTCACCCAAGTTTTTACCAGCTTGCCTGAGGAGATCCCTACCTCCAAGAAAGCGCACTATTGAACGGGAGGAGAAGAGACCTATCGGCTTAGACCCGTCTAAGCAGGGGAGACGCCTATGCTCAGAGCTAACCATTGTTTCAACACCCTCTCTAAGAGTCCTGTCTGCCGAAATACATATAGGTGATTTCGACATATATTCTTCAACAGACCCTCCTGCCAAAGAACAATTAAACTTCTCTAAAACATCTCTAACTGTCAAAACAGCTTTAAGCAAACCTTTCCCATCTACTACCGCCAGCCCGTTAACACCATTACGCCTCATTACAACTATTGATTTAACCATGCTTTCAGAAGGATTTATACTGATCACATCTCTACGCATAATCTTGGCTACAGGTGTGGATATGAGACTTAGAACAGGGGTCTCAGGAGCCTCCTGTGACCTCCAGAGCAGGTGCTTGACAACCTCCATTGGTGTCACCACCCCTTCAAGCACACCGTTAGCTGTCGCCACAAATATTCTTCTGAAGCTTCTAGCAACCATTGTCTCAAGCAATCTTAACAGGGGAGTGGTTTTAGTGACATAGAGAGGGGGAGAAGTTGCATAATGCGAAACTGAAGTGGCTGAGACACGCGTAGACTGTTTTTTCTGAGGCCGCCCCCTCAGATATCTTAATCCTTTCTCTCTTCTCCTCTCCAAGCCTATTCCTCTGAAGCAATCTTAATGTCTTCCAAGCAGTCTTCGCAGAGGAGCCTTCCCTCAACAACGTTAAGGGAATCAGACCAAATTCCACATTCTTCGCAGAACCCTTCGTAAACCTCCTTCTTTACTATGCTGCGAGAACGCTCAGTGGAGGTTTCCTCAATAAGCTCATACATCGCAGGTATTGCGTAGACCAGATCCCTTTCGGAAACGATTCCAACGAGCTTCCCCCCTCTCTCCACACCGAGCTTCTTAATCCTGCTTCTCCTCATTTTTTCAAGCGCCTCGAGAATACTGCTATCGCTACTAATCTTCTTCAAGGGGTTCGACATAACCTCTTTAACTCTCACCGTCTTAGGATCCTTAGATTTTGCAATAACCTTCTCTATGACATCTCTCTCAGTTATTATACCTATATCCTTCCCCTCCTCATTCACCACTATTAAAGAACTGATGTCGTGCTCAACCATCTGGATGACAGCTGTTTGAACCGTTTCATCTGGCCCTATGGATAAAACCGGGTAGCTCATGACCTCTTCCACGGCTAACGATTTCTTGCTCGGCTTCAACCGTCTCCCCTTTTTAGTTAACCATTCGTTTTAAGAGTATTTAAACGTAATAGCGGTAGATTTATCTACAAGGATTTTAAGTAATATTCGGTTTAAGATGGGAGGATCCAAGAAGCTTCGCCTAAGCCAATTAGAGAAGCGGCAGGAGAAGGAGGGCAAGAAGGACAAGGCGGAACGAGCTAAGATTGAGAAAAAGATTGGAGAAGTAATGAGAGAGGATGATGAAAAAATATTTGAGAAGCTTAAAGGGGTAAAAGTATTAACACCATACGTGGTGTTCAGCCAGACAGGGTTAAAAATGGGGGAGGCTAAAAGGTTTCTCAAGCGTCTCGAAGAGAGAAGCCTAGTTAAACAGGTTAACGACGACAGTAGAATACCTATTTACAAGTTTACCCAAGAAGCGGCTTAAACACGGTTAACTGAAACAACATCCCCCTCTCTAAGGTTTTTAATACCATCCCAGGGAGAGACGAGTTTTCCAACTAGAGCAGTGTTCAGAAACCTACAGTCAGGCGAATCAGATATGAAGAAAACCAGTCCTTGGAAACGGGGAGAATACCCTACGTCTCCGGCTGAAGCCTCTGTAAGAACTCTCTCCACCCCGATTTTTAAACCCATGCTCAAGTAAACATACGTGCCCCCGATTCCCACTACACCTATTTTCGGCAGAGAGCTACTTAAGGCTGAGAAAACCCGTGGGGAGAAGCCTCTTTTAACGATAAGCCTACTGATAACATTGGCACCCGAAACTATT
>JAFNIQ010000082.1:5580-7360 GCA_017601395.1 Candidatus Brockarchaeota archaeon
GTTTGGAGAGGGAGAAAGAGAGGCTTGAAAAAGAGTATGAGGAGCTTCAGAAGAGTTTTGAAAAGGGAGAGGTGGGAAAAGAAGAGTACGAGAAGAGGAAGCATGATATAGAAAGAGAGTTCGTGGAGGTTATGGATAGGATAGTTCAATACAAAGCCTTCTCTAATGGGTTTTAAAGGATGAGAAAATACTCTGGAGAAAGGTTTTAGCAAGCTTTAGGCATAAGAACCCTCCCCATAGGTTTATTTTAAGGAATTTGAATGTAGAAATGCTTAAAAATAGGTTTTTCCGGGTTAGAGACCATGAGCATGGGAGGCTCCCAACCCGTTAAGGTTATTCCGTCGATAATCCTTAAAGAAGGGAGTAGGAGGAGCCTTGAAAAGGAAGCTCAACTTTATAATCTTCTCGCCTCAGAGATTATTTTCGAAACAGTTAAGACAGCTCTAGGACCATTAGGCTATAGAAAGATTCTTGTAGACACATTCGGCGACACCACCATAACCAGCGATGGTGCAACAATATTAAGCGAACTGGAAGTAGAGCATCCTGCAGCAAAGCTTATAGTTGATGCAGCAAAGTCTCAGAATAAAGAGGTTGGAGACGGGGTTACGAGCCTAGTAGTCTTAACTCACCTTCTGTTTAAGGAGGCGGATTCACTTATGAAGGAGGGCATACATCCCTCCATTATACTCGACTCTTATGTCGACGGTATTAGAAGGGCACTAGAATCCTTTAAAGATGAGTTTGCTATTAAGATTGATCTAAAGAATACAGATGCTTTAAGAAAAGTCGTGCTGTCAACAATACCTTTATCGCTAAGTCAAGAGGCTAGAAGCAAGCTTGCCGACATATCTGTGAAGCCAGTTGCCAGACTCATAGATAAAGGGGTTGAGAACACTAGTGTTTTCGACGATCATATAAAGACTGAGAAGAAGAGTGGAGGCTCAATTCTTGATACTATGCTAATTGAAGGTGTTGCTTTAGATAAAGAAATAGTGCATCCGGAAATGCCGAGGAGACTAGAGAACGCTAAGATAGCCCTCTTAGATATGCCTATCGAGGTGAAGAAGACTGAGACAGATGAGAGATTGAAGTTCAGTGATGCTAAGAAGATCAGGGAGTTCCTTAGGATGGAACAGAAGATGATGAGCAGCATTGTTGACAGGATTGCTGGGTTGAATGTGAATGCTGTATTTGTCCAGAAGGGGATAGATGATTATGCACAGTACCTTTTGGCTAAGAAAGGCATCATAAGCCTGAGGAGGGTTAAGAAATCTGATATGGAGAAGCTTTCACTAGCTACAGGTGCTAAAATAGTGAGCGTATTAGCTCATTTAACTGAAGATAAACTGGGGTTTGCAGGCCTCGTGGAAGAACGTAAGATAGGAGGCGAGAAATGGACTTTCGTAGAGAAGACTCCTAACAAGGCTGTCCACACAATCCTAGTTAGAGGCGAGAACGACAAGGTGGTTGATGAAGCGGAGAGAATCGTGAAAAATTGCATCTCAGTCTTAAGAGCGCTCGTGCAGGAGCCGTACGTGGTGCCCGGAGGAGGAGCCTCAGAAATATTCATCTCACGTAAACTCGTCAACATGGCTAAAGGAGGAAGAGAGGGCATTGTGCTGGAGGCTTTAGGCAGAGCCTTTGAATCACTCGTTAAACAGATAATAGTTAATTCAGGCCAGGATCCCGAGGAAGTTTTAGATGAGCTTAAAGCGGCACATGCAGAAGGTAAAACAACATCCTGCTTCGACGCGTATAGTGGAAAGATTGTAAATGC
>JAFNIQ010000083.1 GCA_017601395.1 Candidatus Brockarchaeota archaeon
CTGCTTCTAGATTCTATGTATAGTTGGTTCTTAAGAACGAAACTATAATCATTTAATGGAAATGAACACCGAGCTCGGGGGACGTCTCATAAATCCGATAAAATACTCCTGGAAGGTGGGCTTTTCTCAAAGTTCTACTAATCTAGAACCTTCGTCAAAAAACCTTTTGCGGCTGTCGGAAATTTTTTCCGACTGCAAGCGGAAATTTTCGCTGACGCAACCCATAAAATATATCCCGAAGCCCATCTTATGAAGTGATAGGGAACGGAGTTAATGGATCGAAAGCCGAGAAAAGGGAAATCCGGGCTCAAACGCTGGAGAAAGCCATATTTTTGATCCTACTCGCAGTAATCCAAACTCTAGTCCATGCCGAACCTTCAGGCTTGATGTTACAATATGATGATGGAAGTGCTGAATACCTCTGGAGCGATTACTATCCCAATGGTTTGGCGGTCAAGTTCACTCCTCCCGCTTTTAGGTGGAAGTTAACCTCGGTTTTAATCTACGGCCTCGTAATAGAGAAGGGCGAGAAATTCTTCATCCTCGAGGTGAGGGATAGCGATTTCAACCTAGTTTATAGGTCTTCTTATTCCACTCCTAGATGCTTCAAGAACGCCATCCTCGAGTGGGCCAGGATTCTGTTACCTGACCTCGTCGTAAAGGGGAGTTTCTATATCTGCATTTACCCCATGCTAGAATTGAATGGAACTCAGCTTTGGATTGCTGTTGATAACGACACCATTTCAAATAGAAGCTTCTTGGTCGACTGCTATAGGCAAGAAATCAGAAAGTACGATAGAGGAAACGTGATGGTAAGGGTTGAAGGAGAGGAGGTAATCAGTTTTGTCGAAATAACTCCCAATTCCATTTTCATCGGGGAAGCTCTTAAACTCGCTTTTAGGGTAACTGCTTCGGGCAACGTTACGGAGGTCAGGGCGACGTTACAAGCCGGATCTCTGACTGAGGATTGTCCAGTAATATGTAAAGATGAGCTGTATGAGGTAACAATAGATTGGCAAAGGCTCCTCGGCCTTAAAGAATCAGCTAAGCTCATGCTAAGCGCTAGGGCTCCAAATGCAACGGCATCCTTAACCGTAGAGCTGAGTGAGGCTCTCCTCTCGACGTATTCCCAGTTAAAGAATGAAAATGTACTCCTAAGAGCCGCGTTCAATAGCTCTAAACTGGAGCGAGAGGCCCTAGAGCGTAAGCTAAAGGATAAAGAGGCAGAAATAGCCACGCTGAGGTCTTCGCTAGGCGCGTATGAGAAAAAGTGGTTGGATGAGGTTAAGAAGAACGAGAGGTTAAGCGAGGAGCTCAACATCAAGTTCCTAACTGCCCTATTAACCGTTCTAACTTTCCTCTTGTCCGCCTTGGTGTTGAGAAGAGGGCATCCCGCTGGCTTAACCCCCAATCGCGTTAGTAGAGTGGGTAGGCGATGATGTTCAAGAAGACGCTAGCCGTAATTCTTGCTACTCTTATCCTAACTTCACACTTCGGCGCCACACTGGCACTTAGAGTGCATGCAGAGGAGATAGACCCATTAACTGTCCTTAAGGAGGTAGAGGAAGAGCTTGAGAAAGGGAAAATACCAAGCGGCTCTATAACCGAGGCTAATTTCATAATACCCGAAGGTTTTCCGGCCGAGCTCGCCGAGAGGCTCTGGCTATTCCTAGCTCAGCTCGTTTCAACCGGTTGCTCAAGCGATGAGATACGCCGAGCTATAAGAGATGTCAATGATACTCTGAAATTACCAACACGGATAAACTACGAGCTCAAAAACTACACGATAATACCCAAGTACGATGAGACCCGAGTTATCCAGACTGACGATGGGAGCGTATCCGTGGAAATCCCGTATAAGGTGGTCGATGACAGTGGAAAGGACGTAGATGTAGGCTCAATAAAGTATGAGAGCAACGGAACTAGCCTCTTTCATGTCCTACGCAGGTATCCTAAGAGGAGGACCTATCTGGTCAGGGCCATTGATCCCAACGCCTACACTCTCACCCTCCTCGACCTGAAGACCGGCAAGGTGTTCAACAAGACAGCTAGAATAAACATCGGGCTCTTCTCAAATGTGAGCCAAAACTACTTCAGCTTCGAGAGCTTCATCGTAGCTGTTCCAGGCCACTTCGAGGAGACGCGTGAGGCGGCGAGATCTCAGGTAAGGGAATTCAGGGTCCTGCTTCCAGCTCATGATCCCCTCGTTGTTGACACTTCTATCTCTTCAATGAAAGTTAAGGTCGGAGACGTAATAACGATAAGCGCGCAAATAAGGAATCCTCAAGAGGCTAAGAACTTCAAGGTTCTGCTGGGAGCGGAATTTTTGGATAAAGAAGCTTTCGAAGTTTGGACCTCCCCTCCGGCAAGCATTTCACCTAGGTCGGGATGTCCAACGATTTATCTATATCTGAGGCCCAAGAAGCCGGGAACGTACGCGATCACGATATACTTCGCTGTAGTAGAGCCGGAGAATCTTGACGTGGTTTTCTGGAACGGCGAGAAAACGGTAACCTACGTCGTCACCGTGTCGCCTGAGGATCCTAGGCTGAAGGTTGAGGTGGAAGCCAAAACCTTAGCTAAGTTCGCAAACCTCTCGATAACCCTGACGAATACAGGCGGCCAAGAGGCAAATAACATTAGGCTGCTAGTAACCGGCGATATTGAGGAGAAGCGGCTCAACATCAGCAAGATCTGGTACTCATGGAAAGGAAACGTGATAACTAAGCTCCTTTCTCCGATTGCTAAAGTCAACGTTACAGCAATTTATTATGATGCCGAAGGTAAAAATTATGCTAATACTGCGCTTACCACGATCTCGACTACGAACTTCATAACCCCGGAGGAATGGAGGACCTATGTGGTAGAGGTTCCGGGCCATGAGGAGACCGAGAGGGTTTTCGTCCCTGGCTATCAGGGCGCGACCCACGTTAGGTTTTACTTGATGAGAAGCGACTCAATGCCCTCGTATGCTTCCGCTGGGCTCAGCTTAATCCCAATCTCGTCGGACGGTTTCACATTAACCTTCGAGAACACGAGCGATATCTCGAAGATAGCTTCAAAGACTCCGGAGGTCAGGTACGTGCTCCTCGATGTCAAGCCGGGCTTCCTCTCTGAGAGGATACTGAGAGAAGATGAGGTGAAGAAATTCTTCAACATCGATGAGGACGAGGATTTAGAGCCCAGCAAAATTCCGCCAGGCTACGAGGTTAAGCTACTAAAGGAGGAGGTCCTCAGCCAATTCGAGACAGTGCTGGTTAACGATAAATTCTATGAGCAGCTCAAGTACAATAACTGGGAGGATTGCAATTACAAATACGAGGATACTGAAGCTAAGAAATGGGATCTGAATAAAGCGATATCCAGAGTTTCACACGAGAAGACGATAAAGCTCATTTACCATCTGCTCGTATGTCAGGACGACGGATTGGTAAAGGGGATTTTGGTTAAGAACTACGCCGCGATAGATGTGGCCTATGATCTCGATGTGCTTAAAGGACCGATGCCGGAGGACTCATTAGGGAGCGCTACACTAAGCATACCGACTTACGGTTCAACCCCTCTCAATGTCGTTCAGCAGGAAGGCGTTGATTACCCGATCTTCATCCGCCTGAGGTATCAAGGGAGAGTTGTTGCATCCCTCTTTGTCCATACCGCGAGTGGGGTTTCGGAATTTTGGAGGGGCTTCTGGGATGGGGTAAAGGAGAAGATACCGGGGATAATAATCTCGACGGTCATCCTCGTGATAATAGGCGTAACGACCGGCGGGACTGGGGCTGTTCTCGCCGCACACGTCATAGGCTCAGCGGCTGGATTCGTATTGCACTACGTTATCGGCTCGAGGTCGAACATCGAGGAAATAGGGAATGCTTGGAATGCTATCAACTTCATCGACAAGTTAGCTAGGGATACCAGGGAGCTCGGAGCGTCCTTCGAATCTCGAGGGTGGAACGAGTTCGCCTCCATAGCTTACGAAATAGTGGGGCATCTCGAGGAAGAGAAGACGAGGCTCCTTACCGACACTGGCCTCGACCTAACGGTCGGCATAACTTTGACGGACATTCTTAGAGCAGCAGGCCTTGAGAAAGCCAGCGAGTACGAGAAGGGGTACTCAACCGGTAAGATAGTTGGGACGATAGCTTCATTCATAATCTACGCTTCAACTCTGCGGGGGTTAGATAACCTCAAGGGAAGTCTAGCATCCGGAAGCCTCCTCGGCACGATCAAGCGGGCACTGTGGAACTGGGTCACCCCTGCCCTAATGGATGCAGCAGTTTTGGGAGCGAAGGTCGGAATCGCTGTCAGCAAGTGGTGCTCTAGGATAGCCTTCTGGAGGAAGGTCGGCGCAGACTACGAAGCCTATGTCCTAAGGATCACGATGCCGGATGGAGGCGGAGAAGAAATTCTGAACTTCATTAAAGAGAACTCCGAGATATTTGAGAAAATAGTTGAGATAGCTGGTGGAAAGGATGAGGTCCTCGTTAAAAGGCTGCTCAACATATTCGGCAAGTATCTGGAACTGAGCGGGGGAGGGAAAGAGGTATGCATTAAAGTGCTTGAAAGGCTGGGGAGTGTGGACGAGGAGCTCGTCAACAAGCTAGTGAGCTGGCTCGAGACCCTGTCGGAAACTACGGAGACCGGGGCTAAGCCATTCCAAGAAGCCCTGAGGTTATTGGCAGATGAAAACACGGCGTCCAAAGTGCTCGACCTACTTCTAAAGGGCAAGCTGGACGAGCTCAACGAGCTCCTCAGCAAGATAACGGTATTTGAATTCGGGGAGAAGACGATTACGCTAAAGAGAGGCAGCGTAGTCAAATTATGGGCTAAGGAATTCGAGAAGATAGAACCGGATGCTTATGAATGCGTAATCTCTTGGAAATATGAGTGGACATATGGGGAAAAGAGTGGAACGGTTGAAGGGACGATGAGCTTCCCGTTTACTAGGAGTACTAAATCGAGGGAAATACACATACCGGAAAGGGTGGTGGACGAAGCGCTAAATGCCATAGAGAATGAGATCAAAAAGGCAACGGGCAATAAGGAAGTGAAGGTCGATGAGGCAAAGGTATTGATAACTGAAGTTAAGGTCTACGATCTTGAGACCCTCTTTCCGAAGGGATTTTCGTCGGGAGGGACTTACCTTGAGCTCGACACCGACAATGGCATAGTGAAGATCAATGGGAAGAGCTTTAAGATTACGCATTTTGAAGTGAAAGTCTCTTCTGATGGGAGAGCCTACATGGATGTGGGGCTCGAATGCAAGAATGAATACTCTGGTAATACTTTTATCCTCTCCTTCTACAAGGATGGGGAAATTAGGATCAGGCTTGGAGATGGCTCTTACGCTATTAGCAAGATTAAGTTCAACTATGAAACTGGCCTCATGGCCATCAAATACAGTCAGGTTGAAGAAATATGGGAGGCGAGGTACAGCTTCAATCTCAAGCTCCTGGGCGAGCAAATGGGTAAACATGACCTCGCGAAGTTGCAAATTGGTAGATCGATAGAGAGCATAACGGGTATGAGTTTGAGTGGAATATTGTTTGAGCTGTTGGGCTACGAAGCACGGGAGGAGCTTAGGGGAAGGATCGGCAAGGATGTCAGCGAGGATAATAGGGTTGTGCTCTTCGTTCACTTCGCCCTTAAAGATGGCAAGGAGAAGGTGGCCTACTGCGGAAACAAGGATTTCAATGTGGCCGTTCCTGAGAATGCGAAGGAGATAACCGCGATAGAGATAGTTGCCTTCAGGGACCTTACGGATCTAAAAAAATGTGCAATAAGGGTCATAGAGGATTCTTCGAATGAGAACAAAGGAAAGTTTGGCGAAGCCATAGCAAACAATAAGATGGATGAAATCTTCAATAAGTTCGCGGAGAAGCTTGGGCTCTCGGCGGAAGAATTGAGCCAGTTGAAGAGCAAAACGAAGGTAGTATACCACGGATTGGAAGGTGCAGGGTACCCCGATTTCGAGATAAAAGCCACAGAAACCGTAACCATAAAGGGAAGGACGTTTGAGAAGGACAAGCGCATCGCGGTGATCGAGGCGAAATACGTAGGTGTTCCTAATGAATTTGGTACTCAAGTAAGCAAGGCTATAGGTCAAGTCAATAGCCGCTTTAACGATCCGGAGTGGACGGCTCCCTACGGCATCATCTACGTGATCTCATGGGATTCGCATCAAATACTAAATGATGAACAACCTCCATCGAACGTAGGAGGCTATAAGAATCCGTATATAGATGTGCTTGTGAAGAATCCAAATAGTGAGGGTTAGGGGATGAGCGAAACCTTTCTTAACAGGCTGAAGAATTATCTTGATGAGAGGCTTAAGAATGAGGTATTAATAGTCAATGGCTTCAAGCCATTTGAGATAGAGACGCGCTTCCTATCCGGTAGCCGTCGGAAATGGGAAGTATTTACCCAGGGCTGGGTCACGGTCGGATCCATTAAGGAGTTCCTAGATGGTACGGTAGTTGTGGGATCGGCGTCATTGGATAGGGCTGGAGACGGGATATTGGAACACTTATCAGTAAGCTACCGCCGCAAGTTGGGCCAGGCTGAGATTAGCAAAGAAGAGGAGAAGAAGGCAATAGAGGTCGTTCTGAGGAGGCAAGAGGAGGTTTGCGAGGACTACCTTCATAGGAGGAACCTTGAGAAGCACCTTAAGAAACCTTACTGGCGAACCTTCGTAAGGCTGCTATGGTTCGATGAAGTGGCTAGGAGAATATCTGAGGAATATGGGGTCAAAGTCGAAGCGGTCGTTTACGAGGTCACTTACGACTGCGGCTTGGAATCTAAGTTCGACGGAACCAACATGGACGAAGATAAGAAATTCGAGGAGATTAAGAAGAGGGTTGAAGCGCTCATCGCTGCGTACAAGCTTGCATACACGGTTTACCAGGACTATGCCCCTGAACGCTATAAGGAATGCTTGGAATTCGCTAAAGCCGTCCTCGAAAAGTACGGGATAAAGAAGAGGAGATTGAGGCTCTAGGCAAAAACCACGATTTATTATGAATTTTTCTCAAGAAACACGTCGGCCTTTATAACACCGCTGAGTATGGCATCGCAGTCGCCTTCCACTTCGACCCACTAGATATGCTATCGGATGGCTCTTATCCGCGTGTAGTGATTCTCATAGTAACCCATATATGCAAGCTTTTTTATGCGCGCGTAGCTAAGAAACTCGACGCAGTGGCTAGCGTTGAGAGTGTTCGATAAAAAGATTTATATGGGCGGAGAATGCTTGTCTCTTGAAATGGCTCTTTTAGACGAGAAGAGTAGGGAGACGCTTCGCGGAGTATTCAGCAGGGAGTTTAA
>JAFNIQ010000085.1 GCA_017601395.1 Candidatus Brockarchaeota archaeon
ATTACTCTGATCCTGAGGGCCATGCTAAGGTTTTGAGCGAGGTCTTCATGATGGCCTGGCCTGATGAGTTCGGACCGTTGGTTTCACACGTTTTCAGGAGGATGTATCTTAAGTACATTAAAGGAGTCAGTCACCCGGATCTCATGGAATTCGTAGAATTTCTCGAAAAAGATGCTGACTCTGAGGACCTGATGCTCTTACGCTCCGGAAAGGCTAGGGATAAGCTGTTCTCGCTAGTGGGGAGGCTGAGCGAGCTCACTCAGGGGAACATTAGGAAAATATTCGACGCGATCGGTGAACAGGAAGGGATGATGGAGAGGCTTCTCTCAAATATGGTCATCTTCGATTTAAGCGACATGGATACGGATAGGGATGCGAATATATTTACGTGGATGATGCTTAAGCGGGTTTACGATTATAGGAGGAGGAAGCCCGACAGAGGGTTGCCGCACGTCATAGTCTGCGAAGAAGCCCATAACATCGCTCCAACTAAATTCGAAGGCCAGGAGACCATTGTTGAGAAGATGCTCAGGGAGATGAGGAAGTTCGGAGAATCTATCTGGTTGATAGACCAGAGGCCCTTAACAGTATCGAGGGATGTTCTAGGATTATGTGAAACCATAATCTGCCTGAGGTTACAATACTCGAGTGACGTTGAAAAGGTCGCTGACACGATGCACCTGAACGAGGAGCAAAGGCTGAAGCTACAGGAGCTCGAGTTCGGGGAGGCGACAGCGCTGCTGCCGAGGATGAGAACAGCGATATCGATTAACGTCTCCCTTTAAGCTCCGTGTTCATCCACTCTAAGTAGCTCCTATTTCCAGAAACTATTGGAATTGCGATGATCTCCGGAATCTCATACGGGTGATTCTCTTTAATAGTTTCCTCAAGTTCATTGTACAAATCCATCTTACTCTTGATTATACACAGCCATTCCTCTGCTTCTTCAACTTTCCCCTTCCACCAGTATGAGCTTGAAACTGGGCCGATTATTTGAACACACCCTGCCAGCTTCCTTTCCAAGAGTATTTTCGCAATCCTCACAGCATCCTCCCTTTTCCCGGTCGTTGTTAAGACCTGAATATACTCGCCCATGAGACTGATCAGCCAAAGTCCCTTAAGAATTTTACAGATAAACAGAAGTAAACCTTTAACTCAAACAGCCCTTAGAAGACTCAGACCTGTCGTCACGTCTCGAACCCGGTTGAACGAGACTCCAGTGATCTCTGCCACCACTATCTCTGCAAGATAAAGTATTCGGCTTCCCGGCTCTAAGTGCCCCCCGTAAGTACCCTTACCATTGGAAACAGAAATATGCGCATGAAGCCTCGCGTTCGCAATAATGCCGCTGACCGAGTTTATTTCTAAAGGACCATCTATGTCAACATACTCCTCCTCCGGCGGAAGCCCTCTTGAAGTAACCCTATGCATCCGACAGTTTTCAAGAGTACCTATTGCCGAGATTATGACGCTGTTTGCAACACGGTTGGCCCGGGCGGCGGTTTCAATGGTTTCTAAAAGATCCTCGCCACGGTCACCCCTCAGCACAATAATTCTTCCCAATCCCGCCTCCCAAGAGTCCATTTTTCAACCCTCCTAAAGCCGTATGCCAAACCTCTCCAAATAAGGCTTCTGGTTAGCACGATCCTCTTGGAACTGTCGCAGCGCCCTCTCTGAAACAGCGTCAGCCAGCTCCCTCGGGATGACGACCACCCCGTCATCGTCACCCATCACAAAGTCCCCTGGTTCCACAGGCACGTCGCCGACGGTTACAGGTATGTTAACGTCCTCAGGCCTAAGAATAAGCCTCCCCACGGTTTCAGTGCGGCCCACTCCCCTGCAGAAAACTGGGAACCTTTCCCTCCTTATTTCAGCCACATCCCTGCAGCCGCCATCTATCACTAGCCCAACTATACCCCTGTCCCTGGCGATTAAAGCAATGTACGAGCCCCAGAAGCCAACTCTAGTGTAGCCGCCGGCGTCGGCAACTAGAACATGCCCTGGCTCCGCTAACCGTAGGAAGAGCTCAGCATTGTTTTTACTCATGTACCATTCGGAGGCGTAGTTATCATACTCCTCGGGCGACATGTTCGGTATCGGCTCCCTCGCCTTGACCAAACGTATTGTTAGAGCAACGCCAACCATCTTTATATCGCTGAAAAGAGGCCTTATCTCCTCCGACATTATTGTAGAATCGTAAACATTATATCTGTCTAACGCATCTATGACGTCTGCAGTCCGCACCTCCGCCAGACGTTTTAAAAGCTCCATATCCCTATCGGAGACCAGACGCCCCGGTTTCACCATCTCAACCCGCCAAGAATTACGTTTCTCTAAACCTTTAATAAGTCTATCCTACTGCCATGGGTCCCCCGACAATGGAAAAGCTTATCCAAACACTTTAGACTAATTAGCGTGAAAAACCCGATGGATAGGCTTCGTCTACCTAAACCTGTTTCCGCAGGCATAATTCTCTCCTATAAGTGTAGCAGCACTTGTAAACACTGCATGTATGCTTGCTCCCCGAAATGGAGGGCTGACTGGCCCAAGGAAGGAAGCATCAAGCTAATCCTAGAACAGTTGGCTTCAAGCATTAAGCCCAGCCCCCATGGTCCTGAAAACATCAGTCTGAACCACGGGCTTCATTTCACAGGGGGAGAACCTTTTCTGAATTTTAAGCTTCTTCTGAACGCTGTTGAAACTGCGGAAGAGCTTAGGATCCCCTCAACATTCGTCGAAACCAATTGCTTCTGGTGTATTAACGATGAACAGGTTGAGGAGAAGCTTATGGTGCTGAAACAGGCTGGGTTAAAAGGGATACTTGTCAGCGTCAATCCTTTCATACTTGAACAGGTTCCCTTCGAACGGGTTGAAAGGGCAGTTAAGACAGGTGGGAAGATATTTGGAGCGAACATGACGATATACCAAGAGACGTACTACCGCCGGTTTAAGAGCCTAGGCATAAGGGATACTCTTACGCTCGACCAGTATTTGGAGAAAGACAAGTGGGCACTGCACCATTCTGAGCTCCTTCCGATGGGGAGGGCCTGCTACAGGCTTAACCACTTATTCGTAAAATACCCTGCTAAAGCTTTCTTCGATGAACGATGCATATCGGAGCTAACTAGGAGCTGGCACATCCATGTGGACAACTATTTCAACTATGTGCCTGGGTACTGTGGCGGAATATCTCTAGGAGACGTTAGAGACCTAAACGCTTTAACCCAGGGGATAGACTTGCAGGATAAGCCCGTGCTACGCATGCTTGTTGAAAGCATTGGGAATCTTTACGAGTTTGCCTCTAGAGAATTCAACTACAAGGAGAAAGAAGAAGGATATATTTCCAAATGCCACCTCTGCATAGACATAAGGAGACACATAGCCCAGCAGACCGGCGAGTATAAGGAGCTTCAGCCTAGAGAACTGTATTTTAATCTGGAGTAGCTATTTGCTTCGGCTTATCCATTAATAGCGCGCGGCTTAGTCGATTCTCATTCTTTAACTATGGAGAGAGAACCAACTATGCGAGTGTATAGCGGGGAGCATGGCCGGAAACTGCCAACGAAACTGGGCAGTTAAACCTTTAAAGGAGCGTGAAACCATGAGGATGAGAGATGAATGGCAAAACAATTCCTTTATCTAAGAGGAGAAAGGGGATTGTCCTATACTGGAGGCGGGCACGAGGGTTTTCCCTAGGTGAATTAAAAGAGGCCGGCTTAACTGTTGATCAGGCTAGAAGGCTTGGATTAGCAGTAGACCTCAGGAGGAAGTCTAAACACGAGGAGAATGTTAAGAGGCTTAGGGATATCCTAAGGGTTAAGCCTGCTTAGACACGTTGTTTTCTCCTACGGGACACGAAAAGGGAATCAGCCACATAGAACCTTAACGGGATATTAAGGTCTCTGGAAACACCGATTCTAAAATCTCTAGCGATATTAGTTTCCACCCGCCCTTTTCTCACGGTTATCTCTGAACTCCTCAAATACACCGGTTTCCCATAGAGGCCTTTATCTATTGCAATCGCCTCCGTAAGCCTTCCCGGACCATTGGTCAATCGAAAAACGTCACTCGTGCCCCTAAGCTTTTTCATCTCCTCTATACCCGTAACAGGCTCAAGGGCTCTGATTAAAACTCCTCCGCATCCATGAGACTCGTGTGCAACAATATTGAACAGCCACTTTCCATGAACGCCATATATCAAGGCCCTTCCAACATCGCCGTAAAGCATCATAGCTATGTCTCCATCACTTCTATAGGCTCTTGAAGCCGGGTCGGACTTTCCATAGTATGCTTCTGTCTCAACAATGACGCCTGCCAAAACCTTTTTCTCGAGGATACGGTAAAGAACGTTTCCCAATAGACGTTTGGCCACTATGGCCGGATCCCTAGCGTAGAACCTTTTAGGCAGAATCCTTCCTATTCTCATCATCCAATTTTTCTCTCCTCTCTAACTTCTTAAGAATTCTCTGTCATCTTCAGTAAGTTCTCCATCAATGGATACTGCTTGAGAATAGTTTATGCTATAGGCGTATGGCAGGGGCTGCTTTGACACAGCCCTGAACCCGGTAGGGTGAGCCCTCAAGGGCGACGAACCGAGAACCTTCCCGTTAGGGAGAATGTCAACATAGTCGAATGCCTTTACATATAATCCTTCGCTTGCTTATGGCAGCTATACTATTATAGCCAAATGCCTTTACATAATTTATTAGAGAATCATAAGCGTAGTCTATTTCTTCGACGGAATGTGCATCGGTACCCACTGTCAAAGGTATTTCTAGTTCACTGGCCTTCCTCATGATTCTCTGCGAAGGATATATTGAGTTAACAGGCTGCCTCAAACCCCTTGAGGAAACCTCGATACACATTGCATGCTGTTTAACAAGTCTTAAAACATTCTTCTCCTCGAGAAAACCATTGCTAGGAGTGAATCCCCATATTCTAACTATGTCGATGTGACCTACGACGTTGAAAAGACCTGTTTCTACGGCTTTACCGACTAGGCGCATATAGGCGGAGTAAAACTTGTTGAAACCATTCTTACCTATTTCCTTTTCCATTAGCATCCTATGACGGGGGGAATCGATGCATATTCCTCCGACGAAGTGCACGCTGCCAATTAGGAAGTCGAAGTCATAACTGCCCAGCATACCCTCTAAAAACTTCTCGTTTCCAGGGATATAGTCAACTTCCAGCCCCAGCCTCACCGTCAACCTGTCTCCGTACTTTTCGCAAACCATCCTCGCCTCCTTAACGTAGTTTTCAAGCCTAAGCCGGTCTAAAGAGCCGAATGATGAAGAACCGTCCGGGAAGACAGTTAAATGATCGGTGAAAGCTATTTCCTCAAAGCCTTTGCGAACCGCGGCCTCGCAGTAATCGGACATCCGGGAGGAACCGTCGCTAAACGTGGTGTGAATATGGTAGTTGATTTTCACGAAGGATTCCGAAAGCCCCTGTTTTAAAAAAATTATGCCCAAAGGTCCTCAACGTTTTCAAAACGCTTTTCAACAGTAACCTCTTTTCTTAGCCTCTTCCAGTATCTTCACCGTAGAGGAGGTCCCTATTCTCGTTGCGCCCAACGCTTTAAGCCTTAGCACATCGTCAAGCGTACGGATGCCGCCAGCGGCCTTTATCTGTATCTCCGGGATGCATTCTCTACGCATCAGGATAATATCGCTGTCGACAGCACCCCTATACATGTATGTCCCGTCGGGTTGCCTAACAAAACCGTATCCAGTTGATGTTTTAACGAACGCTACGCGATGCTTATTGCAAACATGGCACAACCGTATCTTGTGGTCGTCCGTAAGGTAATCGTTTTCAAAAATCACTTTTACAATAGCGCCTCTTTCAACAGCAGTATCGTTAACAGCTTTAATCTCCCTCGAAACGTAATCCCAGTCTCCGCTTAAAACCTTCCCTATGTTTACGACGAAATCTATTTCAGTAGCACCGTCTTCGCAAGCCTTCTTAGTTTCTCTCACCTTTATTTCAGTAGTGTTGCTGCCATGTGGAAAACCGACAACGGTGCAAACAGCCACGCTTGACCCTGAAAGCATTTCTTTCGCAAGCCTAACCGCGTAGGGCTTGATGCATACTGCTGCAACATCATATTCTTTAGCCACCAAGCATCCTGCCTTGAGATCCTCATCTGTGAGAGTAGGGTGGAGAAGCGAGTGGTCAATCATCTTCGAAACGGATTCGAGCAGCTTAACCATCACGTAAAGTTTAATGATGTTTAAGCATAATATAAGCATAACTTCAGAGTACTCAACCCGGCTATTCCTTGGTCTCTAGCCATTCATCTCTCCAGCTCATCATTAATAACAATGTAATAGATGTGGTACGTTTCTTCCTTTCTAGGGTGAGGTAGTTCAGTTTCTTTCCTCTCTAACTTCTTAAGGAATTCTCTGCCATCTTCGGTAAGTTCTTCATCAATGGATACTGCTTGAGAATACTTTATGCTATAGCTGGATAGTAATCGGTATCGCAGTCTTCATTCTTGGTAGCAATACTATCGCCTCTCCCAACTCTAGCTCCTGTAGCTTCAGCCTTTGCTCCTCGTTCAGGTGCATCGTGTCAGCGACCTTTTCAACGTCACTCGAGTATTGTAACCTCAGGCAGATTATGGTTTCACATAATCCTAGAACATCCCTCGATACTGTTAAGGGCCTCTGGTCTATCAACCAGATAGATTCTCCGAACTTCCTCATCTCCCTGAGCATCTTCTCAACAATGGTCTCCTGGCCTTCGAATTTAGTTGGAGCGATGTTATGGGCTTCTTCGCAGACTATGACGTGCGGCAACCCTCTGTCGGGCTTCCTCCTCCTATAATCGTAAACCCGCTTAAGCATCATCCACGTAAATATATTCGCATCCCTATCCGTATCCATGTCGCTTAAATCGAAGATGACCATATTTGAGAGAAGCCTCTCCATCATCCCTTCCTGTTCACCGATCGCGTCGAATATTTTCCTAATGTTCCCCTGAGTGAGCTCGCTCAGCCTCCCCACTAGCGAGAACAGCTTATCCCTAGCCTTTCCGGAGCGTAAGAGCATCAGGTCCTCAGAGTCAGCATCTTTTTCGAGAAATTCTACGAATTCCATGAGATCCGGGTGACTGACTCCTTTAATGTACTTAAGATACATCCTCCTGAAAACGTGTGAAACCAACGGTCCGAACTCATCAGGCCAGGCCATCATGAAGACCTCGCTCAAAACCTTAGCATGGCCCTCAGGATCAGAGT
>JAFNIQ010000086.1:0-6206 GCA_017601395.1 Candidatus Brockarchaeota archaeon
AAACCGGGAAGCTTCCTCCAGGTACCCCTATGATCGGGAAGGTTGGGACTGCCCTAAGCACAATGAAGAGTGCCATGAAGAGGGAAGAGGTGGCAAGTTTATGCACGTCGATTTTTTTCCTGCTTAAACCAGATCTTGGCTCTCCAAGGTCACGCCTTATGATGCTGGATTCTGTAACCACGATGTCGACCTTCACATCGTTCTCTTCAACCGGTATGCTGTCAAAAACCTGTTCTGAGAAGGCTAAACCGATTACTTTCTTCCCTCCGTTAAGTCTCTTTAAAAACCTGTCGAAGTAACCTTTCCCTCTGCCAAGCCTGTTGCAATTTCTGTCGAAAGCCATACCTGGGACGACAACAACGTCTATTTCCTCAGTGTTTACGATTCTCGAATTCCCGGGATCCGGCTCCATAACACCAAATGTTCCAACAGCTAGTTCTTCGAGGGTTGATATCTCACAGGGAATCAGCTCCATTCTTTCCTCGTCCACGAGGGGTACAGCAACTCTTTTACCGGATTTCAACATGTCAGTAATGAGCCCGATCGTATCGACTTCATCCTCCTTTGAAACGTACACCATGACACATTTTGCTTTCGAAAACTCATCTAGACTTTTAAGGTTGGAAACTGCCTTCGAGCTCTTATTCTTCCTCTGCTGTTCCGACATCGCTAGAATCCTTTCCCTCGCTAATTTCCTGAATTCATTCTTAACGTTGCCGGATTCCTCGCCCATTCTCAAATTGTGAAAAGAGTTCCCTATAAAAACGTTTCATGAATACTAGAAATTCATATTTTAAAACTCATCACTGGGGCTCAAAATAGTTTATAAAATTTTGACTGATGGACGATGGAATCGAAGCATTTATAAGGACGTATGTGTTTGAAGAAGGACACGATGTCTCACTGGTTCAGAGAACTGGTGAAGTTTGATGAGGCTGATACTAGGAGTGGGTATCACTCTAACTGTTGGAAAGTAAGCCTCAGTAGGACTCATAGACGCACCTCTCCTAATGGTAAGTGGCATTCATCAGCATCGGGGTCGCGATTTACAGGGGGCTGCGGTGATTCCTGATGGCGGCTAAGTTATTGAGCGGAAAGCCCGTGGCCGACGCGATTCTGGCTGAGGCTAAGGCGAGGATCGAGAAACTGGGCTTCACGCCATCGCTGCACATCATAAAGGCCTCGGGTTCAAAGGCACAGGATTCTTTCGTTAAAATGAAGGTTAAAGCCTGCAACTCTGTAGGGGGGAAAGCGGTGGTACATGAGCTTAACGATCCGTCTGAAGCCGAGCTCATCTCGCTCATAAAGGAATTGAATAAGGATACGGATGTTCATGGGATAGTTGTTCAACTACCCCTTCCGAAAAACGTGTCGACGCTGAACGTATTGGAAGCCTTAGACATTAAGAAGGATGTTGACGGGCTGCATCCATTAAACCTGGGAAGATTGTTATCCGGCTTGGAAGCCAAGCCCACGGCGACGGCAAACGCTGTGATCAGGATTTTGGAATGGTATGGAATTAACGTAGAAGGTGCCGACGTCGTCATCGTGAACAACAGCATACTCGTCGGAAGGCCCCTTTTTGCAATGCTTACCTCACGAATGGCAACGGTCACCGTCTGCCATATCAAGACTAAAAACCTGAGCGAGAAGACATTGAAAGCGGATGTCTTAATCTCTGCAACCGGTGTCCCGAGACTCATAACCGACAAAATGGTCGGTGAAGGTGCTGTAGTAATCGATGCTGGAACCAGCTTCGTCGAAGGCACTCTCGTGGGGGATGTGGATTTTCAAAGCGTTTCCCAAAAAGTGTCTGCGATAACACCGGTTCCAGGTGGAGTGGGCCCGGTGACGGTCGCGACCATCATACGGAATCTGGTTGAATGCGCCTCCGAGGCCTCGTAGTGTTGCTTAGAATAGGTATACTCGCATCAACCCGTGCCACAGATATGGAGGCCATCTTGGAGGCGATAAGAAACAAGAGGTTAAACGCTGAAATAGTCTGCCTCATAAGCAATAAGAAGAATGCGTATGCGCTGGAGCGGGCGAGACGGAACGGTATAGAAGCGATATTCGTAGATCCTAAGGGTAAGGATCCTGTGGAGTACGATATGGAGATCGCCTTAGAGCTTGAGCGTAGGAAGGTTGACCTCGTGCTGCTCATAGGTTATAACAGGCTCCTAAGCCCCCAGTTTGTGAAAAAGTTTAGGAATAGGATTATGAACATTCATCCTTCTCTTCTCCCAGCCTTTCCAGGTTGGGACCTGAACGTTCATCGCGCGGTGCTTGAATCCGGCGTGAAGATTACAGGCTGTACTCTCCACTTCGTTGATGAGAAAATGGATGCTGGACCAATAATATTGCAGAAGGCTGTTGAAGTGAGGGAAGATGACGATGAGGAGTCTTTGAAGAGGAGGGTTCAAGAGGCTGAGAGTGAGGTCTTGGTGGAAGGGATCCGTCTTTTCCAGGAGGGAAGAATCATAGTTGAGCAGGGGAAGACTAGGATACTTCGCGAAGGGGAGACGAAACCCCTTTCGAACCACAGGGATTGAAAGTTTTCCTGGTCGACAAACTTTACGATAACGTCTCGGTGATGACACGAAGGGAGAGATCGCATAGAACGTCAGCCGGTGTAGGCGAATGTTAAACGCTAATCCTATCTGCCTCTACTGCGTTCTCTACTCTTTGAATATTTTGAACAGCGGATGGTTGCTAGTTAATGGTCTTGTTCCAAACTCCTGCCGCACGCTGTAAGCCACATAGGCGTCAGCCAGTGCACAGTGGAAATACGCGTTTGAAGCATTCTCTATCGGCCCATATATTACGAAGTTAGCCCCCATGAATATGGGAGCCACGTCGGCTACGCTGCTCGCGATGGAGAACAGTGTTCTATCTAGTCTGCGAATCCTATTCCACCTCTGGACTGCGTTATGAGTTCCGGCCCCGGCCGGTAAACCGTATTTCTCCTTCACCAGGTAGACGACTTTGCTTACTGGTCCTGGGTCGGGGATGTCGAGAACAGTCGTATCAACTAGGATTCTCTCGACGCCTGCTTTTGAGGCTAAGGCTAAAAGCTCGTCAAGCATCTGCATCCGCCCGGCTATCGTGGGGTTTTTAGCGTTATATGTCAGTAAGACGGCGGATTTAATCCTCGCCTCCCTGATTGCAGATATCTCAGCTTCTTTAATATGCGGCATTATCGAGTTGTAGACGACGCGCTCAGACAAACCGGCTTCACCGACGTACTTGGCTCCTGCAATCCTCGCCTCCTCAGTTGTTCCATCTATAGCGAAGGGACCGTCGATCGTGTCGGCCACGAACTCTATGAGTTTCCCAAAAGCTTGGGGCCAAGTGCAGCATACGTCTACAATCCTAGGATTACCGGTTTTGTCAGATACTTCCTTCTCCTTATTCAACAGTTCTTCAGCCTTTTCTTTAGAGAATACTCCAGTCCTCTCGTCCTCAAATATTTTCTGTTTGCCATAGAATATGCTTCCTATCATAACAGTAGGTAGTTGACCCGGCTGACCGCCGACCTTCACGCCAGCGATGTCGTAGATTTTCTGCTCCTGCTTAAACCTGAACATTTTCTCATCCTCTTCATCTATTCACCTTTTTATACTTTTAGAGTCCTCGCTAAACGTTAACTATAATTGTTGAGCTGGGGGAAGCCCTCTTACGGTCGTTCCCCAACGCCTCATCATAGCCAGCTCGGAAAGTTTAAGGACACTGTGGCCGGATACTCTAGAAGAGGCCTCTTATCCTTCCAGTTTCCGTTTCCACATCGATCCTTAGGAAAGCGGGTTTTCTCGGGAGGCCTGGCATCAACTGTATTTCGCCACATATCGGGATAAGGAAACCGGCTCCAACGAAGGCGAGTATGTCGTTGACTGGAAAAGTGTAGTTCTTGGGCACGTTTTTCCAGAGCGGGTCGTGAGAAAGGGAGAGGGGTGTTTTAGCCATGTTTACAGGAAACCGGTCGTATCCAAGGCTGCTGTAAAACTCTATTTTTTCCTCTGCTTCAGGCGAATATTTCACGTCGTCTGCCCCATAGAGTTCGGTAGCTATGGTCTCGATTTTCTCCTTGATAGGAGCTTCATCAGGATAAAGAAACTTCAGCTCACGCGGCTTCTTCATCGCTTCAAGAACCTTATCAACAAGTTCTTGGCAACCCTCGCCTCCTTTAGACCAGGGATCTACGACGGCCACACCATCGGCACCAGCCTCGATGGCTTTTTCACACACCAGCCTTATCTCGCTATCGGTATCCGTAATAAACCTGTTTATGGCCACTACGGCTGGAATACCGTATTTATGGACTATTTCTATGTGTCTAGCCAGATTCTCGCAGCCTTTCTCGACCGCTTGGAGATTTTCCGTTTCAGCCGCCCTCTTGACTTTCCTATATGGCATTCCTGGGCGAAGCAGGAAGGCACCGCCGTGTTCTTTAAGTGCTCTAATCGTGCAGACGATAACGGCGCAATCAGGCCTTATCTCTGGAGACTGGCGGCATACAATGTCGCAGAACTTGGAGAAGCCGCATTCAGAGCCAAACCCGGTTTCGCAGATAACGTAATCTGCAAGCTTCAAAGCCACTAGATCAGCTATGATCGAGTTGGTCCCGTGCGCTATGTTTGCAAACGGAAATCCATGGACTAAAACAGGGTGGCCTTCTGTGGATTGAACCAGATTAGGCTTAATGGCTTCCACGAGTAGAGCGGCCATGGCCCCGGCCACTCCAAGTTCTTCACACGTTACTGGTTTTCCACTATAGGTGTAGCCGACGACGGCTCTTCCCAGCCTCTTCCTTAAGTCTTCCAACCCAGTGGCCAACGCATGGATGGCTGCTGTTTCCGTTGCTACAGTTATGCTCCAACGCGTCTCCCTAGGGTAACCGTTTGACCTTCCTCCCAATCCTATGACGGCTCTTCTTAGAGCCCTAGCCTCCACATCCATGCAATAGGGCCATTCTATTGACAGCGGGTCGATGCCTAAAGGATTTCCGTGAAGTATGCTAGCATCTATGGCTGCTGCACAAAGGTTATGAGCGATTTCCACGGCCGGTATGTCTCCCGTGAAATTAAGATTTATCCTATCCATTGGTAATACTTGCGAGTAGCCGCCGCCAGTTGCGCCGCCTTTTACTCCAAAGGTAACGCCTTTAGAGGGTTCGCGCAAAGTGTTAATAACCTTTAAACCCCTTTCATGGAAGGCTTGGCCCAAGCCTATTGAAACGGTTGTTTTCCCCTCGCCGAGGGGCGTGGGGGTGATTGCCGTTACGATAATCAGTTTGCCGCGAGGCCTATTCTTCAGCCTGTTGAGAATGCTTTTGTAATCAACCTTAGCGATGTATTTCCCGTGACTATCAAGTTCTTCCTCTAAAATCCCAATATGCTCTGCAACCTTCTTAATCGGGTAAAGCTCGGCTTTGTAAGCGATTTCAATATCGCTAGGCACTGGCCAGCTCTTTTTCACCGGCATTATCAACGCCTCCTTTTCCCATGATGGCAAATAGCTAACATTTAAGGCTTTCTGAGATTATGGGTGGCTTATGTCATCAGCTTTTTAATGACTTCTATATGTCTGCAAGCCCTTTCAATATCCACAGAGCGCGCCTAAAATAACTTATGAGAATATCTTCTCCATGGCTCAGACATGCCTGATTCCCATTCCTGGGTCTACCTTAGAGGCATCCGCTAAATTCAACTTTACTCTACCCACACGGTTTTCACACTTCTCAGCATCTTTTTTCTCTATACAAAAGACCACGCGCTTCACAAAATAAATTTTCCTATCTCTTTACCATCCTATTCCCTGAATTTCTGTAGTTTATCAAGTAGCTTTTTATCTGCCTCCAGATCTCCTAGGCAAGTAGAGATTATACCGTCTACAATACCTTGTAGTTCGGCTGCGAATTCCTCTGCTTTTTCCAAGGTCGTTGTAGAAGGCCATCCGATTCTTTCCAGAATCTTTTTATTTTTAGGCGTCTCGACTACAAAATACGGATAAATGGGTTTTCCCAAATTTTTACACTCCGAAGCTAATTCTTTTAACTTTGGCAAAGAGGTCTTTTCTAAGCGCAAAAAAAGGCAGAAATCCCAAGCATCCCTTATGCGTGTAATAGCCTCTTCCGTAGGTCTACGACTAGTTAAGAGACAGCCTAATTTTAGCTTTTTTATCTTTACAATATTACCCAGGAATCCTCT
>JAFNIQ010000086.1:6234-6953 GCA_017601395.1 Candidatus Brockarchaeota archaeon
CTAAATCTTTCAATCTCCTCTTTATCAGAAAGAATTTCACAGGTTCCGTCTTTTCTTGTCCTTATTGGATATCCGTATCTGGGAGCGTCTCCCGGATCAGGTACCATTCCATAAATCCCTAAGGCTTCGCAAGCACTTGCTACAGCAGCGATTTCAACTGGTCCCTTATAATTAGTAATCAGCATGGGGATCATTATTTTTTGAGGATACTTTATCTTAAGCGCGCAGGCTACTGCAGTAGCACTGGGAGCAGGTATCCCTCCTGCGCTATCGGTGATGTTTAAACCGTCCACTAGATCCTTTATTTCTTCTGCTAAATCTATAAAGTTTGCTTTGGGAATAAATTCATACAATATCTTCATTTACTCATTCCTCCTCCCAATTTTCTAAGATTTTAAAGTTTATATGTCTTTTTAAACTTTAGCCTTCTAGATTCTTATTTCAATTGGAATTTTCCTTCAGTAATAGCTGTCGTTTCTGCCACTACTATTCCCAACTGGATATCGCCTTTTAACACGCGTTACATTTTTGATGTGTAAAGTCTTAAATCTCATCTTTATAGGAAAGATCTAGGCTTTATAGCAATACTTTAAAAAATTGATTTGGATAAGGCCGCTATACAAGCCTCATTCTTTTAAGGTTTTCTATGCAACGCTTAACGCATTCGAGAGGCGAATAGGCATAGCTCTCCTGCTCAACGATATACCACTCGGTTCCAC
>JAFNIQ010000087.1:0-1589 GCA_017601395.1 Candidatus Brockarchaeota archaeon
CTTCTTTTCCAAAGGGTAGGTGGAGACTTATATACGAGAGGTTGAGAAGCATTGCTTGAAAAATGGATTCTTTTAAACAGGCGAGGGAGAAAGTTGCTCGGACAATAAGGATCCTTTATAGGATAGGATACGTGTTGGATTACGAGGGGAACGTGAGTACTAGAACACGCACCGCTAACAGGTATTCCATTACCCCAAGCCAGGTTCCCCGCTACAAGATAAAGGCTAGCGACATTCTTATTGTGAACGAGGTTGGCGAGGTAGTTCAGGGTAAAAGGAATCCGTCGGTTGAAACCCGGATGCACCTCTTGATATACTCTAAAAGGCCTGATGCTGGGGCAGTGATACACTTCCACTCGTTACATGCTACGGCGCTTGCCTCGCTTCACGAGACAATACCCCCATTCCTAGAGGGAATGATTCCTTACCTTGGAGAGAACGTTCCGACAATCGAATATGCAATGGCTGGAACTGAGGAGTTGGCGTCCAACGTCGCCAACAGCCTGACTCAGAGGAATGCTGTTTTGCTCGCGAACCATGGTGCTGTTGTATGCGGCAAGGATCTTCAGGATGCATTTCACAAGGCGTTGCTTCTCGAGAAGGCTTCAACGATATATTTGCTCGCCAAGGCCGTGGGGTCCCCTAGGAACCTCCCTGAATGGGTGATTGAAGCGGAGCGGGAACTTTTCAGAACGATGATGCTGTAAAGCGTCACAGGAGTCTTTGGAGCTTTAAAAGGTCGGGCATGGCACCTTTAACTTTTAGCTTTCCAGACATGTAGGCCTGTGTCGCACTTATCCTCTTATTTCTTATGCCTAGGAAAGTCGTACTGTCCATTTCCACCGTCACGTCCGGCTTTTCGACAACACCCTCCCTAAGGGTTGCAACAGCATCTTCATTGATGCTCAGAACATATTCAACATTCAAGTCGGGAAACTTGAACCATATCTCCCTCTTGAAACCCTTAAACTTTTCCTTGACACTCGGGTCTTCAAACCTCTTCCTTATTTCATCGAGGGACTCAAACACCTGCTCCTTCGTCGGCATACTTTAGTATATTCTCTTTCCAGATATTTAACTTTTTAGCACCTAAAGCTTAAATATCATAGTTGTTTTTTTAACTTGTTGAATATAGTTCGTTCATTCATCGATGGAAATTGGATAACGCCCACCGGTATAAAAATCCCGAAATTAAACCCTGCCACAGAAGAAGTAATACATAAGGTAGCGAGCGCACGAATGCCTGATGTAAAAGTTGCTCTTGAATCATCAAAGAGGGCCTTCCATCAATGGGGCAGCATGACCATAGGACAAAGGGTTGAGCTGCTGAAGAAGGTTGGGCAACTGATGATGGATAAGCTCGACGAGATTTCAAGTGTTATAACTCTAGAGAACGGTAAGCCCTTGATAGAATCAAATATGGAGGTTACGGGGGCTCAAATGTATGTTGACTATTATGCGGCTGAGGCTGAGCAAATGCTGAAGGAAGAAACCAGGATTGTGGATTTCCCACAAACCGGGAACTATGAGTTCCGAACAGTATTTGAGCCACTTGGCGTTGTAGTGGTCATATCCCCTTGGAACTGGCC
>JAFNIQ010000087.1:1610-5128 GCA_017601395.1 Candidatus Brockarchaeota archaeon
GATCATCCCTGCGATGGTGGCTGGGAACTCTGTGATCTTCAAGCCCTCCTCCCTAACCGCCATGGTCGGCGAGAAAATTGCTGAGCTGTTCGAGGAAGCAGGGCTACCGAAGGGTGTGTTTAACATGGTGCAAGGCGGAGGGAGAGTTGGAGAGATGCTGGCTAAGTCTGATGTCCAGGCAGTAGTATTTACAGGTAGCAACAAGGCCGGGACTCAGGTTGCTTTGAATTGCGCGAAGGGCTTGAAGAAAACCATCTTAGAGCTCGGAGGCAGCGATCCCTTCATAGTGTTGGATGATGCAAACCTGGATGAAGCAGTTAACGGAGCCTTGTACGGTAGGTTTTTCGGAGCAGGCCAAATATGTGTCTCAGCCAAGAGGATATTAGTTCACGAGAATGTTTTTAATGATTTCTTGAAGCAATTCGTAGAAAAAGCCTCGTCCCTGAAGGTTGGAAACGGTTTTGAACCTTTAACCGACGTTGGGCCTTTGATAAGCAGGGAGCAACAATCATATGTGTCGCGTTCTGTGAGGCAAGCTGTATTGGCAGGTGCACGAATCATGTGCGGCGGCTCAGCTCCAAAAGAATTCAAGAAGGGGTTCTTCTATAGTCCCACAGTGCTCACGGACGTGAACCTTTCGATGAAAGTCATGAGCGAGGAGATTTTTGGGCCAGTTGCACCCGTGATACCTTTTCGCAACGAAAATCAAGCCGTTGAGATCGCTAACGCCACTGAATACGGCTTAGGGGCTTCGATCTGGACGAAGAACAAGGAGAGGGCGTTAAGGCTTTCCAGAAGAATAGAGTCTGGAATAGTCTGGATAAACGATGTGGCCGTGACTTTTCCGCACGCGCCTTGGGGAGGAGTGAAGCGAAGCGGGCTTGGAAGACACTCCTCAAGATACGGGCTTTTGGAGATGGTGAACATTAGACAAATATGCATAAACAAGATAAGGGAGCCGAGAAGGATGTGGTGGCTCCCCTACTCTAAGGAGTGAAGGCCGATGGCAGTACAACGAACTGTTGAAAGGCCGAAATGCTTGATAACCGCGACTTTCACTGAAGAAGCTCTCGCAAGGCTCTCGCAGCGAGTCGACGTCATATATGAAGACTGGAGGAAAACCGGGCGCATTTACTTCGGAGACGAGCTTGCTGATAAGATTAATGAGAACAAGGTTGAAATACTCGTGGTGGAAGCGGACCAAGTGACGGCTGACGTTATAGAAGGGACAAACCTTAGGTTTATAGGTGCTTGCAGGGGGACTCCATACGCGGTTGACGTAGCGGCCGCTACAGCGAAGGGAATACCTGTTGTACACGCGCCTGGGAGGAACTCGCAGGCAGTAGCTGAATTGACAATAGGCCTTATGGTGGCGCTGTTGCGTAAACTAGTTTACGCTCAGCGCATGTTCATGAGGGGTGTAAGCTATGAGACAAATAGAGATTTTCAAGATGTTTACAACGCTCTGGAGGGCGGTGAAATACATGGAAAGAAGGTGGGAATAATAGGTTTGGGAGACATAGGGACCAGGGTTGCAAAAATCCTATTATCTTTCGGGGCTTCGATACTGGTCTATGATCCCTATGTTTCCGACGACAAGATACTCTCCGCCGGCGGAAAGAGGGTTACCCTGAACGAGCTAGTTAAACAGTCCGATATTATCACACTTCACGTAAGGCTCACGGATGAGACTTATCATATCATTGGGAAAGAGGAGATATCCATGATGAAGCCGTCAGCAGTCATAATCAATACGTCATCCCCTGGGACGGTTGACGACCAGGCTCTTCTGGAGGCCCTTAGACAAGGCAGGATAGCAGGCGCAGCTTTAGACGTGCAGGAGAATGAGCCGGTCGACTCGTCAAACCCGTTCCTAGAGTTGGACAACGCTATCGTGACACCTCATATCGGGGGGAATACTCGGGAGACTGTAGAACGGCAGTCAGATTTAATCGTCGGGGACCTATTCAGGTTCCTAAATGGGGATAAACCATTGCATCTGTTAAACCCGGAGATCTATCAAAAAAGCGTTTGAAAAATTTTCTAGACCTACTAGCCGAGTTTAAGGGGCTTTTTCCTTGTAGCGAGTAAGCATGTAACTCAGGAAGTTCGCCCACAGCCTAAGATGCACTTTTGCATCTGTGAATGGATTAAAGACGCCGTAGGGTTATCAGAAAAATATAAATTTGGATAAACAGGTTGCTTTTTATGAAAGGCGAGGATTCTAGTCTGGTTGAAGAAACTAAAATATATGTTGTTGGGAGAAACCCTGTCGTCAGTTTTGCCGCTGAAGAACTGTCCAGATACCTTGAAAAAATGACGGGGGAGAAGAAGCCGTATTGAAAACATAGATGCTTATAGAGCTGAAGAGGGTATTTACTTGGGATTACCTAAAGATCTTTCACTTGCTGGCATTCGCTTCATCGACGGTGAGAAAGAGAGCGAATTAAAAGACACGATAATTAAGTCGGTAGGACACTGCCTATTTATCTCAGGATCTAACCCTAGGAGTGTTCTATTCTCCACCTATTATTATTTGAAGCTGCATGGGGCAGAATGGTTGTGGCCGGGTGAAGACGGAGAGTTTTTGCCAAGCATTAAGAAGGCAAGGACAGACGGCTTCGAAATTGAGGAAAACCGCTTCATATGATCACCGGGGCGTACGTATTGAAGGGGCCGTAACACCTGGAATGGTTATAGACTTCGTAGACTGGATGGCTAAGCAAAGACTCAACGAGTTTTCCCTACAGTTCAAAACTTCGTGCTATTTCCATAACAGGTATTACACTAGAAAATACAATCCGATGGCAAAACCCTCTCCAGAGATATCTGTTGACGAGGCTCTAAAACAGGATGCTAGGGCGATAATGGAATTAAAAAGAGGAATGATTGTTGAACGGGTTGGCCACGGGTGGACCTGCGAATCCATGGGCATTCAAGGCCTTGGATGGGATACTGAAAAGGGCTCGATCAAGGATGAGCAGAAGGAGCTTCTGGCTCTGGTAAACGGGAAAAGAGAGCTGTTTGGCGGTATTGCTGTTAACACTGGGCTCTGCTATTCAAACCCTAAGGTGTTCAACATGCTTGTGGACCATGTCGTTCAGTATGCGTTGGATCATCCAGAGGTGGATATACTCCACTTCTGGCTCTCAGACGGAATGAACAATCACTGTGAATGCCCGGAATGCCGGAAAACATCTTCATTCGACTGGTATTCTAAGCTTGTAAACGCTGTGTCACATAGGCTTGGAGAATTGAACTGTAAGACGAGGATCGTCTTCCTATGCTATTCAAACACTCTTTGGCCTCCAGTCGGGGAACTTGTTGACAACAAGTATGGAAACACCATCTTCATGTCCGCGCCAATAAGCCGTTGCTACCTTCATCCTCTCTACGACGAGAAATGTTCAGGACCAGTCTCCCTAGCGGCGCCTTCGAGAAACAGAATAGTCCCGCCTAGAACAAACTACGAGTTTATCCAGCTGCTTAGAGGCTGGCTGAAAACTTTGAAGTCGGAC
>JAFNIQ010000087.1:5141-6850 GCA_017601395.1 Candidatus Brockarchaeota archaeon
ATTACCACTTATGGTTCGCATTCGGTTTCGACTTCTTGAAAGGGGATATAGTAAAAACCTTATGACGAGACCTGCGTGACTTGGATAAAATTGGATTAAACGGTCTACTATCGTGTCAAACCTTACGCGCATTCTATCCGACGGGAATCAACATGAAGATACTTGCTGAAACACTTTGGAATAAAAAAGTTAGTCTAGAAGACATAAAAAAGTATCTTCAGGCCGCTTTCGGCGGCTCAGCAGAATTCGTTTCAGAGTATTTGGAGAAGATCTATTCGTTTATCGACACTACTAGTTATGAGCACAGGGAATACTTGTCTAAACCGGAAAACGTTGAGAAAATGATCGAATTCGTTAAAGAGAGTAGGAAACAGCTTGAGAAAATCGCGCAGGACAGTGAAGGGTTCAAAAAGGTCCGCCGCCGTTCTCCTTCATCACAATACTTTCGTAACCCTCGTTCTTGAGGCCATTGAAAAGTATATTCGGGAGGATTATGAGGAGGCGCTTGAATCGATGAGGAAAGCGTTAACCACTTCTTGTCAACAGAAGATGAGTTTGCTAAATTCGTCGACGTCTTTATAGTAAGTCTCGCGATAAATCGGCTTTCCTCGGCAATAGAATCTAAGAAATTGTTTACATAGGACCTATTTCTTAAGCACGCTAGGATGCCGGATTGATATTGGGGATAAAGCAGTTAAGAATAGGCCTATTTGCTTTAAGTGAGGCGCCGACATGGCTTCATTCACCTTCATAGATTACCCGTGGGCGATAGGTTGCTTACGATATTTTTTGCAAGGAATGCGGCGCGGTTCAAGGCATAGTTGCTAATGAGAAATAGTCACACGCCTCTTAGGTTCTTTCACTGCTTTACTAATTCTTGGGCAGCGTGCGCTTATTGCTTTTACATTTTTATTATGGGCTGGGTTTTATGTGGAGTTCATCGGCTAATTGCAAGTTTCTTCAAGACTTGAGAATGTAACGTAGTTGCCCAACTTTATGACAATTAGCCTTGGGAAGTTTAGAGGTTTTTGGAGAAATGTTTTCCTGTGATTAAAAGGGTTGCTATCACTATAGTTAGCAGGATTAGGATTACTATTGCCATCGTCGCAACTATAGTTAGGTTTGTCTCTGTCCTCCAGCTTGCTTTGAGAGACATCGGTTGGGTTACGATGAACGAGTAGTTGACTGATCTTGAGTCGACATGGTTGTTTTCAATCCAGCCGTCGAAAACATAGTTTGTGAAAAAGTCCTTCGGAACACGGGACAAAGAAACAGAGATGTTACAGACGGAGCCGGGGGGCAAACCATCCTCCTCTCATTGCAAATCCTTGCTCACTGGATGCTTCAACTTTGTACTCGACTCTAAACTGGGCTATAAGGGTAGTTGATGCCGAAGCTTGGAATAATCTTTCTGCTGAACCAAACCCATCGCTTCAAAATTTGAAGACGTACCGGGTCCCCGCTTTCCCCGGACTTACTATGAATGCGGCCTGCCCTATTACCTGGCCCGTATTATTATGTATACTCCAGCGGGATAAGTAGAGGTTACCTTCACGATCCCTTGGCGCATGAGAAATGAAATCCTGCCAGCCTGTCGCGTTGAAGCTGCAGCAGCTTGTAAGTGGGAGGACGCATATTCTTCCGCCTTTAACATGTGTCTCATTAACAGCTTTTTTGAAGCTGTCCCATCCTTCTGTTGGTGGAAGATA
>JAFNIQ010000088.1 GCA_017601395.1 Candidatus Brockarchaeota archaeon
GGCATCGTCCCGTCTAAGACAGTTATTGCCACATGCATGCTGTTGATAGATTTGAAATCCATTAATAGTATCTAAAAACCATAATGTTTTTATCTGTTAAGTTAAACAACAAAAAAATAGAAGAATAATGGATAAAGCTACAGTCATGAGAATGAGATTATTATTTATGTTAATACTGGCCGGATTATTTATAATAGGGGTTGTGGCAGGTCCATACGGTATTCCAGACTCTGCCAATATTAAAGTTTCCATACCCTCTCCTAGAACTTGCTATTTCAACGTTGAGGTGAGAGTTGATTCTAACTTGTTCGGGGTGTTTCCCGGCTGGTGCGTCGACTTAGATCACACGATATACCAGAACACATTGTATACTGCAAGTTTAGAAGTAAAGGAAACAACAGGAACATGGGGTAAGATAAACTGGATTCTGAACAACAATGGATCAACCTGGAAGGTTACGCAAATGGCGATATGGCTTGTCTTAGGCTATAGTTGGGATAAGATAGACCTTGAAATGAATAAGTGGGGAAGCTACACTCCAGCTGAGAAAAATGAAGCTATAGAGAAGGCTAATGCCGCTGACCCTAACTTCATTCCGCCGCCTGGGAAGATAGTTGCAGTATTCGTGGATGTACAGGAACCGCCAGGCGGTACAAAAGTTCAAGAGATAATCTTCGAGTATCCAAAACCCAGCGGCGGAGGCCCTGGAGTCCCTGAGTTCAGCGAAGGAGTTCCAGCAATCGCATTGCTCTCCCTAGTCTCATACGTTATCCTGAAGAGGCGTTTAAAAGCGAATTAAAAATCCGTGTCATTTTTCTAAACTACAATAATAGGGTTAAATAGTGGCACAACCTTCTTTCTTCCAGATGGCCAGCCTGCATTACTCTGAAAGGAGGCTATTCTTAATCTTTCTCTTTCTATTCGTTGTTTCAGCCTCCTCCATGCGGGTCTGCACCGCAGACCTGGCTGGTGAGAAGAATACTCTGCTTTCGCTGATAAACGAGTATAGGCAGCAGAATGGGCTTCAACCCTTACGCGTCTCAAGCGCGTTGGAGACGGCTGCGCAGCTTCACAGCGATGACATGGCGCTCAACAATTACTATTCTCACACGAGCCTCGACGGAAGAACCTTCGTAGACAGGATAAGGCAGGCAGGGTATACTTACAACACTGTTCTAGGGGAGAACATTGCGGCTGGTATAGCTAGTGCTCAGTATGTTTTCGAAGCCTGGAAGAATTCGCCTACGCATAACTCGATCATGTTAGACCCCCGCTTTAAAGTCATAGGCATCGGCGCCGCCTACAGTGCTTCAGCGTATTTCAAGTATTACTGGACTGCTGACTTCGGCGGCTACGATGATTCCGGTGGAGATGGAGACGAAAACCCGCCTCCTCCACCACCGCCGCAAGTCAACAATCCGCCGGAAACCCCTGGTGCACCGTCTGGCCCAGCCTCAGGGCATGTTGGGGTGAGCTACGTGTTCAGCGTCTCCACGATAGATCCTGATGGAGACTCCTTGAGATACTTTTTCGACTGGGGTGACGGTACTTCGTCCTCAACAGGATTCTTGGAGTCAGGCTGCGTCGCGAGCCTAAGCCACTCTTGGAGCAGTCCTGGAGCCTACATGGTCAGGGTTATGGCGGCGGATGTTAAGGGTGCAAGCTCAGACTGGTCTCAGCCAGCGAGCTTCCAGGTTAACGTAAGAGTGTTTGAAGTGAGTTTCGTTTCAAACGTTGCTAACGTCAGCATGGTTGTCGACGGGGCCCGCTTCACGCTGCCAGTAGTGTTCAACTGGACGGAGGGCTCAGTCCACGAGGTTTCCGCGGAGGGTGATCATAATTTTACGAACGGTGGGCGCTTCCTATTCAAGGGCTGGGATGACGGTTTCCAAGAAAGAGCTAGAAACATAACAGCCTCGGGCCCACGGGTTTTCACAGTGGTCTATGAGAAACAATTCCTTCTGCAAATAAGTCCATGCCCCGGTGTTCATTACTCGGAATGGCGTTCAGCGGGGGAAACGGTGCAGCTAACGGTTAACTCGTCAATCATACTTCAGGGAGAGTATACTAGGCTCGTCTTCGCAGGCTGGTCGAACGGCGAGGCTGCTCAAACCATAAACTTGACGGTTAATTCACCATTATCTGTTGAAGCCGTGTGGAAGCGTCAGTTTCTCGTAAAGGTACACTCTGACTACGGGGAGGCTGGTGGAGGCGGGTGGTGCGACGAGTCTTCAAACGTAAACATATTTGTAAAGCCTCGAATCTTAGACTTTGGCAACGGTACCAGGAGAGTTTTCGACTACTGGTTTGGAGAGGGCTTGGGAAGCTATACTGGAGACTGTTTAAACGTGACACTAATGGTTAAGGCACCGGTGAACGAGACTGCTGTCTGGAAAACACAGTACCTCGTCGCTTTAGACTCTCCATACGGCAATCCTGTTGGAGCAGGCTGGTGTGACGAGTCTTCAAGAGTAAACGTATCAATAGAAACAGTGCTTTACGAGTCTCCTTTGACCCGCCTAGTCTTCCTGAGATGGGAGGGGGCAGAAGGCGTTTATGACGCAAACTTCTCGATGGTCGTCAACTCGCCTCTTACGTTTAAGGCTGTTTGGACCAAGGAGTTCTACCTTAATGTCACTTCTCTACACGGGGAAACATGGGGCAGCGGCTGGTATGCTGAGGGCGCGATTGCATCATTCGGAGTTAAGCCTCCAAAGATTCTTTTAGTTGCAGAGGTTTTCGACGGGTGGGGTGGAGACGTGGAGCTGCGGGCTTTAAACGCCACCGTCGTAATGGACAGTCCGAAAACAGTTGTGGCGAGATGGCGGAGGGATTACTCGATGCTGGCGCTGGCCGCGACCACGGTGGCCGGGGTAAGCATGCTTATACACTTCGGGAGGAAGCGTAGGAACAACGGCTCTACAAAATAAAGCTTTACTCAAAAAGGCGTGACTTAGGAGGCTCCTCCAAAAACCAAATATACTGGCCGGCTCCACTTCGACCTGTGAAAATCTGTTATGTTGCCGTAGATGTCGCTGTCCCCCATTTCAGGGGAGCCTCAACCCATGTCTATGAGCTGGCGAGGAACCTGATCCGGCTTGGGCACGATGTGCACTTAGTGTCTAGAAGAATACGCGTGGAGCAAAACAGTTTTGAAGAACTGGATGGGATAAGGGTTCACAGAGTATACAGGGGTGTTTTCTTCCCTTCGCCTGTGTCGGAGTATTTGCAGGTCGGCCGGCAGAGGAAAACCGGGTTTGTAGACCTTGTTTACAGGGCTTATCTTTTCACTGTTTACGCTCTCTACGCTGGAATCGTGGCTGCAAACCTGGTGAGGAAGAACAACCTGGATATTATTGTTGAGAGGGAAACATCCTTCGGTGCCGGCGCGATGGCGAGCATGCTTACCGGCAGGCCTATGGTTCTTGAGCTTGTCGGACCTAGGTGCAGCATCCTGTCTGTGAAAAGAGCCAGCAGAGTTTTAGCCTACACGGAAAACATGCTTCCAGAGGGTGTTCCTAGGAGCAGGGTTGTCATTGTTACTGCCGCGGTTGACACGGACTTGTTTAAGCCTGACGAGGAGCAGGGGAGGATTGTTAGAGAGAAGTATGGCTTAGGCAGCTCTACCGTCGTGGGCTACGTGGGAACGTTTCAAACCTGGCACGGTGTTGAAGAGTTGATACTGGCGAGCAAAGCAGTGCTTGAGAAGCATCCTGAAGTAAGGTTCCTAATGGTTGGACCATACTACGAGCAGATGGAGAATCTTGCTGGGAGGCTCGGCGTCTCCAATGCGTACACGTTTACAGGGCCTGTTTCATATAGGGATGTTCCTAAATACGTTAACGCTGCCGATATTCTAGTAGCACCCTACAATCCTGAGAAGTCTGAGCTGAGGAAGCGTTATGGAATAGGCTCGCCCCTGAAGGTCTTGGAGTATATGTCGTGCGCCAAACCCCTTGTAACAACATCGCTGAAGCCAATAACGGATGTTGTGCAGGACGAGGTGACCGGGCTGCTCGTCCCCCCGGGTGACGTGGAGGCCTTAAAGGATGCTCTGATAAGGCTTATAGAGGACAAGGATCTAGCTAGGGAAATGGGTGAAAGGGCTAGGAGGCGTGTTCTCGGAAAATACTCTTGGCTCGCGCTGGCGAAGCAGTTTGAAAATGTTCTTTCAGAAGCAATCCGTGAAACCTACGGGAGAGATAAGGGTGCTTAATAGGGATGTCTGGAAAACCTCTCGCATCAATAGTAGTCATAACATATAATAATGCTGACACGATCGAGGAGTGTCTAAAATCCCTCATGGCTCAGAGCTATCCGAACAAGGAGATAATAATTGTGTACGACGAGGGTTCGAAAGACGGTACGAAACAGGTTTTAGAGCGTCTCGAAGCCTCCCACAGGGGTTTTTTCAAAGTGGTCTCGGTGCCGCACATGGGCAGGTCGAAAGCGAGAAACGTTGGGTGGAGGAGTTCAAGCGGGGAAATAGTTTTCTTCGCTGACGCTGACGACATTTATTTCAGAGACTATTTGGAGAAGGCTGTTTCAAAACTGGAGTCAGACCCTCGGATGGGCTGCGTGTGTCTCACCGGGTCGTCCCTAACTACGGGAAAAGGCTTCTTGGCCGGCTGCATGCAGGTCTACAGCAAACTCCAGCAAGTCAACGTGGAGAAGGGAGGTTTCAAGCCTTCCTGGGCCTGGGTCTACAGAAGGGAAGCTTTAGAGAAGGCCGGGGGCTTCGACGAGTTTTTAGAGCAGGCTGAGGACAAGGACTTGTTCATAAGGGTGACCGCTGCCGGCTACAATGCTGGTTTAGTCACCGGTTTAAACTGGCTTCACAGGAGGCCTTCAAGCCTCTGGGCCCACTTGAAGAAGACTTACCTAGGCGGTATAAGGCGAATCCTATTCGTAGCGAAGCACGGTGAGTGGCGTAAGCTGACGTTTGAACTACTCCCGTTCTGGCTCATCATTTTTCTCCTTATTCTTTCCATTCTATGTTTGCCTATGTTAGTTTTCATGCTGGCCTGTCTCACCGTCTTCGTCGCACTTAGCATCATAAGGGTGGCGAGGCTGGTTTGGAGCAGGGTTGACAGGAAGCAATACGTATTCCTCTATCCTGTCTTCACCATCATCACCTACCTGTTTTCGGCGACTGGCCATATGCACGGTTTATTGCTGTTCTCGTTTAAGAGAAGAGGAGGTTGAGGGTAATTGGCGGAGACCACTAGGCTGGAGCTGGGGCTTGTGCGCACGGATGCTTTAATGGATGAAGTGTTGATGGAGATTCTAGACCATTTGGGCATCGTGTACAGGGAGGCTGGTGAGGGAGACTTCCCACTGCTAATATCCTCAACCAAGCCGCGTGAAGCCTCGTTCAGCAAGAGCCTCTTGGTGGCTGAAGACGTTTTGCCGATGGACGAGGTTTTGAACACGCTCTCCGGCTCTTCCTCTGTGGAGGATAGGGATTGCTTCGACTTGAGGATTAACGAGCTGGAGGATAGGCTGCTCGCACACCTCAGAAACCTTTACTTGGCAGAGGGTTTACCATTAGTGAGGAAATGGTATTGGCCAAACTTCTCGAAGGCATGTGTCGTTCTGACGCATGACGTTGACTGGCTGTCCTACTCACCTTTCCATAAAGTCGTTTACAGGCACAACTCCTTTCCTAAGTTTTTGAAACTGGTGTTCAAGCATCTGTTTCTAAGAGAAGATTACGGCTACAACATACCTGAGATAATCGAAATTGAGAAATCCAGGGGGTTTAAATCAACCTTCTTCCTCAAAACCAATTACGACGATTTAGAAAAAGCGCGTAGAGTCCAAGAGTCGTTGAAGGAAAAAGGCTTCGAAATAGGTTTGCACGCTGCAAGGGATTCACACGAGGTGCTTGACATGTTGAAGGGGGAGCTCACAAGTCTTCAGGAAGCAACCGGCTCAGAGATCTATGGTGTGAGATATCACAGGTTGAAGTTCAAGCCGGGCTTAACTTGGAGGCTTGAGGAGGAAGCAGGTCTGAAATACGATTCGACCTTTAGCAATAATAAGTATTTTGGGTTTAAATCTCAACTCTGCCATCCTTATCGTCCCATAGATCTGCGGCTTAAAAGAAGATTAAACATCTTGGAGATACCTATGGCGTTTATGGACTGGGCATCCTTACACAGGCATTATGCGTATAATGATTGTCAATCAGTCATGCTCAGGTTGATGGATACTGTTAACAAATATCATGGCTGCTTTGCTGTAAACTTCCATAATACTTATTTAAACAGAGAGTCGTTCCAGCAGGTTTATGAGCTTTTCCTCTGGTGTTTAAATGAGGCTAGGGTTAGGGGCTTCTGGGTAACAAATGGGTTTGACTGCTATAATTGGTGGTCGATGAGAGCCAGTGTAAAATTAAAGCTTGAACTTGACAGAAACATTATTAGCGGGGAAAGTTCTTTGAGAAAGTTCCCTCTAATCATTGAAATGGCTGAGGTTAAGGAAGCGTTACCTTTTATTGCAGACAGTGTTTTCAAAATAAATATGGACGTGTAATTCACTGATTCATGTTTTTATAATGAGCAATCAGTTCATAATAGATTCTTTCTAACCTTAAACCGTATGTCTTTTCAGAGTGGTTTTTCTCCACATATTCTCTAGCTGCTAATCCAATAGTTTTTAAATCAACATCGTTTATTACATGCAAA
>JAFNIQ010000089.1 GCA_017601395.1 Candidatus Brockarchaeota archaeon
TGTCTAGCGGTAGATATGCATCTATTTTCTCCAATAAGGTTTACGAATTCTAGGACTAGCACGCGCTACGATGCATCTTCTAATTTAAAAGCTATTTCCGGCTTTGTACATCTCCGGTTCTTGAAGAGATTCAATAGGTTAGACCGATTCATTAGTTTATCTTTATCAAACTGCTTAGCTAAATGCCTGTCCCTCTCATCGTCCTGAACTCGAGCATGTTTTTCCTAAGCTCTATTACCCTTTCCTTTCTACCGGTGGGTCTACCCGTGAGTTTCCGAAGCCGGATGGTATTACGAAATCGACCTTATGTTTAAGCATCAATCTTAGGAATGCTGAGGACACGGATACTCTTCTTGAGGCTATTAGGACCTGAGAAGTGTTTTCCAGCAGCGATTTCAATAATCTTCTCTCCTCCCTTCCTCACTACAGCACGATCGCCTTTTACACCTATGAAAACTCCTTGTTATCGATTACAAGCCTTCTCAACAGCCTACGCTATTCCGATTTTCTCCTTTATGCTGGCTATTTCCGCCTCTAGCCTGCGAAACCTCTCGTCCACGTAGGCCTTGAGATCCTGCCTCAGGCTTCTAACCTCGCCTATCAGAACATCCTGTTTTTGCAACATCATATCCATCTTCCCTAGCATAGTATCCTGTTTTTGCAACATCGAGTCCTGCTTGCCCACCATGTTTACCCCTAAGTTCACTATCTTCACCAGCTGGCCTGCGCTGAAGCTCCTGTAGAAGCCCTCTATGGACATAACGTTTCCATCGTAATCCTCTATAACGACTTCCTTAACCTTAGCCAGCTCCGGATAGTTAGTCTTTGCGAAGCCCGCGAAATCCGCAACCTTATTTTCATCGCCCTCCACCAGAAACTCTACATCGTTCCCTACATTTCTAGCATGGAAGCCTTTCAAACCAATGGACTCGGCGGCCTCCAGGAGGAAAAGCCTGTACCCAACATCCTGAACTTTTTCCCCCTTTATCACCACCCTCTTCTTAGCCAATTCTTCCAAAATAATTGCTTCAAGGAGGCTTTTTAAGCATATGCATCAACGCAGATTTTTTATTTCTAGAAAAATCCTAGCTTAAGGGACGTTCTAAGAGGCATGAACATAAAGGAATTAAACCTGAAACATGAGACGACTACCGAGTCGTTTAAACTGGCCTGTGCAGACGGGGTAGTAGGGAAAGTAATCAGGGCAGACAGCAGGCCTGCCAAGATCCCTAGCGTTAGCGACTATTTCAAAAGCCTCGTCTCTAATCTTGAGGAGTTCTCTCCTAAGCTCGTCGCCTACACGGAAGCATTTCGTCTGAATCGTTGGAACAAGCTTCTGAGCCGGCGAGTACACTTCGATGTTGGCAAGAATACTCAGACGAGGATTTCGCGAGCAGGCTTGAAAACTATCTTGGAAAAGCTATTCCCGACGATCTTCTCGCTGAGGAAGCGCGCGGAAATAGGCGGGGGAGAGTCATCAGGCTGATGAAAAAATATTCAGGCCAATTCCCCTTTGAGAAAATGATTTCGCATAGGCTGAGCCTTGATGAACTCGTTAGAAATATGCATATTGTTGTTAATCACGATGAATGCTGAAGGTAGTGGTTACTCCGCTCAAGAAGGATTAAAGGCCGGTTTACTTTCCTTAAGAATATCTGCCTAATTCTAAGATTAGCATGCGTCAACCCCCTTAGCTTGCAGTTCAAATATAAACTCTAGAGTTTTGTTTAAAGTTTTAAAGAGTCTTTCTAACTCTTGTTGAAGTATTTAAGTTGAGGGTGGAGTTGAGTTCGAGGGAGCGCCTCTTAACGGCTATGAGCCTGAAGGAGCCCGACCATGTTCCATTATGCTTCAAATGGTGGGAGCGGCCCTACTTGGTGGATGAGAGCGACTGTTGGCGCAGCGAGTTTGAACGCGTCCTCAAACTGTTGAAGCTGGGGATGGATGACACCGTTACTTTGAAAGTGCCTGTTTCACTCAACCCCGAGGTTGAAACCAGGGTTAGCAAGATTCACCCGGCTGGAGAAAAATACCCGCTCATCGTGAAAGAGTATCATACTGCCAAGGGTGTTCTCAAGCGTGTTGTGCGTCAAACGCCTGATTGGCCGCATGGCGACGATATTCCTCTCTTCACGGATTTCGTTGTCCCGAGAGCCCGCTCCGTAAAGTTTCTCGTTGAGAAAGAGGAGGATTTAGACGCTCTCTCCAGCCTTCTTGCGGAGCCTTCAGACAGGGAGCTCGAAGCCTTCCTTCAGGAAGCCGACAGGGTTAAAAGCTTCGCAGATAAGCACGGTGTCCTGGTTGAAGCCGGCATGACCTCTGAGAAGGGGGTTGAGGG
The DNA here is from genome assembly GCA_017601395.1 of Candidatus Brockarchaeota archaeon. GTDB lineage: Archaea > Thermoproteota > EX4484-205 > EX4484-205 > JAAOZP01 > JAAOZP01. The sequence continues at coordinate 2,339 of JAFNIQ010000089.1, forward strand.
CGGAGTCGTCGGCGCAGACGCGCTGCACTGGCTCTGCGGCCTTGAAAACACCGTTAAAGCCGCCTATTTGAAGCCGGAGTTCATTCAGAGAATACTGGACGTGATATTTGAATGGGACATGAGGTATATACGGCTGGCCGTAGAGACGGGTGCGGTGGACCTCGTGGTTCACCGCGGATGGTATGAGAACGCTGATTTCTGGCCGCCGAGACTCTACAGCAGGTTTATTCTGCCCTATGTTAAAAGGCTGGCTGACTACGTTCATAAACATGGGCTCAAGTTTTGCTACATAATGTCCACGGGCATAATGCCTCTTCTAGGTTTCTTTAAAGAAGCCGGGGTGGATGTTCTCTACGGTGTTGACCCTGTTCAAGGCGGGGCGAAGCTGCAGGAGGTTAAGAAGCAGATCGGAGACAGGATATGCATATGGGGAGGCTTAAACTCGTCAGTCACGCTGACACAATGGTCCAGAGGGGAAATCGAGAAGGCGGTGGCGGAAGCTATTGGAATACTCGCGCCCGGGGGAGGATTCATATTGTCGGCGATAGACCAAATATTTCCAGACACTCCTTGGGAGAGCATAGAGGCGGTGTTGGAGGCTTGGAGGCGTCTGGCGGACTACCCTGTAGGCTGTTAACCTTTAAACTGTGGAAGATACTTAGCCTCGTAACGTATTAGGTCGTCAAGAATGTTTTCAGCGGCCTCTAAAGTCGGTGTTGAAGGATGCGTTAACAATGCTTGCAGCGCAAGCCCACGGTCCCCGGTTAAAGCTGCGTCAACAGTTAAACCTACGTGCGTAAGCTGCTGTCTCAGAAACATTGTAATCGCTTCCGGAAGCGGGCCGACTTGAACAGGCTTAACCCCAATATTGCCTACAACCCCGGGAACCTCGACCACAGCGTCGCCCGGAATACCCGGGATAGACCCCATGTTCGGGATGTTCACCGCCTCGTAGAAATCGTCGCGGTTAGAGGCTAGGCTTTCAAGCACCCTGATTACAAGCGTTTCCTCCGTGAACGTTCTCGCAAACAGCTCGTCCAACGGAGCCCCGCCGACCGCCCACTTAACCAGCTGCGACCAGGCTTCCTCGCGCCACTTAGGATCATATATTGTCCCCTCCGGGTAGAGTGTTAAACCATAGGAGGCACCGTACGCCCTTTCCTCTCTTATAAAGAAGGGTAGGAATTCAGCTATGTGGGAGTCGGACGGGGAGGGGAGGAGCCCAAGCTTATCATATAGGAGCAGGGATACGTAGTGGCCTCTGAATTTTTCAAGCATCTCAGTTTTACCATATTTCTTCTTAGCGTTCTCCCAGGCTTCTCTAAACCTGGGATAGGCCTTCTCGCCCCTTACAAATATCTCTTTTATCCATGTGAAGTGGTTTATCCCGCCCGCAATCAAGCTTACAGCCTCAGGATCCACGTTTAGAAACCTGGCGATGAAGCTTTTCGCCGAATATATTCCACCGCAAAGCCCGATGAGGTTTATCCTTGAAGCCTTAAGCATAGCAGTGCACAGCGCGGTCATCGGGTTCGTCACGTTAAGCACGTAAGCACTCGGACATATTTTTTCAACATCCTTAGCGATATCCACCATAACCGGGATGTGTCTAAGCGCTCTTGCAAAACCCTGCGGCCCAGTAGTATCACCGACAGGCGTGTATAAACCGTGCTTCACCGGTATTTCAACGTCGAGCCTTTCAACATCAGTGCCCACAGATATTGAGATAATCACGTAGTCAGCGTTTCTCAAGGCTTCAACCCTATCCGTGGTCGTGTCAACGGCAATATCCGTCTTCTTTTCACGCACTATTCTATCAGCAAGCTTAGCCATCAAACCCAGTCTCTCCTCATCAATATCCATAAGGCAGACTTCAGAGCCGGCTAGAACACTTGACTTAGCAATGTCTGCAAGAATATTGGGGGTGAAAACAAGGCTGCCTGCGCCTATCACGGTTATTTTAACAGTCATGTGTTTCACACCGCTTTACTGATAGTGACCAGTAACGTACTTAAGCCTTCTTTCCGGAACATTACTGAAACCTGTTAACTGAGCAAAATAGTCAAGGCGCGCTACTCCTATGATATTGAAAACGAAAAATCTTACATGGCTAGCGCAGCACGCGCACCATAACCTTCTAGAACTCCTTGATGCTTCAAAGTTCCTTAAACATGCGGGGACGCAATAGATCCATAGAAAGGGATGACGTACCGGATGAACATCCTTAGGCATGGCGATTCTCCTCCGCATCTTCTCCGCATGTTTTTCCAGCTGTTTGAAAATGCTTAAAAAATGTGCTGCAGGGCGCCTCGCAAAGTTGGAGAGGAATTATGGCGTAAGCTTCTTAATGTGCTCGACGATTTTCTGCTCGTTGTTAGGCGTGCTTATGAAAACCGGGACGTTTCTCCTTTTCGTCGCCTTATATGAGACGAACATCCATTCCCCGGTGTCGAGCTCAGCAACCCTGTTAACAACCTCGTAGTCAAGCGAGTAGGCATCCGCTATAACCATCCTGTCGTAGGACCTTGGAAGCGTGCTCGTGAAATACGTGTGCAGCTGCTGCAGAGCGTTAACGTTAAGGTGGGCGACTCTCTGCGTGCTCAGCCAGCAGCCCGCCCTGTACTTCCTGCCCTGCCTCAGAAGGGTTTCAACAGCCGTGTTAGACTGCTCCGTAGCATCCTCTTTTCTCGCCTTGTCTGGGACGAATTCCTGGGCTTCGTCGAGCACAGTTAAAACGTTGACGCGGGAGAAGCCTTTCTTCTTCAACTCGAGCAGGCGGTCCACGTATCGTGACACCGCCTTCCTCGCCTCAACCAGGTCTGGAGCATAGACTATGGTTAGGCATGGAGCCTCCTCGCCCAGGGTGAGCTCAGCCAGCCGCTCAGGGTTCACCGCAGCCTCTCTCCTGACGCTCGTTATCTCTCGAGGGTTCTCCAAGACCCTTAGAATCGTGTTCACAGTCTTCGCCTCGGACGACATTCCATGCAACTCTCCTCCGAACTCCTTGAGAATGCTTCGAAAAGCCTCGGCCCTCCTAGGGTCAGCAGCCACGTCGAGCAGCCTATCCGTCTCCCTGATGCCGTTCTCCTCAATGAAGCTCACCAGCCTCTCAAGGGCTATTTTCGCCGCGATCGCTCCAGGTCTTTCCGAGCTTACGATCGAGCCTAGAAAGTTCAAAACATCCTCCACCAATACTTTCATCCTGCTCGGCTCAGTTAAAACCAGCCGGCGGACCCTTCCGTTCTCGTGAAGCGTTCTTAAAGCCTTCTCTATCCTCTCCGCCCCCAATTCTTCCTCGAGCGACTCAGGAATTGTCTGAGACCTCACGAATTCCTCAACGTTTTCAACAGCCCCTCTCTCCGTCGTGTAGACCAAGCCGTCTTCCAGAAGGTCCAGCAGGTTTACAACGTACTCTCCCGCGACGTCGAAGACGACTACGCGCAGGCCTTCAACTGTTTCAACAGCCTTCCTAACCAGCGTCGAGGTCAGGTTCGACTTGCCTGTTCCGGTGAAACCGAACACTCCAGTATGGTACCTTATCATGGCGTCTATCTTAGCGGTCACAGGCACGTTCAGCCCCATTAGCCTCCCCACCTCCGCCCCGTTTTCGACGCATACGAATGCTTCCACAGCCTCTTTCGAAAGGAGGTGCGCCTGCTTACCTGTGAGCGGGCTTATTGTCGTCTTCTCAAACTCCACAATGCCGTTGACAACCCTGGCCAGGTAGCCTGTGGGTGCTGCGACAACGTCTATCCAGTTCTCCCTAGCCTTCTCCCAGTCTTTCTCAATCGTCTGTAGGAACTCTTCCCTAAGCACCCCTGGCATGGATACTCTTACGCCAAGCTCCTGCAGGTGCGTCGCCCTAACCCCTATAACCTCGTAGATCAGGAACGTCTTGGGGTTTGACGCGGTCGGCCGCTCAATCCCTACGAAGGAGGGTGAGTGAAGCTTGTCGAGAACAAGCATGTCGAACCTTGTTTCAAGCGTCGCGGTCGAGCTTCTAAGCGTAACCTCCGTGCCCCTTATGGATGTCTTCAGGAAGGAGGTTCCGTGCGTCCTAACCCTGGCCTTGAACCTTCCGTCAATGTCGTCGAAAAGCTGCTCCTCCCTCAGCCTCACTCCTCTCCTCCCCCAGCCTCCCTCATGCCCTCGTACTCCGCCCTTATATCTCTAAACCTCCGGGCTATGTTGAACATTCTGTCAGTCCTCGCCAGCGGCCCTATCTCCAGTTCCACAACTCCCCTGAGCATTGGTCTAGCCTGCTTAGCCTCAGCCTTAACCGCCTTGTCAGCCAGGAACAGGAGCTGGTTGTGTCCAAACGCCTCCGCCACATGCGGGT
>JAFNIQ010000021.1 GCA_017601395.1 Candidatus Brockarchaeota archaeon
GGCCCCTAACCCTTACGATGAGTTTCTCGCCGACCCTGGTGACGTTCTCCTCGGTTAAGCTTCCATCGCTCTTAAAAAGCCTAGCTCCGAAGCCCACTGTTTCACCCGGATAGTTGAAAGCCAGAATTGTTTCCTCTTCACCAACCTCTATTGAGACGAGCCTGAGCTCTGGAGGGGTTGGAGCAGGCTCCCCCACGACCCTAACCATGAAGTCGCCAGGCCTTTTGCTAGAGGCGTTTAGAGAGGCGAATATGGTGTGCTCGTCAACGTTCACGATGAAACTGTTGTTGGAGAAAGGATGGTCGGTGTCAACGCTTATCCAGAGCTGGGCGCCGTCGAGAGTGAACATTGGCACGATGACAACGTAGAAAACCCCGGTTACAACGACGTTGGGAAGCTTAATGGTGTACCAGTCCAGCGTGTTATTCGCGAAGACCTCGCCGAGGAGGAACGCGGACCAGTATTTAGCGTTTAAACCACTATCCCAGATTTGAACGTAGAAAACTGGGGCAGGGCCCCTAAGAATGCAGGTTGCGTGAAGCCTGATTTCTGTTATTCTCCAGCTATCTGAGGGAGGTGTGAACCTGACGGCTGCAGCGTAGGGATAAAAATCACTCCAACCGTATTCAGCATGGCCATCGTCGTAGGAAAGCTCAAAGGGGGAGGCGTAAGACCTCAGAGGACTTAGGAAGAGGGTTGAGAATAAGGCCAGGGTTAAGACAAGCCAAACATGCTTACCCATAGCTGGGTTAATAAGGGTTAAGGTTTTAAATAAGTTTTTCGAATAGCAGCATATTCTCATCCTGCTAAGCATGAAGTACGCAGCAGAAAAAACACTATAACGATGTGTCACAAAAATTACCACCGTCACTAAACTTATATAGTAGTGATTTTATGTTTGAACTTGGATGAGCGGGAGAAGGATTGAAACCGTCAAAGGTCCAGTTGCTTTCAACAGTGCTAGGAAAGTAGCTTTCATAGGCATGATGGGAGCGTTGAGCAACATTCTGTTTCTCGCTTCAGTAACCGTTCTGAACTGGGGCCAGGTTGCTCTCGACCTGTCTCACATGGGGACGCTGATAGCTGGCTTCTTCGGAGGCCCGTTGGCGGGCTCAGCCGTCGGGGTTATCGCAGGGCTTGGAAGCGGGTTGTACTTCGGCTCGGCGAGTGGATTAACATGGTTGTTCCTGCCGGGTTTCGTAGTTGGCAAGATGCTTACAGGCTTGACTGTTGGCCTGATCAGCAGGAGCCTCAGGATCATGGAGAAGAGTAGAAGAGGCTTGTTGACGATTTTCTCCACGCTCCTCGGATATGTTCCGGAGTGTCTTTTCACAGTGTTCTTCTTCATAGTTGTTATTCCTCTTTTCGCCCCTCCGGCTGCTGCAGGCTTTCTGGTGACACTCCTCACGCCAATACTTGCTAAAGCCTGGATCGAAATGGGTTTAATGGGTTTCTACATGGCTGCTCTAGTTGGGAACCAGGGTTTCACCAGCCTGGTTAGCAGGCTTTGGCCTTGACGGAAAGTAGGCTACAGTAAACCATTTAAACAAGCCTTGTCAACGCTTAACTATGGCTGAGCTAGACGCTTCAAAGCTTCCGGGAGAGGCTCTCAGGGAGTTGGCAGAATTTCTCAGGAGAAAGCTGTCTGTTAAGGTTGAGGAGAGCTCTGGGAAGATAGTGGTGGAAAACGTTTCGAACACGAGGCTGAGGAAAGCAGTAAGATGGTTTCTGAGCAAGAAGAAACTAAGCGGGGAGTACAGAGTCCTGTCGGAGAAAAAGACTCTTACTGTAAGGAAAGTGAAGAAGGATTAGAGCCTGTAGGTGGAGAAGAGGGATCTCTTGGAGATTTCCCCTGCGAAATTGTGCAGCATCAGCTTCTTAACGGTCTCATTGTCGAAACCATGTCCTAGGAGCCACCCTAGCTTAACATATGCTACTTCGCTCAGCATGTCTTCACAGTAAACCACGCCCAGCTTCATCATTATCCTTGCATTCCTGTAAACGTAGGGGTCAACCCTGCCGAACACGCATTGAGAAGCCATAGCTATAACCACGCCCTCCTCCAACCCTCTTCTCACGCTCCCAACCCAGGAGAGTCTTCCATCCAACGGTTCTGTTGGAACATGGCCCATTCCTGTTCCCTCTATCACAATACCCCTGTAACCCTTATCCACCAGGAAATCAATAATCTCAGGGTCTGAGCCGGGATACGCTTTAACCAGCGCAGTCTTAGGTTCGAAAGCGTCGTCGACAGTGGGAGGCTCCGTGCCCCTGGGCCTGAACTCTTTCTCAACCATTTCCACCCGTCCATCCGGCCAGACACGGGCCAATGGCGGCGAGTTCACCGGTTTGAAAGCGTCCCTCCTCGTAGAGTGCATTTTTCTCACCCTCGTACCTCTTATCACGTTGTTGAAAGTATCCCCTGATTCGGCGTGCATACATACAACCACCTCCCCTAGGTTCATCCTGGTGGCTGCGTGAAGCCCGCAGATTATGTTCATGTCAGAGTCCCTAGAACCCCTGTCGCTGGATCTCTGCGAACCTATGAGCACGACTGGAGCGTTCAAACCCCTAAGCATGAAGGAGAGGGCTGCTGAAGTGTAGTGCATCGTGTCGGTCCCGTGTAGAATTAGGACTCCAGCGTCACCCTCAGCCAGGCTTTCAGCAGCCCTCCTAGCAATGGTGGACCATTCCCTGTAAGTCATGTCTTCCGAAGCTAGGCTGAATAGTCTTTCAACCCTTCTCAAGTAGGCTGTTTTCAAAACCTCCGGAACATTGTAGAATACTTCTTCAGGCGTGAAAAGCATTGAGACCCCCCCAGTATAGTAGTCTATTCTAGCACTTATGGTTCCTCCTGTGGAAAATATTGAAACCGGTGGAAGCGTCTTGTCTTGCTCAACCTTCTCCAAAGCCTTAAACCTTCCGAGTTCAACCGATCCTTCAAGCTTAACTATCTCACCGCCGTCAAGCCTGAACCCAACGTTGTAACCGTTGTCAAGCTTTATGACGAGAACACTCCCGTCTCCAAAGTCCACCTCCTCCCGGGGAAGGAGAATGCCCTCCACGATGAGCTTGCCCCGTTTAAGCATAATCCTGTCACCCGGCTTAACACCCTTCTCGGAAAGCGTTTTCTCAACCTCTTCAGAATAAGGCATTTTTACTCTAGCCTCCTCTTAACCTCCTCCATCAGAACCCTGTAGATCGTTGAACCCTCTGCAACCCCCCTGAATTTCTCCATCATCCTGCCCATTAACAGTTTAACCGAGTCAACACCCTTCTCCTTAACGTATGAAATGTTTTCCTCAACGAGGCGTTTAGCCTCAGCCCTTAAATCCTCCTCCCCGACCCTCCTGCGTCTCAGCTCCTCGTAAACCTCCCCTAGGCTCATGTTCTTGTCGGCGAAAAGCGTCAGGGCCTCCTGAATCATTTCCCTAGGCAGGTCGCTCGGAAAGGTTCTGAGCACGGTGATAAGCTCCTCGTCGCTGAATTCTCTCCCGCCCTCCCTCCTGACGTACGGCAGTGTGTTTAGCAGGAACGAGGCTATGGCTACAGGCGGGAGCCCCGAGGCCCGGATGGATTTCTCGAAGACGAAAAGATAATGGGATCTGACCAGCTGCTGCGCCATGTGGCTGTTTAAACCGATCGCCTCAAGCTCCCTAATCTTCTCCCGAGGCCTCTTCGGAAGCATCATCCTTATCTTTTCAAGCCTCTCCCTGGAAACAGGGATCGGCGGAATATCTGTCTCAGGATACATTCTAGCAGACCCGGGGAGAGGCCGAAGATAGTCAGTGTTACCGTCTTCAAGAGCCCTTCTAGTTTCGGAGGGGACGCCGTCGAAAGCCTTGAGAAGCCTGCTGTAAACAGCCTTGAGAGCAGCTTCAACCCTCGCCGGCTCCCCGACTACGATTACACCAGCGTCATCACCGGAAAGATCAAGCGCCCTGCATGTTTCGATAACCTCACTCTCAGATATCCCGTAACCCGGGAGCTCATCCGTATGAATGATACCCTGCAATCCTCCCCAAACCCTAGCGTAGTCAGCAAGCTCGGTTCCGAACCTCCTACCGGGCTGAAGCTCCATCCCGAGCAGCCCCTTGAAACCCGGTGCTTTCAAACCGTAGACAACATCGCCCTTTGAAAGCGCTTTCAATATGAGTTTGGAACGGGTTTCCTTGAAGACGCTCGTCAGGTCTACAGGATCATAAGTAAGGCTGTCCGGGGAGCACCTGGCCCTTAAAAGGTCTCTGAGCCTAAGCAGGTTGTTCTGCCTCAAAGCCTCCCTCTCAACTATCTCCGGAATCAGCTTGAGATTCTGCACGCCCTTAATCTCCTGCCTGGCACCTCCCTCGACACTTATGTTCAGGTCCTGCCTTATGGTGCCGAGCCCCCTCATAACCTTCCCGGTCATCCTTAAGGCTAGCCCAACCTCCTCAGCGGTCTCAAGGGCCTGCGAGGGACTCTTAATATCGGGTTCAGTAGCTATCTCGACAAGCGGTATTCCAAGCCTGTCAAGCCTGTACTCAGCGGCCTCCCTGCCGCTTTCAACTATGAAGGCCGACTCCTCCTCTAGGCAGAGGCTTTTCAGCCTAACCGGGCCCTCGCTAGTCTCGACGATGGAATCATCGCTCCCCAGCGCCACTAAGAGCGTTCTCTGGAAGCCTGAAGTATTGCTGCCGTCTATCACCGTCTTCCTCATCACCCTAGCCTCGTCGACGACAGTCATGTTGAAGTAGAGAGCCATCTCTAGGGCTGCGTCGAGAATCTCATCGTCGATAAGGTGGGGAGGCTCCTCGTCCAGCTCAACTAGACAGTTGAACGAGTCGTCAACATGGTAAGTGAACAACCTGCTTCTAGATGCTTCAGCAAGCGCGGCAGGGTCTAGCTCACCCAGCTCGCTCGCGGAAGACCTAAGCCTCCTCAATACTTTCCCCGAGGCCTCTCCAGGGGATGTGGAGGGGCAGCTGCAGAAAAGCTTGTGGAATGCGAGACGCTGGTGAAACTCCAGGCCTACTTTCAGAGGGCTCAACCTGGGCTAGAATGCTTATGGAGGTATTTTAACCTTAAAGTCTAAGCAAATTTTTACGTATTTTTAGCGTGTCGAACAAGAAGACTGCATAAAGACGCCTACGGTTTAGACGATTCCAAGTCTGCTCTTTATTGGCGCTACGTCTTTCTCCAGTGCGGCTAGCCTTCTATCAAGCATGGATTTTAGGTCTTCTCTAAGGCCATCAATCTTCGTACCCAAGTTATCTATTTTCACCCCAAGGTTGTCTATTTTTTCAATCACAACATCCTGCTTTCCCAACATTAAATCTTGCTTCTCAAGCATCTGATCCATCTTCCTCAGCATTCCATCCTGCTTCTCCAGCATTATATCTTGCTTCCCCAGCATTCCCTCCTGCTTACCGAGCATCTGGTCCTGCCTGCCAAGCATCCCTAAACCTATTTCAACTATTTTTCCAAGCTGGATCGTTGTAAACTCGCTTCGAAAAACCTCTATGTTTTTTACCGGTCTCTCGTATCCCTCGAACTTCATGCCGGAGACCTCTGCTCCTTCGGCGCTAATTCCCTGACCTTCTCCACAAACATTTTAGTTTCCTCCTCACCACCCTCGTACAGGGCCTCGACGCAATCCGTATCAACGTTCCTAGCCTGGAACCCAGTAAGGTTTGACTCGCTCGCCAAGTTTAATAGGAAAAGCCTGTAGCCAACATCCTGAACCCTCGAACCCCTAATCAGAACCCTGCCCTTGCCCAATTACCCCTAAGACTAACGTTGGAATGGTTTAAAAGCGTAACTGTTAATCGTGGTTGAATTATAAGGATGTAAAAGATGCTTCCCCAACAAAAATGATAATGGAGAAGATTCGGTAACTATGTTTCCCGTATCTTCTGTACTATGGCTGAAGAAACCTTTTCAACATCATCTCCGGAATAATTCATAGTGGTGAATGGCCCCAGTTTTTTAATTCCAAGATCATACTCCAGATTCAGGTACTTTTCATATTTGATCCCCAAGTTATCAAGTATTCTTCTTGAACACTCGTTGCGGCAGCCGTCGACAACGATGAGGCGCCCAATCTTCCTGACGAGCATGACTTGCCTTGGAATCTTGTTGGCTAACGCGGGCAGCGAGCATATCCCGACTTTATCGCTTCCCAGCTTTTCAACAACTTTAAGCGCAGCCAACCCTGTCAGTTGCCCAGTGTTTGAAGCCCCGCTGTTGCACACGACAAGCCCGATCTCAGGCGTTTCCAACCCTACGCACCTTTATTCTTCAAGATTGCGGAACACTTATCAGCTTTTTCGGGGCCTCATCCATGGTTTGAGGTTCATCAGCCTCGGCTTGACTAACAGTTTTCAAGCTATTCACCTCCTCCCAGTATTTCTGGTTTATGCTGCACCCAGGGTCTGGACCTTGCAAATCATTGAAGTAGGCGTAGGCTCTTGCTCTGCATCCACCGCAAACGTATTTATACTCGCATTCTCCACATCCCTTGAAAAGGTCCCTGTTTCTTATCTGTTTCAGGATCGGGGATTCTCTCCAGATTTCGACAAGGCTCTGCTTTCGAATGTTTCCGACTTTTATCGGGATGAAAACGCATGGTTCAATGTCTCCGTTCGGCTCCATACCGCAGTAAAGACGGCCAGCTCCGCAGCCTCCGATGAATTGCGCCAGGGAGCGGGTCTTACCTCTAAGCGCCTCCATGGCTCCTTTATTCGTGAAGTGCGTGGCGATCAACGGGCCGAAGGCAAACTTATAGGAGGTTACTGCATATTGGGGTGCGGTGGAAAGTGTTTCCAGCCCCTTTGAGCTAACAAGTTTTGAATACAGGAAGTCAAGAAGTTCTTCCCTTTCTTTCGGGGTTAGATCCTGTTCGACTATTTCTTTCCCTCTACTCACAGGTATGAAGTTGAAAACTATGAAACGTTGTACATGAAGATCCTTTTCGGCAAAATCTATAAGCTTTGGCATCTCTTTCAAATTATAGTGTGTTGCGGTCGTAGCTACGCACGTATATAGGCCAGCCTTAACGCATTCTTTGATCCCTTCTACAGTCCGTTTCCAAGCCCCCTGCACTCCTCTGAACTCGTCGTGAGTCTTCTCAAACCCGTCTAAGGAAACCTCAACGTATTGGATCCCTATCTCCTTCATTTTTCGCGCAACTTTTTCAGTTATTAGTGTCCCGTTGGATGCGACTGAAACGTAGAAACCCTTTTCGACAGCATACTTAGCAACCTCAAAGAAGTCCCTTCTAACTAGCGGTTCACCTCCGGAAAAAGCTAAGGCCACTACTCCCGCGTTTGCAAACTCGTCTATGGCTTTTTTGGCTTCCTCGGTTGTTAATTCATCGGGTGCAGGCTTCGGCCCAGCGTTTTCGTAGCAGTGTTTACATCTCAAGTTGCATTGTTTAGTGAAATTCCACACTACGAGAAATGGGGCTCCTGTGGTTTGGGGCCTTTCCACGCCAAAGTAACCTATGCCTTCAAGAACGTTTACAATACTCCTCCTTATTAAAGGATCCCTTAGGGATGTTTTCATCTGCTCCCTGGAGATGCCGAAGGACTCAGATCCTTTTTCGATAGCCAGCTTAACAAGCAGATAAGCTAGCTTTTCTTGAAAGCTCAGTCGCTCCTGCTCACCCACGTATTTCTTTAAGGCTGACTCTAGCTTACTGCCTTTTTCAGTTCTCCTTGAAACCCATCTTAGAAGAACCCTGGAGACCGGGTTGCCGAGCCATGCTTCCACGGTGCCCGCTACCAGGTCTGCCTCACGCATTTTCAAAATCACCTGAAGAGGGCTTACCCTCGATGGAGAACAGCTTGGCGATTCCATCCTTCGCAGTAGATAGACCCCAGGAGTATGCCCCCGCCACCACCGGCTTCATAATCATGTAGGTAGCTATCATCGCTGAAAACAGCCGTGTAGATATGGCTCCGGAGTTTAGCAGAAGCGTCTCCGCTATGATGCTCGTACTGAACTTCGTGCAGAGCCCAATCCCCATTATGAAAGCGTATTTCAAACCAAGCAGCCTGCTGAAGAACAGGGTTGAGGCTGAGACCCTCGAGCTGAACGAGACCGTGAAGATTATTACGACCAGTAAGGGGAAGGCGATGATGGAGGCGAGGGAAACGCTTGAACCCAGGCTTAGGAAGAAGAAGGGGGAGAGGAAGAAGTTGCCTAGGAAGTTTATAGGCCTCCTGCTCTCCTTCAGAATCTTCTCCGGAAACACTTGCTGCGTGACTATGCCGCCCATTATCGAGGCCACTGGAGCCAGGGTTTCATATACGAGTGCACCTGAGGCGGCGAAGGAAAAGAATACTAGGAATATGAGGAACGGCGGAACGTAGGGTGGGCTACGCACAGTATTCTCCAAGACCCTCCTAATCCGTCCTCCGATTTTCACCATGGTGAACGTTGCAAGAAGCAGAAGGAATAGATAGGAGATTATGGGCAGCGTGGCGTTCACGGTATTTTGCGTTGCACTTCCGGATGATAAGACCGGTAGGCTTGCTACAACTGCAAGCATCGCGACCTCCATAACGTCGTCGAAAACGCCCAGTCCAAGCGTGAGTTGGCCGAACCTCGTGTTCACCAAACCGAATTCGGAGAGGATAGCGAACAATACTACTTCGCCGATCGTCCCAAACGTTATGCCTGTGATCAGCGCGATAAGGAAGGAATTGTTCACGTCAGCTGGAAACCAGAAGTAGAATAGGAGCGCCAGCATGGTGCCTTCAAAAAGGCAGAGGAAAATACCGCCTGCAGCGATGTGTGCCCCCAGGGACCTCATCTCTTTCAGGTTCAGATCTAGGCCGATCATGAAGAGGAGGGCGAGCATCCCTAGTTTAGCCAGAAGCTGGAAGCCTGCGTCGTTTACGACTGGCGTGAAGAAACCGAAGGCGGAGAAGATCATGCCGAATAAAACGAGTGTGAACATCCATGGCATTCTCAAGTATCTCTCCAACAAATAGCCGAAACCCAGCGCGATCGAATACGTGATTGCCGTTAAGAGCAGAGTGTCAGCCAACGCCATTGGCTACTTCACCACGAGCACGGGGCAGGAGGCGTGCCTCACCACTCCGTCGCTCACACTCCCTAGGAGAATCTCCCTCACCCTGCTTAACCCTCTTGCACCCATTACGATCATGTCGAACCCGCCTTCCCTGCATGTTCTGATTATCTGGTCGACTGGACGCCCTTCCAAAAGCAGCTTTTCGACTTTAACCCCTCCGGATTTAACCCTTTTTTCCCCGTCTTCCAAGATGCTTACACCCATCTTCCGGATTGCTTCAATAAACTCTTCGACAGGCGTCGGGGAGATTGCGAAGCCGCCAACCTGGTACACGTGCACCAGCGTGATTCTGCTGCCGAATTTTAGAGCTATTTGAACAGCCGTTTCCAACGCTTTCACCGAATGCTCGGAGCCGTCTAACGGAACCAGAATCCTCCTGAAAGAAAACGTTTCACTCCCAACCGTCGAAACCCTGGTCTCTCCACTGTTTTCCTCACCCGGGTTCTGTGTCGGTGCCTCCTCCATGCCCATCGCCATCGTATTGTTGCAAAACGTAAGGCATATATACGCTTTATGTTACATATTGTAACAAGATGAGCTTGGACGAGGAGGATAAAAAGATCATATCGATCCTTCAGGAAGACGGCCGGACGCCCCTATCAGCGATGGGTAAAGAGCTTGGCTTGTCGCATGTAGCCGTGGGAAAAAGGTTGGATAAGCTTTGTGAAAAACTGGTTAAGGTTTCAGCCGGGCTGAACGCGGAGTATTTAGGTTTCCGCATCGCCATCGTGAACGCGGAGGTTGAAACTCCTAAACGTCTACGGGAGCTTGTAAACATGTTTTCCAAGTGTCCCAGAATGGTTTTCTTAACCATGACGACCGGCGCCTACAATCTGATGACAATCATGATGGCGGAAGACGCTGACACGCTGAACGCCATAATAGAAAGATGCTCCGTGAGGGCGCGGAAGGGCGGCATTAGACGGTCAGAAGCCATAATAGGCGAGGCGCCAGTGGTTCCCAGATACTTGCCAATAAAGGTGGTTGCAACCAAAACAGATGAGGATGCGCCGTGCGGGGTTAATTGCGGGAGATGTTTACGCTACAACGAGAAGAAGTGTTTAGGCTGCCCGTCGACAAAATATTATCGAGGCCCGCTTTAGCCTTTTGAACATCGTTGCTCATATTGAGCGTCGCAAAACTTATGGCCATGCTATTCAGAGATTCTTAACCATATAGGTGCCGTCGAAAAAGTAGCCAATCCTCCTGTAGTATTCCCTTACTCCAACAGCCGAGGTTACAAGCATTTTACGAGCGCCTTGGCTTCTAGCCAGCTCCTCGGCTTCAGCCATAAGCCTCGCACCCAGACCCTTATGCTGCCACGACTCCCCGCTTCTAGCTTTAAGGGGCAGAGCTCTTCCAAGAGCCTTCAACTCCCTAACTATCATCGAGCAAGCCTCCTTGACCTCCTGCCTATGAGCTTTCGCAGAGGGTTCTCTAAGCCTCAGATAGGCGAGAAGCACGTCGTTCTTAACATCTTCGAAGCTGAGGAAATACTCCACCCCTTCTGAAGCCACGTATCTTCTCACGAGAAGCTCAACGTTCTCAGGGTTAGCCTTAGCCTTCGCGAAGCCCGCCTCTCTGCATCTTATGCAGCGGCACCTAACTCCTTTCGATTCAAGAATCCTGTGGGCGAGCTCTCTGAGGTTGCTCTTCTTAACGCCGGCGGCAATAGCGTACGCAGGAATATCCCTCTGAACCCTCATAACCCTTACCCAAGGCGGAGTAAACTCGAGAACCCTGGCAACCAGTTGAGCAGCATCTTCGTCTTCAAGCGGCCTGTATTCTCCCCTAATCCAAGCCTCGTAAAGCCCTGTCCCCTCAACAACTAAAGTAGGGTAGATCTTAACCATGTCCGGCTTAAACCTTTCATCGAAAAAGAGGGTTTTAAAGTCTTCAATAGATTCTTCAAAGCTGAGGCCCGGTAGCCCAGGCATCATGTGTGCGACAATCTTCAGGCCAGCATCCTTGGCAACCCTAAACGCGTGAACAGTGTCCTCGACACTATGCCCCCTATTAACAAGATTCAGAACCTCGTCCCTAAGCGTTTGAACACCTATTTCAACCCTTGTAACACCCATTTTAAGCATCGCATCCACATGCTCCTCCCTACAGTAGTCAGGCCTCGTCTCAACAGTCAAACCGACGCACCTTACTCTCGAGGACTCGTTGAGCCTGTGAGCCTCCTCCAGGGAGGATGAGGCCGCGCCGTTTAAAGCGTCGAAACAACCTTTAACGAAAGCCTCCTGGTATTCCCAGGGGGCGGCGGGAAAAGTCCCGCCCATAACTATCAGCTCAGCCTTCTGCACAGCATGCCCACCGGCCTCAAGCTGCCTAATCCTTTGGGAAACCTGTTTGAAAGCATCATAATCGTTCTGAATAGCCCTCATCGCAGCCGGCTCAAGACCAGTATAGCTTTGAGGAGTATTCCTGGAGGGGCCTCCTGGACAGTAGAAGCATCTCCCATGCGGGCAGGGCATCGGCATGGTCATCGCCGCTACAACAACCACGCCCGAGGAGCTCCTAGAGGGTTTAACCATCAGAATGCTCCTAAGCCTCTCCCTAAGGCTCTCCGGAGCACTCGTAAGAATATCGCTGTTAGAAGGAACCTTTGGAAGCCTGAACCTTGATGAAACCATGAGCTTAACCCTGTGAACCATCCTCCTATCCACATGGTCCTCAGAAGCCAGGAGCCTAGCGATCTCTCTACATGCAGCCCAGTAGTCGCCCGCCTTAACAGTCTGCTCCGACTCCATTCTAACTCGTTGTCTAACTCTTAGAAGCCATTCGCTTTTAAACTTGCAGCATGCACGCTCTAACAGCCTAGGTTAAACACGGTGTCTCCAGAACCTCAGCCATGCTCGCCTCAGCAAGCCTCACGTCACCCGCCACAAGCATACGTGCACCAACTTGTTTCGCAGAAACTATTCGAATAGCGTCAGCAACGTAAATATGGTGTTGAAAACAAGCTTTGATTCTCTTATGAGTTTTCTGCCCTGTTAAACAAGTCGTCCACCACCTGGCTCCCACGCTCTTCAACGTACCTCTTAACAATGACGCTCGCATCCAAGTAGTAATGCTCACTCAAAAGAAACACCCGTCGCGCACGCAAAGAATGTTGGCTACGACCTAATCTCATCAGGCTGGAACGATATTTTCGATGCAATACTCTACGCTGTTTCAAAGAGGACGAGAATAAAGGTTCTAACGATGGATACGGCGTTCAGAAAGTTTTTGAAGGAGAATAAATTTGACCACGAGCAACTCATTACCATGAACGAAATCGGATTTCGAACCACGAACCTAATTAATTAAAGCTATTCCTCCATAGAATTGCTCCATTACCTAAGAAATAGGTAGTACCAGTATCTTTGCGCGTGCTATGCCATTTCAGTTTGTCTTAAACTTCTTCCAACCCAATCTTAACCAGTATTTTAATAACATCCTTGGCAGCTAACGGCCGTAAACTCACTTTGATGAAACCTCTACGAATTGTACTCCAACAAGTTCAACACCCTCAACAGCCCCAATCTCCCCAGCCTCCAGTAAAGCTCTATAGCTTCCCTAATTCTATCGGTCAATTCATCGAGGGTCTTGGCTTGAGTGTGACAACCAGGCAGCTCTGGAACAGAGGCCACATAATACCCATCCTCATCCTTCTCCACAATTACAGCGAACTTCATCGAACCCTCTAGCAAGAAAAGCAGCATCCCCCTAATAAACTTCGGTCAAATTTTACCCAATAAAAACAGCATGGAAAGAACGATCCTCATTTTCCATCAAAAGCATCAAGATACCACGGCAAGCACGCCATCCAGAACATCAACACACTGACGGTTAGCCAGCGGAAGCTAGTTGTTGTCGAGTAACTGCCGGGTTCCATAACTACTAGTAAGGAAGAACCAAATAGCGTGCGCCGGCTTTAAAATCATAAGGAGAAAGAATCACACGTCATAATGATGAACGAGAAAAAAGTTAGAATAGCAGTTCCCACGCATCCCGGAAAAGACGTGAAGCCAAGCCTCGTAAACATCACCATAAAAGAAGCAGGCCTCACGAGAGAAGAATCCCTTAAACCTCTAAGAGAATCATGATAAGCAGATTCAACAAGTCCACAGAAACATTACTTGAAAAAGGCTAAGACAAAAAACAACACGTCAAATAAAACTAACAAGCAGCCAGGAAAAGACTAACCTAGAACCATAGAAACATCTAAACACGCATCTGCTTCCAAATCTGGCCGGGCTGACGATTCAACACGACCCTCTTACGATAAATACTCCTAACCCTCCTACGCGGCATATCAGGAGGACGCTCCCGAGCCGCAACCCTAGGAGTAAGACTACGAACTTTTCCTGCGAGGGTCACGTTACCATGCGTGACTAACTTTCATCACCTCCTTTTTCCATATTTTTCTCCTGCTTTTTCATGTTTTTGGTCAAATATAAATTTTTCGTTAAAAAGGCAATGCCGAAGATTCATAAGGAATGGGCGGCTCCATGGCGACAACATAACTCGGAGCGCCGTTAGCCAGCGCGTTGCCGCAGTGTTTCAACCGCATATTTGTCCCTTATTCCAAAATCAGGGCCGCGAGGAAAAATGTGGAAGCTTAAATGCATTTTGAGATCACTGTTTTATGAGGATGGATGCATCGCCTGACTCGGGTAGGGAAGGCGTGTTAGAAACATTCGGGAAAGCGAAGAACCTTGGTATTCGTGGATCGAGTGGGCTTGCCTTCAGCTTCATCATTTTCCCAATTCTGGTTCCATGCATCGTGGGTGCGATACTCGTCTTCAACTCAATCAGGAGATTGTCTAAGTATTATTGAGAGGAGAAAATGTTTGGATACGCGTTCGGCGTTTTCCCCTACGCGGTTGGACACGGTTTTTCGATGGTCATATTTCTTTCAGACCTCGTGATTTTCATAGCGTCTCGCGGTCGTGAATTCTCATCTTGGCTTCTATCAGCTCTTCCGCCAATGCTCATAGCGATATGCTTCCTACCTTCCCTAATAGGAGCGATACTCCTAGGAGGGGTTTTCAAAATTCTTTTGGAAAAATCCGGCGAAAGGATGTTTAGAAGAATAGGGTCGCTTTTACCTGTGGATGCGATTTCGAAACTGATGGGCGCAGGCTTAACATTAATTCATCGTCCCGGCCAGCTGAAGCCTATACACGCACGCTTTTCTTAATTTCGATGACCGGTGCTGTATCAATAGTTGCTTGGATACTCGCTGCAAAAGCATTTGGTAGACTTCAGAAAGGTTTTGTGACGCTCGCCGACGGTTCTAGCACAGCGCACCAATAACCTTAAGAAGAATACTTCTTTAGAGGCACTTTTGTGGGCATGGCAATTTTTAAATCAACCCGTCGTAAGCATTATGAGGGTATTGAGCAGCGTGAGGCAGCGCTTCATCGAATCCATCGACTAACCTTAGGAAGATGGGCTTCTTCGAGCGCACGCAGATAACCGCGGCTTTTAAACGGAACAATATTCTCTACCGGGCTTTTTCACGAGCATGTTTATGACGATATTTAACCGTCATAAACCTTCATGATCAATATACCCTAGGCTAGGGCTATGCTTGAGTGTAACCGCTTCTTCAGCCTTTTATCGAGTGGTAGTCACCATTTTTATGAATTAACCGTTCTTATATTTAGTATAATTTAGGTTAAACGCGACTCGAATCGCGATAACAAGCACGATGATGTTCTCCCTCCCGGTTTACGACCAGTATATTTTCTCCAAATTTTTTAAAAACGCTTAAATATCGTCCCGCCATACTTATTCGACGCAGCAGATGCTCGTCGAGGACCATGCGAATCTCCATACGGACAGGGAGAAGATTCTTGAGGCGATAACACAGGCAAAGCTTCTCTACGCTGTAACGCCCAGGGTTCCGGAGTATAGGAAGATAATTCTAATAATACGTCCGAAAAGCCCTCCCCGGGGGTACTCGCTCTGGGTCAAGGAGTCATACGAGGCATATAGGCGAGCAGCAAATTTAGGCCTAGGGGAGGCACGAGAGTTATAACCTAGCGGCGCTTGATAAAAGCTCACCACGCTTAATAGGCCCTTTCGTCAACCATTTCCAATCCGTAAACCTATAAAACAAATAAAGAAAAAGTTTAAATTAAACCATGAAGTAACAAAGCGCGCGCTGAAGCTTGCCCATTTAAATTTGAGGACACCGTGATTTTTAAAAATCCTTCTAAAACAACATATTTAAAGTGTGACCTGTGTTATCAACGTGAAGAAGGACCTGGATGCGTAGAATTTTGCCCCTCGCAAGCCCTGGTCTTGCGAGAAAGGAGGATTTAAACATGCAATACGGGTAGATAGGCACCATCCTGCTTATTGATCTATCAGAGGAGAGTATCAAAACCATGGACACAATGAAGTATGCGAAAGATTACATAGGTGGCAGGGGGATAGCGGCAAGATTAGCTTGGGAATATATCACTAGGGATGTTGATTGTTTTAACCGAGAAGCCCGCTGATAATGATGACAGGCCCTCTAACGGGTACGCCTGCACCAACATCTGGCAGAGTAATATTCGCCGGGGTTTCTCCCAGAGTATATCCTAAGCCTTGGTATACGCATTCAACAATGGGCGGGTTCACAGGATCAGAGTTAAAATATGCAGATTTCGATGGGCTTGTAATTACTGGGAGAAGCGAGAAGCCAGTTTACGTGTGGATAAAGAATGGAGAAGCCAGTATAATGCCGGCTGAAGACTTATGGGGCCTAACTATTGGGGCTACGGTGGAAAAACTTCGACAAAAACATGGGCATGGAATTGAAGTGGCATGTATAGGGCCTGCTGGAGAGAGACTTGTTAGGTACGCAGCAATATCTCATCCTCCAGAGAATGCCTCGGGTCATAGTGGTTTTGGAGCCGTTATGGGCTCTAAGAAGATTAAGGCTATTGCGGTTCAAGGAGCTGAACCAGAGCATTTCTTAGCAACTTGTAAGTATGCCATGAGGCTTTCACGCTAGGCGTGGTCGACTATTTTTGCGTGAAGAAAAAAACTTGTAGTCCAGCATGCAGTCACAGCTGTAGCGTGAACTGTCGCATAGGTACACTAATACTGGATACTCCCCAAAGATTTGGCGAGGGCAAGATAGGAGCCTACCAGGTTTTTGCATAGGCAACATATGGGTTTCATCTACCTATGCGACAGTTGCGTGTATGGATTCACATGATGTATATAGGGATCTAGATATAGAAGCTAAGCTTCTATCCACATGTACAGGCATAAGATATTTAACAGAAGACTTGGAGACTGCGGCTGAGAGGACCTTTAACTTGGAAAGAATGATTTTAGTAGAGAAATTTGGCCGAAACAGAGAGATAGATGAAATTGTAGCGACGGATTTTCAACTTCCATGCAGTACAGACGGAACCTCCATAAGCATGCAAGGATTTAAGGAATTACTTACGGAATACTATCAGGCAAGAGGTATCATAAAGAAACAGGAAAACCTCTTCCAGAAACCTTAAGAAGACTAAAACTAAATATTTAATGTTAGTAGCGCACGTAAAGGTTCAAGAGGAAACTAAATGGATTCCCATACTACAAGCTCATGGAGTTTGTAGAGCATAAGGCAGATGGCTCGGGATCAAGGTAATCAAAGTAAGCGAGAGAAACAAGTCAAAGCTATGCCGTAGATGCGGATGGAGGAGAATCCGCACCGGCAGCCTCTTCAAATGCCCATACTGTACTGAATG
The DNA here is from genome assembly GCA_017601395.1 of Candidatus Brockarchaeota archaeon. Taxonomy (GTDB): domain Archaea; phylum Thermoproteota; class EX4484-205; order EX4484-205; family JAAOZP01; genus JAAOZP01. Next base: position 16,810 of record JAFNIQ010000021.1, read on the forward strand.
TAATAGGACTATGAACATTATGAAGCGGCCCATGGGCTATATGCGCATGGCAGGGGGCAGGGTTGACACGGCCTCCAACCCAGTTGGATGAATCCATAGGGGCGATAAACTGGGAGCCTCCTGACTTATCTTGGAAAGTGGCAAGAGGCCTATAGGAGGAGCCGCGTCCAGTTTTAAAGGCAGGAAAAGTTAATACCTCCGGGCGATGGGGTGTAACAGGTTGGAGGAGAGTCTAAGCCTAGTTGAGACTGCTGCGGGCCTCATTGTTTTCGAAGAGGAGGAGGCGAAGCCATATCTTTTCAAGAGTGTTGACGAGGCTGTGAAGCATTTCAGCGGCACTGTTTCCCCGGGTGTCGCATCATTCCTCCAAGGCTGGAGGGGGAGAAGCATAATGGTTGAGAGGAGAAGCCTGGCGGAGGCCTTGACACGCCTAGGCTTGAAGCCTGTCGTGCAGGAGCCTTTGAAGAAGTCTGTTGAGCTCAGGGCTGACGTTGAAAAAACTCTGAGAATCCTTGGATTAAGCATGCATGAGTACCGGGTTTTAACCGCCAGGGTTGCGATTAGGCTTGCCCAGGCTAGGGTTGAGGAGCTTGCTAAAAGCAGCGACCTGGATATTGTCATCGCGATGCAGGCTTACGACGAGCTCGTCAAGATGCTTAACATTCTTCAAGACAGGATCATGATATGGGTTAAGGAGCGGGAGCCACGCTTACTTGAGGAGAGCAGGGATGCTGAGAAGATTGTTAAGCGAATAGCGTCTTCAAACACCCCGGCGTATGTTAGGAGGATAGCTGAGCTCTACCTTGAGACTGAGGATTGCAGGGGTGTTGTAGAGAAGCACATCAGCATGCTCATGGAGGAGACTGCTCCGAACCTTAGCACGGTCATAGGCCCACTGCTCGGAGCTAGGCTCATCTCTAAAACAGGCTCTCTTTCCAGGCTGGCCAGCCTGCCGGCTTCAACCATCCAGATACTCGGGGCTGAGAAGGCTCTTTTCAGGGCTCTGAGGAAGAGGGGAAGACCCCCTAAGCATGGAATAATCTTTCAACACCCTTTTGTTCACATGTCTCCTAAGAAGATAAGGGGCAAGGTTGCGAGACTGCTAGCCAGCAGGATAGCTGTCGCAGCCAGGGTCGACTGTTTCTCAGGAAGATTCATAGGGGACGAGTTGAAGAAGGATGTTGAGAATAGGCTTAAGGCTTTGAAAGAGGGTGCTGGCTGATGGTTAGAGAGGTGTTTAAAGGAGTTTACGAGGTTGAGGATGAGGAGGGTACCCGCCTCGCAACGCTGAGCATTGCTCCAGGGACAGTGGTCTACGGCGAGAAGACGATCAGGATTGGGGAAGCAGAATACAGGGTTTGGAACCCGTATAGGAGTAAGATAGCCGCTGCCCTGCTTAAAGGTTTGCGAAGCTTCTTCATAGAGCCCGGGTGGAGGATCCTTTATCTTGGAGCAGCCTCCGGCACTACTGTGAGCCATGTTTCAGACATCGTTGGACCCAGGGGGGTTGTCTACGCGGTTGAAGTCGCTCACAGGCCTTTCAGAGAGTTTCTCGAGAAGGTGGCGGGTAAAAGGAGTAATGTTGTGCCGATTCTTGCAGACGCTAGGCAGGTTTTCGAGTATGCTTGGCTCCTTGAGAAGGTTGACACTGTTTACTGCGACGTTGCTCAGCCTGACGAGGTAGACATAGCTTTGAGAAACGCTGACCTGTTTCTCAGGGAGAAGGGGTTGCTAGTGGTCGCGCTTAAAGCCAGCAGCGTCGACTCAACGAGGAGGCCGAGCGAGATATACCGGGCTGAGGAAGCCAGGCTGGAGGCTGCAGGCAGTTATAGGATAGAGGAAACCGTGGACCTTGAGCCGTTCGCAATGATGCATGAACTGATCGTCTCTAGACGGGTCTAGAGGAACCTTTTCAGACTATCCTGGCTTAAGCGTGCCCCTATTCTTCCAACAGTGCTCCAGCTCCGCCTAAGCATGCTTTCCTTAGAGCCGGATTGGAGAAGCTGCTCGACGATCCTTACTGTCCTAGGGTCGCTCGAGTATCCTGAGCACTCCGGCAACCCGGCTTTCCTCAGAAGGCTTTTAACAGCCCTGTCCCTCTCAACCTTAGCTATTATGCTTGCAGCACCCACCATCGGGTTAGACTCGTCTAAATAGTTCCTAACAATTAGAACACCCTTGAAGCCTGGCGCATGCCTAAGCATCATCAATCTGAATCTTTCACAATCCCTGTCCACAGAGTCAACGTAGAAGACTCCTCGACGATGCTTGCTCAGAATGCTTCCGATGAGCATGGCCTCAATCTCGTTCAGGCTTACTCCCTTAGCCCTAAGCCTGTCTATACGGCTTGCACCTACCCTTCTGGTTTCAACAATCCTAGCTATACTCCTTATGCTTGAAGCAATCTGAACCCTACTCCGCGGGCTAAGCCTCTTAGAGTCTTTAACGCCTGCTTCAACAAGCCTTGAAACAGCCTTTTCCTCAACCCCTACCGCAGCTATAACGAGCGGGCCTATAACGCACCCCCTTCCAGCCTCGTCGACACCAGCTATCAAAACCATTCTTCATCAGTACGATTTAGCGAAGTAGACGACTTTCGAAGCAGGCCCCCCGCACTTCACGCATCTAGAGAACACTTTCTCCTCATTGAACGGGATCAGCCTTATCGAAGCCCCCGTCTCACTCTTAACAGCCTCGTCACACTCCCTTGAGCCACACCAGCATGCTTTAACCATCATTCCCTTGGAAACCATTTCAGAGAGCTCGCTCATCGTCTCAGCCCTGCCTGTTTTCTCCATCATCATCCTTCTAGCCTTCTCATACATGTTTCTCTGAATATCTTCCAAAAGCCTCTCAGACTCCTCTTCAAGGCTGGCGTCAGGCATCCTAAACCGTTTCAACTCGTCCCTCCTGAATACTGTCAGCATGCCCTCCCTAACATCCCTCGGGCCGATCTCTATTCTGACGGGAACGCCTTTAAGCTCCCAATCGTTATACTTCCAGCCTGGCGTGTAGTCCTCCCTGAGGTCAGCCTGCGCTGAGAAACCCTTTTTCAAAAGCCTCTGCTCAACCTCTTTACACTTAGAAACAACGATCCTCTTCTCCTCCTCATCGTAAAATATTGGGATTATGACGAACTGTATGGGTGCTATCCGCGGCGGAAGCACAAGCCCCTTATCGTCTCCGTGAACCATAACCATGGCACCTATGAGCCTCGTCGTGACACCCCAGGAGGTTTGCCAAACATAGCTTCTTGAACCACTCCGGTCTAGGAAAGTTATTTCGAAAGCCTTAGAGAAGTTCTGGCCTAGGAAATGGGAGGTTCCTGCTTGAAGAGCCCTACCGTCAGGCATCAAGGCTTCAATCGTGAAAGTGGCTTCAGCGCCGGCGAACTTGTCCCAGTCGGTTTTAACACCGTCTAAAACAGGTATGGCTAAGTATTCCTCTAAAAACCTCTTATAGATCCGCAGTATCTCCAGAGCCTGCTGCAACGCCTCCTCCCTCGTCGCGTGTGCCGTATGGCCTTCCTGCCAGAGGAACTCAGTGTTCCTGATGAAAGGCTTAGTAGACTTTATCTCCCACCTGACGATGTTGCACCACTGGTTAAGCTTAACCGGCAGGTCCCTCCAGCTCCTGATCCATTTAGCATACATCTCGTACATTATCGTCTCCGAAGTCGGCCTTATCGCAAGCCTCTCCGAAAGAGGCTCGTCACCACCCTGAGTAACCCAGGCTACTTCAACGGTGAAACCCTTGAAGTGCTCAGCTTCCTTCCTGAGAAGCCTCTCAGGAATCAGAAGAGGGAAGTAAACGTTCCTCACACCCGTCTTCTTAAACTCCGAGTCAAGAATGCTCACCATTCTCTCCCAGACCGCGTAGGCCAGCTCCCTGAAGACTATGCAGCCGTGCACAGGAGCATAGTCAGCCAAGCCCGACTTCGTGACAACCTGGCTGTACCACTCTGCGAAATCCTCGTTTTTACCCACGGTTAAGCCTGTTTCCCCTCTCTCAACAGTCAAGCCCGTAGTTTTGAGCCCCAAGGGTTTTTAAAACATTATGGCATGAAAAAGCTAAATACGGGGCTTGTACAAGTGTAAAATGGGGAAAATGGGTAAGAAAAGGAAGTCCAGGGGACGGTCGAAAGGCGGAAAGGGAAGGTCGGAGTACGTCAGTTGTACGAACTGCGGGAGCAGAATTCCCATAGACAAAGCCATAAAGGCCACGAAAAGAGTCGCCTACGTCGACCCCGTCCTAGCCAGAGAGCTCAAGAAATCCGGAACATTCCTACCCAGGGTCAGCGTCACAAAATACTACTGCGTCTCCTGCGCCGTCCACGCCGGAATAGTCAGAGTAAGATCAAGAGAGGAAAGACTGGGGGCGGAATAAATGGCCTATGAGAGACTCGTCGAAAAACTAACGAAGGAAAACCTATGGCTATACATACTAACAATGCTAAAAAACAGGCCAATGTACGGCTATGAAGTTGCTGCTCGGCTTAAGAGCGATTTCAAGATTCCTATTGCGACGATAACGGCTTACGTTGTTCTCTACAAGATGGAGAGGGAGGGTCTTGTGGAGAGGGTGGAGCATCCTGAAGCCGGTGGGAGGGTTAACATTAGGAAGGTTTACTACAGGGAGACTGATAAGGGTAGGGAGACGCTTGAGAAGGGGATTGAGTACCTTCGGAGTAGGCTCCAACTCCTGGAGGGGGCTGGGCAGGGTGGTTCTGGGGAGCCTGAGAAGAAAGAGTGAGAAGTTTTTCTCCAGGATTGGGAGGCTCATCTCCCCAGTTATAACCCCTATGGGGCTGACTATTCTCGGATTGCTTTCAGCTGTTGTCGCAACTCTTTTCTATTCCTACAGGCATCTTTTCTGGGCTGGTGTCGCAATACTCTTCTCAGGATTGTTCGACGTTCTGGACGGTGTTGTCGCGAGGATTAGCAACAGGGCTACCGGGTTCGGCGGGACCTTGGATGCTCTCGTGGACAGGTATACTGAGTTCTTCTACGTGCTGGGCCCAGTCTTGGGAGGGTATGTGGACTGGCCTCTTGCCTTCGTAACCATGTTCAGCATTATTGCTTCGAGCTACGTTAGGGCTAGGGCTGAGAGCGTCGGCGGAATGAAGGACGCGTCGGTCGGCGTGCTCGAGAGGGTTGAGAAGATACTGATAATATCCGCAGCAACTTTTCTGAACCCCTTGATAGACGGGATAATATGGTTCTCAATGATTCTGATGATAATCCTTGGCCAGATAACCGTGCTCCAGAGGCTCTACGCAACCTGGAAGTTCTGGAGCGCTAAGAGGACTGTTCAGGCAGTAGTTTGAAAATCTTAATGTTTTTATAAGCGTGCGCGGAGACTACTGCGGCTTGGGCAGGGTGGATAAGGGTGTTAAGTGCAGCGTAGCAGGGTGTAACAGCGAGGCAGTCAGGTCCGTGGCTTTCAAGAAGGCTGGTGAAGCAGGGCTGAGGCTCAGCGGCGAGGCGAGGAGAGCCTATCTCTGCGAGGCTCACTACAAGGAGTTTAAGAAGGCGAGGAGAAACGTGGATAGGATTGAGAGGATGAGGTGGAAGCCCTGAAGCTCGGATTCAAGAGTCTAGGCTTAAACCTTAGCCCGGCTTAGCTTCTCGTATATCCACCTTATGTCGTACAGCTTTCCGAGCCTCCTCCCCTCCGTTACCTTCATAGCTGAGTTGGAAAATAGGGGAACTAGGCTTTCAACGACCGTCGTCAATGCTTTCGAACTGTATTATGGAGCCTATAAGTCTAAGAAAAAGCTGCAGAACTTGGCTGACAAGAAAATTGCTTAGAAGAATAATCATCCTTAAGATGAACGTAAAATCAGCGAAAAAAGCAGGTCAAATTTACGCTGAGCTGGAGGCAGGTGGTTATCGTATCGTATTGGTATTAGAGATATTATGGTCGGTGCAATCGCTTTAACATGGGGCTACACAGTGGTAACCAGAAATGTAACACACCTGCAGAAAATTAAAGGGCTGAACCTAGTAGAAGCCCCTTGAAGCAGATAAACCGATTCCACCATGCGCACGCTATTTGAATCATAATCCTCGATTTCCCTTGCAGTCTTATCCCTAACGCTATCTCGTCTTTCACGTCGCAGAAGGAAACTTGAAAGAGGTTTAGTTCTCTCCAAGGCTAAGACACTCCAATCTTTAAAAATTAACTTCAATAATGATTCTGTAGGTTTAGTGGATGGAAACTATGGCCCAGAGATGTGGAAAGGCGTGTAGGAAATGTGAACTATACGGGTTGTGCAGGGAATGCAGCCCCTTAAGGGGCAATAACTGCTTGGTCAATTTATGTGTCTCTAAAGGTTTGAGGGTAAAGAGTGTCAACATGGGTTGTG
>JAFNIQ010000090.1 GCA_017601395.1 Candidatus Brockarchaeota archaeon
TTTAAAAGCTTTAAGGGTTTTTTAACTGGGTGAATCAGTAATCAGTATTCGTAATCCTCCTCCAGGGCTTCCCAAGGAAGCGGCTCTCTCTTCTCAGGCTTCTCGATCTCAGAAGTATAACCTTTAACTATTAGCTCCTCAAGCTCTGAAAGAACCCTGGGGTTAACTCCTGCCTGTTCCCCCTTTGAATCCAGCTCCGAGTGGAGCCTGCTGAACCTGTCCGGCTGGGAAACGCTTTCGAAAGCGATTTGGAAAACATCTATCTCCATGTCGCCAATCTTCACCGCCCAACCCAAGGGGGAGCCGGTTTTCCCCCATTTCCCGTCGAGGTTTCTAACGATCACCTCGCCAAGGTAGCTTCCCGTTAAAACAATGTAGGCTCCGAGTAGTTCGCTCTGAAACTCCTCCGGCTTCAGCCCGCTGACTGCAGCGTCAAGGGTCTTAAGGGACTCTAGGCTGTAGTCGAGCTTCACACCGGTCTTCTCGGCGACTAGTTCCACGCACTCGCCCGCCCACTTGGCGAAGGAGTCTCTGCTGATGCTGGAGGAACCCTCCTTTCTGCCGCGTTTCCAGCGCCACATTCGCGAATATTTGACGTTTCTTCCTTAAAAAGCATTCCTAACGTTTCTCTAGAGCCCGCCGGGTTTAGGTAGGGGGAGGCACGGTTCCCCTCTTCCTCCGGCCGAGCATACTGTTTTCTACGGCTAGAGAAAAGCTTGTCTTCCCGCTGTCGGCCGGCTTCAAGACGAATGGGTTCTGAGTACAAGTTCTTCCACCCGTATTCAGCGGGGACAAGGTTATCTTGCAGTCGAGCTCTTTCAAACCAATCCGTATGCTTAACAGACATGCGTCGCGAGCGATATTTTTTTATAGTTCTCTAGACTATTCCGCCGAGCGATGCCGTTTAAAAGAGTTCTGCTTAAGGTGATTGATCTAGATGGGTGCGGCTTTGTTCCCTCAAACGTTGCCATTATTCAAGCAACATGGCATAAGTACAGGGAGCGTCTCGAGGATGTTTTAACCAGGCATCCTAAGATTTTCCCTGGTTTCAGAAAGGGGTCTGTGGATTTCGACGATTTCGGCACGCATAGGGAGGGGAACACGGTGGTGGACGAGTGGGGCTGTGTTTGGACTTTCAAAATCGACGGGTTGGAGGGCCAGGTTGTGAAGCATCCGCTTGAAGACTGGAGCAATCTGGATAAAATGGTTATCCCGGACGTGGATAAAGGCATAGCAGGCATCCACAGCCCCCCGCAGCCGTGGGGGGAAATCGAGGCCTCCGTTAAATCGGCTAAGGAGAGGGGTGAGATTGCAATCGTCGGTTTTCCACACGGCTTCTTCTTCATGAGGCTTCACTACCTGAGGGGTTTCACGAACCTTATGAAGGATTTTTTCACAGAGCCTCCTCAGCTCTACGAGCTTATTGAAAGGCTGACACGGTACAATCTCGAGCTGATTGAAAGAGTGCTTAAAATGGGTGTTGACCTGGTTACTTTCGGGGATGATTTGGGCCTGCAGGACAGGATGCCGATAAGCAGGGAGAAATTCAGAAAACTAGTGTTCCCTTCTTACCGCAGGATGTTCCGCAGGATAAGGGAGGCTGGGGCAAGGGTTTACCTGCATACTGACGGGCACGTCATGGAGGTGGTTGACGACTTGATCGAGTCTGGTGTTTCAGTGTTAAACCTTCAGGACAGGGTTAACGGCTTGCTAAACATAAAGAGGAGAATAAAGGGAAGGATCTGCATAGACTTGGATATTGATAGACAGTATCTCCTGCCCTTCGGAACAGCTCGGGAAATAGATGAGCATATTAGGAGCAGCATAGTTGAACTGGGCTCGGAGAAGGGGGGCCTCATGTTGACGGCGGGAATCTATCCGGATGTCCCCCCGGAGAACGTGGATGCGCTCTGCAACTCTATAGAAAGATATATGGATTTTTACGGCAGCCTTGAAGAATGCGAAGCATCTGCGCCAGCCCTCTAAACCATAGTCCCATGATTCTCAGAATCACCAGGATGACAGGATGATTGTTCCAGCGGTAAGCTTATACGAGTCAACCCATCTTCTCCGGCTGTGGCCAACAAGCATGAAGCATGCTCACTATAGGCCTTTCGACGGGTTTTTTCGGCTACACCATACCCTTCTACTGAGGGGCGGCCGCCATGTTTTCCTCTTAGACGACGTGGAAAGCGTGCACTACTGGATATGGCTCAGCAGCCGTTTTCCGCAGGCGGTTTGCCACGCTGGCGGCAGCGACCCGGTGAACCGGGTTAAGGATGAGCGTAACCCGGTTCCAGTGGCTGATGAACGCTAGTATGGGGGCTGACGCGTGCGGTTAACATGTTTCTGGAAAGCCGGTTAAACCTTTTCCGAGCTTTTTCCAACGTGCCCCGCGTAATCCCTCTTTAAATATATTCTTAAGCACCAATTTCAATAATTTTCTTATAAGAAAACCTTTTATCTGAAAACAACATTATGTAAAAACGTGCTGCAAAGATGCCACGTGTGCGGCAGGACGGGCGAGGATAACAAGCCCTGCCCCCTATGCGAATGGGTGTTCTGCGAGAAACACTTAGACCCTGAGGAGCATGACTGCATTTCCATGAAGAAGCTTAAAGCAACTAGGCCAAGGCTTGAACCCCGGGAAACACCGGGACCCGTTAGCAGGCCGGTAGAGTCGGCCGAGGGATTCCTCGCAAACGTCGCCAGGGAGCCTAAGGAAAGCGTTATAGACGAGAATCTCAGCAGGGGCCTTAACAGGCTCAGCTGGATGCTTCCCCTCTACCTTGTAGGCTCCCCGCTCGCCGGTGCTGTGATCCTAGTTTCCGCCGCCGGCTTCATGACCCTTATCGGCTTCACTATTCCCAGGGAGTTTTTAACCATGGTTTTAAGCCTCTGGTTCCCGCTTCAAGGCCTCCCCGGAGAATTCTCTCTGCTTGCAGCACCAATACTCATGGTCTTCCTGCTAGCCGTCGGCGGGGGGCTGACGGTGCTTGCGATAGAATACGGTCTTCTCCTCCCGGCGTTCGGATCCCTTAGGAAGCACGACGAGTCTTTCAGAACCCCTTTGACGCTCGTTAAAATCGGCTGCTCTGGGCCCGTGATCCTCCTAATAGCCATAATCATACTTGCCACAGAAGTTTCAAGCTGGAAGCCTGTTTCAACCATGCCGACAACATTGTTCTGGGCTGGAGTCGCTCTACTGATTATTGGGCAAATAGGACTGGTGGCGGGGCTCTTCAAACTCGGCGGGAAGCTTGAGAACTCGAGGTTTTCAGCCGCCGCAGCTGTGTTCACAGTAAACCTTCTGCTAAGCCTGCTGCTGAGCCCGCTCGCCATCTTAGCCGGGCTCACAGGATGGGTATTAACGCTGGCAGCATCCAGAGCAGCATTAAAGAAAAAGTGAGCAAACACAGGTTCCCAGCCAAAAAGTATCCATGAGCATATTAAACTATTAGCGCGCTTGGAAACGTAAGCCAATGCCTCCATGAAGGAAATCCCTAGTCTCTTGCGAAGTATCCCTAGGCACCCTTAAACTCCTTCCCCACATACTCCTCAGCAAAACGCAAAGTATCGCGCGCATAGTCGAGAAGAACACTCTTCTTTTCATCACTTTAGAGGGCAAAATTCTCAGCCAGCGAAGAATAGGTTCTAAGCAGGCTTCACTAGCCTCAGCGTCCACATTCCGCTCCAAGCTTCAAGTTTAAAAGAAAGCCCTGAACAACATAAAACCTTAACAGCTCCGTTTACAAGTAACGTAATGGGTTTGAACCCTGTTATGCTGTTCAACGTCGAAAACCCGTTTAAATGCACCATAGAGAAACGAGTAAACAGGTTTGTAGTGGTTGTCACAGCTGAAGGTAGAAAGTTGAGGGCATACGTTAACAACACAGGCAGGCTTCAAGAGTATATTGTAAGAGGGACGAAGGGGTTTTGCACTTCTGAAGGAAATAAGACTGACTGCAGGCTATTCGCCATATCAGATAAGGGTTTGGGAGCGCTCATAGATACCGCTTTTCAGGCTAAAGCCTTCGAGGCGAGCTTGCAAAAGAACGTTCTGAAGTGGCTCCTCAACTATAAGGTGGTTAAAAGAAACGTGAAAGTGGGCGGTTCCCTGATCGACTACTTACTGTTAAAGGGCGGTAGCAAAGCCTATCTTGAGGTCAAGAGCGCGGTGCTTAGAGGGAATGAAACATACGCGATGTATCCAGATTGCCCAACTGAAAGGGGACGCAGACACTTAATGGAACTTATGGAATTGGCTAAAAGCGGGGAGAGGGCGATTATGCTCTTCGTGGCGGCTCTGCCGGAAGTCGAGGCTTTCAGGCCATACAGAAAGGGCGATCCTCAGATAGCGGAACTACTGAAACAAGCAGACAGGGTAGGTGTTGAGATAAGGGCTATTGGAGCCCATTATGAACCGGGTCGCAAAGCCGTGGAGCTCTATAACCCAGACATGCCCGTTGAACTCTAGGAAGAAGCGCTGAAGCTTATTACAGATGAGCTACCGGGTTAAGCTTAAGCGAGCCCAACTTACTTTATCGAAAAACTCTTGTTAAAGGCTTGCCGCGCTTCTGAAAACCATAAATAAGATTGGGATGCAATGAAGCACATGGTAAGACTCTACAAGAGAAGGATTTTGAAGCTGAATGTTGAGACTAGTGCTCTAGGGCTTGGAACATGGGCTATCGGAGGGCCTGTCACAGGGTCTGACGGGCTGGCTCACGGCTGGGGGGAAACTGATGACAGGGAGGCTCTTAAAGCTTTGAAAAGGGCTTTCGAGCTCGGGGTAAGGGTTTTCGACACTGCTGACGTCTACGGCTGCGGCCACAGTGAGAAACTTATTGGAGAGGCATTGGGAGAACACCGTGGCGAAATAGTGATCATAACTAAGTTTGGATTAACCTTCGACCCTGAAACGAGGCGGGAGACAGGCGAGGACGGTTCTCCACAGTACGCCCGGAAAGCGGTTGAAGCCTCGCTTAAAAGGCTGAAAACAGACTACATAGACATCTACCTGCTCCACATATGGGGGTATCCTGTTGAAAAGGCGGCTGCAACCATGGACACGCTTGAGGATCTCGTTGATGAAGGCGTGATTCGAGGCTACGGGTGGAGCACTGATTCAACAAGCCGTGCAGCTGCTTTCGCCGACCGTAGACGCTTCGTGGCTGTTGAAAGCGAGCTAAACGTTTTAAGAGTTACGAGCGAGATCATAAGGCTCTGCGAGGAAAAACAGTTGGCAAACATAAACCGTGGACCCCTGGCAATGGGGCTTCTCTCAGGCAAATACACGCTGGACTCACCGAGCCTGCCTGATAACGACATCCGGAAATCCACGCCAAGATGGCTGGTCTATTTCAAGAACGGGAAGCCCACGCCAGAGTATGTTAAAAAGCTTGAGCAGATAAGGCGGATACTGACGGAAGACGGGAGAACACTTGTTCAGGGAGCCATAGGCTGGATCTGGGCTAAATCCCCGATGAACATCCCGATACCCGGCTTTAAAACAGTGAAGCAAGCAGAGGAGAATGCTAAAGCCTTGGAATACGGGCCGCTTAAGCCAAGCCAGATGAAAGCTATAGACGAGATACTTGGGCCACGCAACCTGGTTTACGAGTAGTGCGCGCTAAAGACAAACTCCACGCGCTCCTTCTGGCTAGCGAGTGCCTGGTTTACGAAGATATTGGTGCATGCTCTTACGGAGGAAGCTCGTAAAGGGAGTGTGAAAGGAAGTTTAAAAGCTCGCGATAAACGAATTACTTTCACATAGGAAACATTTCCTCATAGCCCACTAACTGGGGTTAGCGGTAAAATGTTAATTCATGTGCTTTCAGCGCATCATAATGCTTAGTATTCCTAGTTAGAAGTTTGAGTTTTTTGACGATCGCCGTAGTCCCTATCATCAGGTCACGGTCTTCAACAAGCTTTCCTGAAGCCTTGAGGCTTCTCCATATTTCTGAGGCTTTCTCCAGAATCTCGTTGTCGAGCCAAACGATGAAAAATGATTCCTCAAGGATTCTCTTCGCCTCCTTAACATTCTTCGTCCCCCTGATGAACTCGTAAACAGTTATTTCAGAAATATGGTGGGAATCCTCAGAGCTTAGCTCCAGCTCCCCCTTATAGTAATCGATTAGGCAATCGGTATCGACTAATATTCTCTCGCCCATTTCCTAACCCTAGTCTCATCATACCCCATTTCCAACAGCTTCTGCATCTTTTTCCTATGCTTAAACCTCTTCTCGGTTAGAGCCATGCTTGCAAGCTCGTTCAGAAACTCGTCCCACGCCTTATCCCCCTTAATACTCTCCAACAGTTTCTTCGTTTCCTTGCTCACCGGAATAGTGCTCATAATTAATGAATCATAAATTATAATTTATAAACTTTGTGCATTAGCGCCCTCCAGCTGAAGGCTTGAAAACGATTCTAAGCGTTTGAGAACCCTAAGAGGCATAGAGGTTAGGAGGAACTCTTGATAAATAACAGCTTTATAAAATTACCGTTATTTACCGGTAAGTAACGGTAATTCAAAAAGCGTCCCTTTGGAGTAAAAAGTTTGAATACGTTAGGGAAAAGGCTTTAAAGTACTAGAAATCGCGATTTTTCAAGCAGTCGTTTTATCATCCCC
>JAFNIQ010000022.1 GCA_017601395.1 Candidatus Brockarchaeota archaeon
GGGTGAGCCCTCAGGGTGACGAACCGGGGACCTCTCACTTCAGTGGGAGGATGTCAATTCTTCATCGAGCTTTTCAATCATCTTCAGTATTTCAGTGTCAAGAGGCTTATGCTTTTTCCTTCGATACCTCCCAGCTACGTAAGGACCTGTTGAAGCAAAGGCCTTCTCGGCAAAATCATCCCCTTCGCCCTCTGAGAAACGCCTCCACGAGTCTGGAAAATGAACATAGGATTTCGGGTCTGTCCAGCTTATTTCGAATTCATCCAGTTTTTCAGGTGGGAAACATACGGCTACACGGTCTAGAGTTCTATGTAAGGATAAGGGGGAAGTGAAAACTCTCTGAATATCTATTCTGCTTTCAACGATAAGTCCATTCAGAGTCTCAAGCCTGTTGGTGATGAAGCTAGTTGCTGAGTACGCTATGTCGATCGGCTCTATTGTTCTTCTAATTTCGGTGCTGAAGCAGAAGGGATTGATTTGGACGTGAGCACCCCTGCCGCTCCATTTGATAAATACAGATTTAGCAACTCCAAACTTATCTAGCAGGCTTACTATTTCCTGGGCCTTCCTGATTACTTTCTTCCAGTCTCCGTCTCTAGAGTCTATATCCCACACGGGAGAAGAGTAGAGGATGTTACTTCTATCTAAAAGATCCTCTCTGACCCTAAGCCTAGAGTAAGTGTGAACCGTAGCATAAAATGCTCTCGGCCTATACTTCTTATAACGATTGATCAATTCGATAACTTCCGATTCCGAACTTATAGTTAGCGGTTTATTTTTATCATACCTGATCATTAAACGTTTACCATTCTCCCCGATTTCCTCGCAGTGAATGGCAACCCACTTGTTCCTACAATAATCAGCTATTTCCCTCTTGACCTCCGGCTTTCCATAATGCTCTAATGGAAGCCAAGGATTCATAATTCCTTCTCCATCTCCTTTTTAGCGTCGATTATTTTCTTCATCACTTCAAACGGTAGCTTATAGTCCTCAACTCTTCTCTCAACCCTGCCTAAGACAACCAGGCCTACGCCGGGCTTAACGTCGATCTCGTAGAGATACCTGCTGTGATCAGTCTGCCTCATTTTCTCGATTACGATGAACCTTTTCAACTCTCCACCTCTTAAAAGCCTCCTAAACCTTATTATTCCGTCAGCTATGTGTTCAACACCGAAGCCGAAGCTTTCAGCAGTGGTTATAGCATACTGGCTTACGGAAAGTATCGTGAAGTTCCATTTAGAGAGAACCTTCTTAACATAATAGCTGTACCTTCTAGCCATTGCAGGCTTGTCCAGCCAGAATGCTGAAAGACTGTCGATGACGATCCTAGCCCGACCGTATCCAAGCTCCTTCTTAGCCTCTATTATCTTAGATACGAGCGCCTCCATGTCTAGGCTCTGCAGGCTCCACTTGTCCGTTCTACCCATTAAAGCGTCGATTATTATCAGCTTGCCCTCTTCAATCCTCTTCTGAAAATCCATTTTAAACTGTGAGGCCTGTCTAACTATAGACTCCCTGCTCTCCTCAGTCGTGACGTAAATACACTTATCTCCCTCTTCAACACCCTTGTTGATGAAATGTATCGAGAGTATTGTTTTTCCACAACCCGGTTCCCCGGTGACGGCGACGAAGAAGCCCTCCGGTATCCCGCCTTGAAGCAGGGAGTCCAGCCCCTCAACCCCGGTGCTGAGCCTCTTCACCTCCAGCGTCATTATGCTATTGTCTGGCGGAGGAGGCATATGAACTTATCACTCTGCTGTCGACGACTTCTTTTAAATTATGGTTAACCGGTTTCAGAACGAGCCATCTCGTACCAGATGGTCTGGAAATCAGGCCCGATTGAAAAAACTTTATACTGTCCCTCGTTAGAAACCTGGACCTGCTTAACCCTGTTACCTATACTGTCTAAAACCCATACTTCCATCTCCCTGTCTGTTCTAATCCTTAGCGTTGCCCTAACCCCCTCCACCAGTGTTGGAGCTGAACCCCAGTTTGCGCCGCAAGTTACGGGCTCCATGAGTGGTTTCACGTCAGCCAAATCGTTCAGTCTCCACGTTAACAATGCTACGTTTCCCTCATACGTGCTGAGCCTCATCCCAGTGTTCGTAACGTAGCCGGCAGCTATGAGCAGAAGCCTGTTCCAAGACTCTAAGCTTTCTCCCTCCAGCACTGTGACGGTTATAATGCTCCAGCCTTCTAGAAGCGTTTCCCCCGGGTCTATGACGAGCGCCCCGAAGTCGAGGCTTCTATCACCGGAGAACCCTATGGCCGCAATGCTTCTCGAAGTGTTAACCGTTATGATTCCCCTCCCAGCATAAGAAGTGTCCCAAGTGACTTCCCGGGTGTCGGAACGGTAAACAGGCCCAGAAACATTCAAATCGGCCCCGGATAACGTTTCCCCCTCAAGCTTGATGGCTGTTCTATGTGTTAGAGAGGCCAACGGGTTTAAGCCCATGTGGCCAGCATCCGGCAGCGCCCAAGCGTAGACTCTCCCGCTCGCTATCAGGTTTACCTCATCCTGCCTGTCCAATCTCGTGGAAACAAGCCGGTCGGCCGGCTTAACGTCTCCTCTCAAGAATATCATGTGCGCAGCTATCAGGGTCGCCATTTTAACAGGGTGCTGGTCAATGTCGAAAAACCCCCTTATCCTCCTGGGGTCCCAGTTGCCCCAGCTCCCATAGTCGAACAGAAATATTCCATCCCAGTCTTGCAGTGCAGCGTACGCGGCTAGCGTTACGACTGTTTCAGAATCATACATGTTCGGAGCAGGATGATTGTATTCGGTGACGAAGTGAGGCTTGTTCTCAACCCTTTTAACAGCTAAGCCTACTATGGTGCTTCTCTCCGGATTGTTAACCATCGGCTCGTTAACCACGTACCAATTGCTAGGGTCCCAAGGGGTCCCTGGGAAAGAGGGGTGGTTCCAGTAGGCATGCGTGTCTACGACGTCGAGCTTAGACATTATGTTCGGCGTGCTGCACCCGACTATTGTGCCTATCACAAGTGTTTTCACGCCGAGCTCATCTTTAATGAATCTCCTCATCTCCGTGAAAAACTCTTCCTCCATGCTGTACAGGAATTCAACCCAGTCTCTTCTGGCTACGCTCGTCCTCAAGCCGTATTCGGCGAGCGCCAGTATCCTAACGGTTGATTTTTCAACGCTCTCATCCTCCATCGCGCCGTATCCGCTGAAAAGCCTCATGGAGAAGCAGGAGAACATGTAGGCTGCTATGTTCCTCCCAAGCCCCGAGACGTCTAGCCTAGCATTGTCCTCTGATTCCGACGCAACCAGGGCAACCTCGTACTCCCTCCACTCCGTAGTCAGCGGTACTTCAACCCTTTGCGAAACCAGTCTCCAGGGCTCGTGTGCCTGAACAAGGCCTATGCTTACACTGACCGTTTTATCAGCCCTAGCCTTAAACCTGACAAGATAGTTTTCACCCTCCCTTATTCTTAAACCCGGCTGGTTGAACTGCACATGCCAGCTTTCAGACCCGAGCCTCGTAACCCTGATTTCCAAGTTCCTTCCCACGCCCTCTTCAACCACTCTCGCCGATGCTTGCGCACCGTTGTGAACCTCAACCACCCAGCCTTCCAAACCTTGTTCGAAGCAACCGTTCCTGAGGACCTCGGCCTGAGCCCAGGGGCTTGTCTCGACGCCCCATGCTTTTTTAAACTCCTCGTCAGACACGTACTTGGACCCCAAATGGGCGTTCCATTTCTCCTGAAGCCTGTTTCTAAAGACTTGTGGAAGCCTGTCAAACACGCCGCCGAGCCACGAATGAATAAGCCCCTGCTCGTTCACTATTTCAACGAAGGCGACCGCAGGGTCCTCAGCGTAAGTCATTCCGGTATAGGGGTTCAAATGAGTTAAGAGTTGCCTAGCATACTCTTTCTCAAGATCTTTAACCTCATCTGTGAAGAACCCGAGGACCTGCTGGTCCTTCCAGCCTACTGTCTCAACTTCTCTAGGTAGACCATCCGCAGCAGTAAACCTTCTTGATACGAGCAGGTTCAGGTCAACGTATATGCCGTTCTCCTTAAGCTTTGAAATAAAGTAGTCAAGCCTGTCTAGCGCATCCTTGTTTAGGCGGCGCGTACCCCCGGTGGTCTTGTCGAAAATGTTGAAAGCCTCCCAGTTCGCATCCATATGGTGGAAACGCACAACGTTGACGCCGAATTTAGCTAGCCTGCCGGCTATTTTCTCAGCCTCATCCTTCTCCGGGAAGCATGCTCCTCCGCAAATGTTGACCCCTAGAAACTTTACTTTTCCCCCGTTAACATAAAGATGACCGTCCTCTCCAACATACACATGTCCAAGACTGCCCGCCGGCTTGTGGAGCCTACTGCTCATGCTTATCGCAGTCTGCTCGCTGTCGTCCCAAGGGAGATAGAAGGGAAACACTCGTCTCTCAAGCGTTACGGGTTTAAACAGGTTTTGGAGTAAGGCTAGAGACACGATTAAGCCTACTGCCATCAGGATTAAAAGCGGTTTCTTCATCCTTTTTAGACGGCCTTATAAAGATAATAAATCTTCTTAAAGCGGAGCATGCTTAATTTCTAGGTCAAAAATTTAAAAAACATACGTGTCTGGGAAAATTTAGACGAATTTTAGAATTCTGTTTTCCTACCAGGGCCATATCCATGAGGCTCTTGAAACCAGGGTGATGGTGGTTCCCACTGCTACTACGATGCCTATGCCTGCTGCAAACCCTGCTAGGACTATGCCTCTAATGGAGAACCATTTTTCAGGTCCAAGTATACGCGTCATCAAGTACTTGCTTACCAAGGACATTATGAACACCATCATGGTGTACGGTTGAATGCTGTACATTCCACCAACTAGTCCAACAGGGTTAAACGGTATCCCCAGCTTGTTCAAAGGCAGTGAGACGAGGCTGATCCCCACGGCTATGCCCATGCCGAGAAGTATCTGATCCGCTTTTATAAGTATCTGGCGTGTTGCGAACAATGAGTCGCTTATAGCATAGTTTGGCCATATTCCGTACACGTATGGGAATAGGTAGGAGGGTATCGGGGCTATTCTCCAGAAGAAATCCGTAAATATCAGGCCGAATGTTGTTACTAGTATGAAGGATATTATGACTGCCTTAAAATAGTCCATGGGTCTTGTCCCCGTCGCATAAGCCACCTTAGTGGAGTTTGCGAAGTATGGTGTGGAGAAGCCCGCTATGGCAGGTGTGAAAATCCATCCAGCATAGCCGTTGTAGGGGCTGAAGTATATGGCTGCCTTCCACATGTTGTATATAAAGTCCGATGAAAATGTTAATCCGAGTTCACCGTAAATCCTGGTGCCGACGGATGCTAAAACGAAGCTGAACCCTGCTGAGACCAGTATTGGGAGCCAGAAGGGAACATCTGGAAGAAGAATGGTGTAGAGTAGTGCGCTAAGGATCGTGGAACTGAAGAACGTGACAAGCAGTATCTTGGGCGAAGGATATCCCGGCCCACCCTTCACCCTGCTTAGTTTCGGAAGTGTTTTAAACGCTGCCACGATTTTCCTGCTGGTCGATGCTAAAAGGAAGACGGCTAGGCCGAAGGATAAACCCATGAAAAAGGAAAGCCAGAGTCTTAAGCCTGCTCTCTGAAGTATCAGGAATATTCCCATTCCTGGGGAATATTCTTCAACCCACTGAGGTGAGAAGCTCTTGAAAGTTGTGAGGGTAAGAGTGTTTCCAAGGATCCATGTGATTACTGATCCAACTAGCATAGCGAAGGTTAATGAGGGAGGTAGGATCATACCGTAGAGGAAGCTCAACGGGTCTGTAGCTATGCCTATGACTGCCCCAGGTAGGAAGAACTGCGTGTAGGGCGTTAAGTCAACCCAAGGATATGGTATTAAACGTGCCTGGGGGCCGATAAGCATGGGTGTCAGGTAAAGGATTAAACCGTATATGGCTCCCATTGTCAAAGACAAGACGAAGTAAAGCAGGTCCTGAGGCCTCCTGTCATGCAGGGTGTTCACCATGGCTGTGTCGATCTGTGCAAATGGGAACGGCAGAGGCTCCTCCACCACGTAAAGATAGGAGAAAAGTATGCCTATGGATAATTCTGCTGCCAGGCCTAGGATTGAGAAAGCAAGGTTTACGCCTAGGGCGAAAAACCAGTCTGGATGCAGCAGGGTTCTCAACTGGTGGACGGGTGAAGTGGCTGGTGGGGACATCCATGTGGGAACATATTCCCTAAGCGGAGTGTTGAAGAGCGTGAACTCTAGGCTTAAAGGGTTCGTAACATAATAGGACCTGAATACGAGCCAGTAGTACATCGGCATGGCTCCACCTATTCCCCCCACAATAGAATAAATGATGAAAAGCTCCTGTCTCGAAAGCCTCCTGCCGTAAATCTGTGTTAAAGCCGTGAAAAGTATTGCTGTCACGTAAGTGGCGGCAGTACTTACACCAGATCCTACTGCAAACCATAGATATATTGAGGATGGCAGGAAGATTAATGCGGCCATTATCATTGCTAAGATGCTTCTCCAAGTCAATCCTGGTGAAAATTCCTGCGAGGGTTGCGTCAGGGGCTCTTCACCTCGTTTTACCCTTTAGGGTTCTTATATAAAAATTTTTAAATCCCAGCTAAAAACTTATAAGCCAACATGCTCTCCATTCTTCTAAAAGGCATGACTGGCAGAATTAGAATCATGTTTATATCGCTTCTCCTCCTATCTGTTTTCCTCACGCCAGTTGCACAGGTTCCTGCAACCCCTAGGCAGCTTTACGCGTCATTTTCAAACCCTGATCTTAAACCTGGTTTAAGCACTTCTGTTTCAGCCGAAGCGGAAAAACTTTTCCCGTTAGACACGGCTTGGATGAACCGGTTTATAACAGAAGTTTCTTCCTACGGTTCTAGAATAACCGGTTACCCGGGCTATTACAAGACGCTCGAATATCTTTATAACTATCTGAATGAGGTGGGAATAGCAACCCAGAAACACAAATATAAGGTGCTGGTGCCCTACGACGAGGAGACTTATGTCGAGGCTTTAGAGCCGTTTAAAGCGAGGTTTAAAGCTTACGCGCTCTATCCTAACGGTATCAACCCTTGTCCAACTCCCTCCAACGGGATTGTTGGAAGCCTTATTTATGCTGGGCGAGGAGATTTGCAAGACTTAGACGGGAAGAATGTTGAGGGCGCCATAGTTGCCATGGAGTTTAATTCTAGGGACAACTGGCTTAAAGCAGCCAACCTCGGAGCCGAGGCAGTAATATTCATAGAGCCGGAGCAAACAACCTATCAGGAGTGCTACGCTAAATTCCTGGATACTCCAATGGGTTTCACGAGGGTTTACGTTGAGAAGCAAGATTGGAATGTTTTGAAAGCCGCCACCCTGATTAAGATTGTTTCTAGAATGGCTTGGAGGGAGGTTGAGGCAGAGAACATAGTTGGATTTATAAATGGGACAGCCGTACCTAACGAGGTCGTCATACTTTCTGCGCATTTCGACTCATGGTCTGTTGTCCCAGGCTTGTCTTCAAGTAAGACTGAGCTGTTACCCCTGGCTCTTCTGCTTCAGTATGCCCTTCACCTCAAGGCCAACCCGCCTAGATATTCAGTATGGATAGTGCTTTACTCGGGACACTGGCAGGCACTTAGCGGCTCGAGAGAGTTTGTCGAGGACTACTTTTTCAGAGATGATGTTAGCAGTGGCAAGATAACGATTCTAGGAAACATAAACTTCGACCTTATGGCGAGCGACTCTGATGGGTTGCAGCTTCTCCACGCCAGCCAGTACTCAACCTACGGCGCTACCCCTATACATGGTGGTGGCTTCCCGCTTAGGCTCTCTTGGTTTAGCACAACGATAGGGAGCATAGTTGACACGCCTGAAGTCAGGCTTTTCGCAAGGAGGATACCGAACATTAACGTTTCAGCCTCGTCCAGCGCATTCATCTCCTCGCTCGTAAGCATTTTCTTCCAGTACAATACCTTTTCAGGCACCGAGCCCATTCCGTTTATGCTGGACTCCGAGCCTGCTTCGATCGCAGGCATACCGGCGTTCTCCATAACCACTAGGCGTTCAAACAGGATCTACGTGGGCTCCCCCATAGATGATTCGAGCTATGCTAATGTAGACGTTATAGACCCATACCTCCAACTTGCCCTCTACATTGTTGACGGCCTTCTCCGAATGGAGTGGAATATCGATAGGGCTTCGATCAAGCCGACAAGGTTTCTCCTTTCAAATACGAGAGGATACCCGGGCTATGCTGGTCTTCAAGGCAGGGTTGTCATCTACAACTATAGTAAAGGATGGTACGACGGGGTTCCTGATGCTCTAGTTGAGGTAAGGCTGGTTACTTCAACCTACAAGCTTAACAGGATAGTGATGAAAAGCGGCGAGGATGGGTCTTTCACAGTCCACGGCGTTCCTATTGCTGGTGCCGCCGGGGGAGGAGGCACCGCAGTAATATTCTCAAGATGGATCGCCAGGGGGTGGGTGCTTAACGATGAGGGCATCATCACGATGGCTACTGACCTGGGGCAGTTCGGAATGATGAACTTCCCGCTTGAAATAACCGTCTTACACGCTTATGAGAATGTTACTGTGGTGATTGCTAAAGCCGTGTCTGTGGAAGTGCTTGATTTCGAGATCCCAACCATCATAATGACGCCGAGCATAATAGATCCTAGGGCTGGTGCGTTCGAAATGTGGAGGAGCCCGCCTCAACCTGTTGCCGTGTTCTCATTCGAGATGCTTACTAAGAGTCCGCCGATAAGCTACGGCTACTATTCTAACGGCTGGGAGCCTGTTTCAATAGTATGGGTTCAGCCGGGGATAAGGTTCGTCGTCGTAAGCCCAACTGGAATACTTTTAACTAATTCTTCTCTTGAAAACACGGAGGGAAGCGGTTTCTACGTGGAATATGGGGAGAGGGAGAGAGTGTGTTTCTCAACTTTCAGGACTGCTAAAGACCTCTACTATGTTTCATACGGCCGTTATCTTGAGCTGGTTAACAGAAACATGGGCAGCCCGAGCGCGGATGAAACCCTGAATAAGGCTCGGAGATACATAGAGGAGGTTGAGAAACTTTTAAACGAGAGGAAGTATAGCGGCATGTATGCTTATGCTCTTCTAGCTAGGGCCTACGCCATTAGGGCTTACTCCGTGGAAGTCATGCCCTTGATAAACGATTCTGCGAAGTCTCTTCTCTACATGTTTATCATAGTAATATTCGGATCTTTCTTTTTGGAGAAACTCATCATCCGGGCTCGCGGCTCAAGGCGTATTGTTGCTCTCGCCGTTCTTGCAGCAATATTCCTAGCATTGTTCAGCATTCTGCATCCGGCATTCGGATTGATGAGCAACATATCTTTAGGCATGATGGGCTCTCTAATCCTGATCGTTATCATCATAGTGTTCATAATAATACTTTCTATAAGCGAGGAGGTTAGGAAAGGCATTGAGAAGAGGGTTCTCGGCGTCCACAGGGCTGAAGTAAGCAGGCTTGACACGGCGATGATATCTTTCTCGCTGGGGAGCGAACACATGCGTCGCAGGCCTTTCCGCGCCATACTTGTTTTCCTAACACTGATCACGATGGTTGTAGCCATGACATCCTTCACCTCGCTCATGCCCGGGAGGGTAACGGTTCCAGTCACAAGGTATGGTTACGAGTGTAATTCCTACAGGGATGAGATCCTGGTAAAACAGGGGAGAGGCGTTCCCCCGAACATTCTTTCAGACAAGGTTCTAGATATTGCGAAAATATTCGCCGGAGACAAATACTATGTTTTCCCGAGAGTATGGATTTACGGTCCGGTGGATAGGGCCGCGTGGACCACCTCCTTCAGAGTGTGGAGCGCAACAAACACTTCCAGAGTGCCTGCAATAATGGGGATGACGGTGGAGGAGTTCAACCGGATTGTGAGGGGCACATGCATCGTGAGGGGTGGGTTGCTTTCCGACGATGCTGACCAGGCAGTAATATCGAGGTCGCTGGCAACCAACTTGAGCGTAACGATAGGGGACACTATTTACGTTTCAGGCATCAGGTTCACGGTGACCGGAATAATTGATTCAAACGAGGTTGATTTCCTGCAGGAGGCTGACGGATACAATATTTTCCCGGCGAACCCGAGTTTCTTCCCATCTATAAGCAGGGACATGGCTGTCTCTGCTCAAGCCGGCTCGGCTCCCCCAAACCTCGGCGTTTCAACAACAATAATAATACCCTACAGGAGGGCGCTGATGATAGGGGGATACATTGCTTCAATAGCGATAGTGCCGAAGGAAAACATGTCTTTCAACGAGATATTCAGCCTAGCTAGGGAGCTGGCCTACTCCCTAGACCTGTCGATATATGTTTCCCACCAGGGAAAGCCTTATCTGCTTTCAACCTTCACCACTGTGCTTCTCGGAGGGTGGGAAATAATATGGATGATCATCATCCTAGGAGCTTTGAACATATTTACCACGGTGCTGGGAAGCCTCAGGGAGCGCGTTAGAGAAGTGCACGTGTTCAGCATCGTCGGCTTATCTCCAATGGGTGTAACCGTGTTCTTCATGACCGAGGTCATTGTCTACGCTATAATAAGCGCCTTAGTAGGGTATATCGCAGGATATTTCATGACGAGGATCTTCATGCTTACCGGAATACTGCCTTCTGAACACGTTTTCAACTTCGCTTCAGCATTCGCGATCCTGGGTACCCTGGTGACGATGGCTTCAGCCTTAGCGGCTGCTGCATACCCGTCTTACATGGCTTCGAAAGTGGCTACGCCCTCGCTCGAGAGGAGGTGGAGGTTTAAGACTAAGCCTAAGGGGGACGAGTGGGATATTCCTCTGCTCGTAAGCGTTTCAACAGTCGAGGAGGGGAGGGGGCTCTTAGCGTATTTACACGAGTATTTCGCGGGCGCAGGGGCTGTTAAAGAGGGTGTTCACATGGTTAAGGAGCTTCAACCGCCAAACTACGAGGGTCTATCGTTGAGCCTAACAGTCAGCCTCTCACCGTTTGAAGTAGGTGTTTCCCAGAGGGTTGATATTGCCGCAAGGCTGAACGAGGAGGTGAAAAGATATGATGTTATACTCCACTTGGAGAGGCTTACGGGCCCGCAGAGCACATGGGTGACTTCAAACTACAGGTTTGTAAACGAGTTGAGGAAGCAGCTGATAATGTGGGGATCATTCTCAGCGGCTGAGAAGGCAAACTACATATCTATGGTAAAAGCCTAGTGTAAGTATACTCCTCTATTTTCTTAAGCAGGTTGACAACTGTGAGGAACGCTCTCCGGATAACGCCTCCAGACTGAACACCATACAGCATGTGCATCCTTACGATCCACGATATGGATTGAGGCGACTCCATGTGTTTTTTAACCAAGGTGCTGATTACCGGTCCTCTGTCTGAAGCCATCAGATATGTTTCGAAAAGTTCAACCGGTATAAGAGATGGGAAGATTTCTATCAATTCTCCTCCCCCCTGTTTAACCAATTCCTCAACCTCCCTGCTCCTAACGACCTGCAACAGGCCCTCTCCCTCGAGCATGGTTACCCCGGGTAGTGATGAGAGTCCACTCCACCTGCTTGCCTTCAAGCTTCTTCTTAAAACCCCTTTCAACTCCAGTTCCACGGATTCTGAAAGCATTCTTTTTAAAAGCTGACTCTTATCCCGGTTCTTAAGCCTGTCTTCAGGGATTTCAAGTACGCCGACCATTTCGAACTTCCTGTCGAAGCTGAACTGCATCCTCCTTACGAGGATAATAAGCCTTATTTGCGGGTTTTCAAGCGGCTTGGCAACTAGGTTTCCCCTTCCAGTCTCCTCGAAGGAGATTTCGAACTGTTCAAGCGCATTCTTCACGCTCTGAACCCAGGACATTACCTCTACCAGTGTATTTGATGCGCTCATAAATCTAACTTAAAGAGAAACGGTTTCGCGTAAACAGGTGGGTTTATGAACCCATTTTGATTGGTTTAACGCGTGTGGAAACTCTAAAGGACACATTTACATCCGTAAAGTTTAAATTTTGCAAATGTATAACATAAAACGAAGGTGAAAACGTTATGGCTACTGAAGTGGAGCTTAAAACAGGTTTAACAGCAAGATCACTCGCCGTCTCCATCCCCCTCGCAATATTCTTCGCCTACATGTCGGTTGTCGTAGGCCTATATACCGACAAGACATCCACATTCGGTACTTTCATAATACCCATGGTGTATTTCGTCGTGGTTTTCGAACTCCTTGGGAGAGCCAACCCCAAGCTGAGGCTGACGCCCCAGGAATTAGTCTTCGTGTTCTCAATCATCTCTTTCCTAGGGATGCACTCATACCTGACGATGCATGCTGCAGCCCACAACAATCCTTTAAGCATGCCGGTGTACGGTGCTCTCAGCGACTACGAGGCTTTCTCAATAGACGCTTTAAGGGATTACTGGAGCAGGGCTGTTCCCTCGGTCGTAATTGCTCCTGAGCCAATACGCTTCGAGATAGCTACGATGATGATGAACGGTAAAGCACCCGGCCAAGCTGTTCCATGGGGCTACATAACTAACGCCCTAATATACTGGGGCCTCGTCTACATGTTCTATGCCTTCATAAGTGTGTTCGTAACATTCGTCTTCGGCAGGGTCTGGGTTGAGGAGGAGAGGCTAATCTTCCCCCTTGCGGTCCCGTCACTCTACCTGTTCAGGGAAGCGGGGGAGGTCGATCCCACTACTAATAAGTCTAGGCTTTTCAACTTCAAGGTTCCGACTACAAAGGTTTTCTGGGGCATGTTCATAATAGGCATGATAAGCGGAATACAGCCTTTGATAGTCGAGCTCTGGCCGGAGTTCCCAGCGGCCGCATGGTGGGGCGAGCAGAATGTGAACCTGCCTTTCCTCGCTGCGCTCTGGCCTGGGATATATGCTTCAGCAATATTCTTCATACCCCAGATAGCCGTAGGATTGGTCATGCCTAACGATGCTCTGATAACCCTGATACTAGGCTGGATCATCTTCGGCGTTCTCTACCAGGGCATAGGTGTGAGCATGGGCATATTGCCCTACGTGAGCGGCATGGAGTTCGTCTGGCCCTGGGAATCATACCCCGGAGTATGGATGCCCTTCCCATACAGGTACGTCGCCTCAACCGGCGTGGGCCTTGGAATAGCGATATGGTGCCTCTACACTCAGAGGAAGAGGTTTGCAAGCGTATTCTCATCCCTCTGGAAAGGAGGGGAGGAGAGAGGCCTATCAATGAGAACAATCCCACTACTCCTACTAATAGGTGCATTCGGATGGTACGCTTTAATGCTTGCTGAGGGAGCAGACCCGCTCATCGCACTACTCGTACCCCTCTGGGCCCTAGTCTTCCACGTGACCTACGCGAGAGTATATGCTGAGGTCTTCTGGCACGTCGGAACAGGCTGGGGTGCTGGCCCTGCGGCCTGGGACCCGACTTACGTCGCCGGGTCAGCCCTAAGAGGATGGCCCGCGCCCATGAGCGTCACCTGGGACACTCCCATGACTGATCCAGCCTGGTTCACAATAGCCAGGCACATGGCGAACGCTGGCCACTGGAACGTGTCCTTCGGCCCACTGTCAGCAGGGTTCCAGGTGACGCTGTACAAGCTCGCCTACGATCTCAGGATGAGGATGAGGGATTTCCTGATCGCTTTAATCATCGGCATGGTTGTGCTGCTATTCGTGTTCGTTCCGCTGGACACCTACTTCATATTCAACACGCAGGGCGGTGTCAACCAGCTGGGGGACCGCGTGTTCACCTGGTGGCCATGGGTCGCTGCGGGCTACTACCACAGGGGCAGGTGGGCTGGGCCTGCGGAGCTGACAATAGAATACGCCCTTGGCATATGCTACGGCCTCGGAATACTTCTCGCATTGGTACTTTACATCTTGAAGCTTAAAGTACCGTTCTTCTGGTTCATAAGCGTTCCAGCCCTCTACGTATCCATGACCATACCGACATACATGTGGCTAACCTCGCTGATCGCGTTGATAATAAAATTCGTCGTGATCAGGACCATCGGCATCAAAAAGTATGAGGAGTACGCTATGCCCATAGTTGCAGGATGGATCCTAGGGTTCGGCGCCATGTGGCTGCCCGCTGCACTACTAAACCTTGGAGTAGTATTCCCGAAGATGCAAACCTTGTTCCAACCATAAACCTTTTTTCTTTTTGATAATCATTTCCCCGTATTGTTTAGTTTCAAGCTTGACGAAAGTTTTTAAAAAAGTGGCGTAGGACCATTTGATGATGTTAAGTTTCAAGATAATGTGCTCGCTTCTCGTAATCACGCTGGTAATCCTAGCGTTCTTATCCTACAACTTATCCGTTTTAATGTGGTCAACTAGGGAGCTTAATAGTCAGCTGGCTGAATACGGTGAAAGCTTCAGAAACCTGGCAAGCCTTATATCAAGCCTATCGTATGATGATTACGGTGGGACGTTGCGTGTTAAAGGTGCGGCCACGGGCTTCTTCCGCGTTGAGAAGATTAATGGTGTCTGGTGGTTTATAGATCCTGAGGGGAACGGCTTCATATCTAAGGGGGTGAACCATGTTAGCTTCGACGCGGATTATTCTCCGTCTCTAGGTTACAGCCCGTATAACAAGGCTGTTCTGAAAAAGTATGGTGGCGTCGAGGCTTGGGCTAAAGCCACCGTGGAAAGGCTGCGCAGCTACGGTTTCAACACGATCGGCGCATGGTCCAGCAGGGAGCTCTACGGGCTTAAAATCCCTTACACCGTAATACTCGACATTGCTGCGTCAGCCGGCTCAGAATGGTTGAGCGGCAGCGTCATAGACTATTTTTCAGAGAGTTTTGAGAAAGTTGCTGAAGAGGTTGCTGAGAAGATGTGCACCCCTAGGAGGGACGACCCGTATCTCCTGGGTTATTTCACGGACAACGAGCTGAGGTGGGGGCCGGACTGGAGGTCTTCCAAGCATCTTTTCGACGACTATCTTGCTCTCGAGAAGGATGCTCCGGGTAAAAGGATGCTTGTCCAGTATTTAATGGAGAAGTATGGTAGCATAAGCGAGCTTAACGCTAAATGGGGGACAGGCTTCAGCTCCTTCGAGGATATTCTGAGCATCTACGGTCCTCCTGCCGGGGCCTCCTTGGATTCTGACAGGCTGGGCTTCCTGCAGCTTGTCTCGAAAAGGTATTTCAAGGTTTGCCACGACGCTATAAGAAGGCATGATCCCAACCATCTTATCCTGGGGTGTAGATTTGCCTTCAGGCCGCCTGACGAGGTTTTGAAAGGGTGTGTTGGACACGTTGATGTTGTTTCAGTTAACAACTACGGGTGGGAGCCCCCTCTGGAGGACTTGAGGGCTATTAACCGTCTCACGGGTCTTCCAGTAATGATTACCGAGTTCTCGTTTAAAGCGAGGGACTCAGGCTTGCCTAACACTAGGGGTGCTGGAACACCTTTGGCGACTCAGGCGGATAGGGCTGAGCGTTTCGAAAACTATGTCGGCAAAATCTTATCCGAGCCCTACGTGGTTGGCTACCACTGGTTCCAGTATTCGGATCAGCCTGCGCAGGGAAGGTTCGACGGGGAGAACAGTAACTTCGGTCTCGTCAACATCGAGGACGAGCCCTGGGTGATTCTAGTCACCAGGGTTACAACGGTTAATCTTAAAGCTGAGCTTATTCACGCGGAGTCAACGGTTGAAAAAGGCTCACAGTAGCATTGTGCCGCGTATTCTAATGTTCAAAAGAATCGGATTCTTTTTTTCGAAAAATTACTGCAAAAGCCTGAAGAACTCCTCTATCCCTTCCCTTATAAATTCTTCCTCCAATGTTCCGAGCGGTGTTTCCGTTTCAATTATTCTCCTCGGTATCCTCAAATCCCTATGGCTGAAGCCCTCTCTCGCTTTAAACGCGTTTTTACTCTTAAGAGTTTCAACCCCTATTCTGCCCAAGTCTTCAAGAGTAATACCGGGGCTGAAC
This sequence comes from Candidatus Brockarchaeota archaeon, assembly GCA_017601395.1. Taxonomy (GTDB): domain Archaea; phylum Thermoproteota; class EX4484-205; order EX4484-205; family JAAOZP01; genus JAAOZP01. The sequence goes on from JAFNIQ010000022.1 coordinate 15,916, forward strand.
CCCACGGTCTTCAGGCATTCGAGCACGATGTCAGGCTTATAGACTCCTCTCGCGAAGAAGCATACGACTAGGCTGGATAAGACTTGACGCCAAGACTCCTCTTTAAACAGTGCCTCGGCAATCTGCCTCGGCGTCATCCTTATTCCTGTCTTAGCATTATCCTCATCCATGCTGTATCCCGCACTATCCAGATGACTGTGCCTAGCACCGGTTAAAAAGGTGAGGTGCGCAGCGGGCCCAGTATGGTAGCCCGGCATCTCGCTACCCCCGAAGGAGAGTGCGAAATCCATTCCCCCGTATTTCAACGCCGCCTTCTCAACACCCTTCGCCAAAGTTGAGTAGAACTCGTTCGGCTGGGTTACGATCCTCCTCACAGCCTCCCGGTAGGCTTCCCCGTCGCCCCATTTAAGCTCCAACCCCATCGTCTCCCTGCTTGTGACAAGGCCTTTCCCATAGGCTTCAGTAGCCCATGCTAAAGCGACGCCTGTGCTTATCGCGTCAAGCCCCTGCGTCTCAACCTCGTCGATAAGCTTTAACAGCCCACTGGTCTCTGTTAATCCCAGCATAGAACCTAATGAGTATATTGGCTCGTAATCGTAAGGAACCATGGTTGTCTTGTAGAAATAAGGCTCATCCTCGTATGGCTCCCTGAGCGTCGCCAAATGTATACAGGCCACTGGGCAATGAGAGCAGGAGACCCTTCTGCCCAAGTGTTTCTCGGCGAGATTCTCGCCTGAGATGTTTTCAGCATTCTTCAGGCTTGTCTGCCTGAGGTTTAACGAGGGCAATGCTTTAAGCTCGTTCAGGGGAATAACGTTGGAGGATGTTCCAATATCGTGGTACTTCTTCATCACCTGTGATTTAACGGTTAGCTGAAAAATCTTGTCGTAGAGAATCCTGTATGCCTGCGGGTTTTCAACCTTCACCGAGTGTTTTCCCGATATCATTATCGCCTTAAGCTTCTTGCTGCCGAAGACTGCTCCGAGGCCAAGCCTGCCGAAGTGGCGGTAGGTTTCAACGGTCACGCTCGCGTATGAAACCATTTTCTCCCCCGCCCTGCCTATTCTCATGATCGTCCTCAACCCTGCTTCAGACTCCAGTTCCCTAACTATCCTCCCCACGGTGTAGCTGCTTCCAATACCCCATATTCCGGAGGCGTCTCTGAAATACACTTCATCCCCGTAGATGGCGAGGTAAACAGGCGTTTCACTAGCGCCCTTAACCACTATCGCCCCGTACCCTGCCATTCTGATCGCGGTGGCGCTTCTTCCACCAGCATGGCTCTCGCCAAGGTTGCCGGTTAAAGGAGACTTGAACATGGCGACTGTTTTAGAAGCCATTGGGAAGAGGCCTGTCAGGGGGCCGACTGCGAGTATGATCGGGTTCTCCGGGCCAAGCGGGTCTGCTTTCTCCGGGCACTCCTCCAGCAGAAGCCTTACGGCGACGCCTGTCCCACCTATGTGTTTCTCAAACAGGTCTGGCCTGCTTCTAATGTGGAATCTTCTCTTTGAAAGATCTATGTAAAGAATTTTATCCGGCATCATTCTACTCCGCCTCCGTCAACCCTATTACCCCGTAGGGACAGTAATCAGCGCAGTAGCCGCAGTGGACGCATATGTTAGGCTTGTTCGCCTCGTCGTCCCAGAAGACTGCTTTAAGCGGGCACGCGTCGGCACACCTTCCACACCCTATGCATTTAGAAGGGTTAAGCGTGACCCCGCCGCCCTTCCTCAAGGACAGCGCGTTCGTCACGCAAACCTTCATGCACGGCGGGTCTGGGCAGGCTCTGCACACGATGACTGTGAAGCCTCTTTCCACCCCTCCCATCGACTTTACTCTTATCGCTGACTTGGCGAACCCTCCCTCGCCGAACCTTCTGGAGCATGCGAACATGCAGAGCTGGCATCCGACGCATTTATCAATATCCAAGACTGTAAGCTTTCTAGCCACCGTTCCTCCCTCTAATAATTGCTTTTCAGCCTTAAATAATTTTAACTTTAACATTCTGAGGCAGACAAGCCTGTTGACCAGAACAATGGTAAATTTTTTGAAAACATAAATATTGAAGGATGGTTGGCTTAAACGGTGAATGAGGAATGGAGGATAAGCCTGTTTACCTTGACCCTTCAGCCCCTGTTGAACTCAGGGTTAGGGATCTTTTGAAAAGGATGACGCTGGAGGAGAAGCTTGCTCAACTCCAATCGGTCTGGCCAAGGATTTTCGGAATGACGGCTATTCCGCGGGAAAAGCTGGAGGATCTTCTTAAAACGGGCATAGGGGAGTTAACCCGTTTATCCGGAGCCCTGGGTGTTAACCCCGGGGATGGTGCCAGGATGGCTAACGAGATTCAGAGGTTCCTCGTCGAGAAGACTCGGCTCCACATACCTGCTATTGTTCACGAAGAGTGTTTAACAGGCTTCTTAGCGATGGGGGCTACAGTGTTTCCTCAGGCCATAGGCTTAGCAAGCACATGGGATCCTGAGCTTGTTGAGAAAGTTGCTTCAGTCATAAGGAGGCAGGTTAGGGCGTCGGGAGCCCATCAGGGTCTCGCGCCTGTTCTGGATGTTTTAAGAGACCCGAGGTGGGGTAGGGCTGAGGAGACTTACGGCGAGGATCCGTACTTGGTTGCAAGCATGGGGGTTGCTTACGTTAAGGGTCTTCAAGGAGAGGATTTGAGAAACGGCGTGATAGCGACCGTTAAGCATTTCGCGGCGCACGGTTTTCCGGAAGGCGGGAGGAACTGCGCCCCGGTTCACGCAACCCCCAGGGAGCTAAGAGAGGTTTTCCTGTTTCCCTTCGAGGCCGCTGTTAAGGTTGCAGGCGTCTTCTCAGTGATGAATGCTTACCATGAGATAGACGGTGTTCCCTGCGCCTCCTCGAGAACACTCCTCACAGACATCCTTAGGGGCGAATGGGGGTTCCAAGGGTTTGTAGTCTCAGACTATTTCGCCATCAGAATGCTTGAAAACTTTCACAATACGGCTATAGACGCTAAGGATGCTGCCGTCCAGGCGATTCAAGCCGGGATAGACGTTGAGCTTCCCCATGTAGACTGCTACGGGGAGCCTCTGCTTCAGGCTGTTAGAGAGGGCAGGGTTTCAGAGGGTGTTGTCGACCTGGCTGTCTCAAGGGTTTTAAGAGCAAAGTTTCTACTGGGCCTTTTCGAAAACCCCTATGTCAACCCTGAGGAGGCTAAAAGCCAGTTTGACAGGGATGAGGATAGGGCTCTTGCCCTAAGGGCTGCCAGGGAGTCGATAGTGCTCCTGAAGAACAACGGGGTTCTCCCAATCCGTGGGACGGTTAAGTCGATAGCGGTAATAGGGCCGAATGCCGATAGCAAGAGGAATCTGCACGGGGACTATAGTTTCACGGCTCACATGGATATGGCTAACCCGCCGCCCGGCTTCGAGGAGGTTTTCAAGGAGGGTGCTGTGAGGACGGTCAGCATTCTCGAGGGCATCAGGAACAGGGCTGCTGGAAACATATTGATTAATTACGCTAAGGGGTGCGACGTCACTGGGGAGTCTAGAGAAGGATTCGGTGAAGCTGTTAAAGCAGCCCTAGAATCAGACGTCGTGATAGCTGTGATGGGTGAAAAATCCGGAATGTTTGAAAGAGGCGTGTCCGGCGAGGGGTGTGACAGGTTTTCCCTTGGGCTGCCCGGGGTTCAGGAGGACTTGATGAGGGAACTCTGCAACACGGGTAAGCCGGTTATACTCGTGCTTGTCAACGGCAGGCCTATTTCCCTCGGCTGGATGGTTGAAAAGTGTTCAGCAATACTTGAAGCATGGTATCCTGGTGAAGAAGGTGGGAACGCTGTCGCAGACGTGCTCTTCGGATACTATAATCCCGGGGGGAGGCTTCCAGTGTCTTTTCCGAAGAACGCCGGGCAGATTCCGCTGAACTATAGCAGGAAGCCTTCGTCGTTCAGGAATTACGTTGGCATGGATGCTAAGCCGGAATTCGCCTTCGGCCATGGTTTAAGCTACACGGTCTTCGAATACAGTTCACTCGAGATTGAGCCGCAGGAGACATGTTCAACGGGAAGTGTTAAGATACGTTTCAGGCTGAGAAATGCTGGAGACCGGAAGGGTGACGAGGTTGTTCAGCTCTACGTGAGGGACAGGGTTTCAAGCGTCACGAGGCCTGTGATGGAGCTTAAGGGTTTCAAAAGGTTGAGTCTCGAGCCCGGGGAGACTAGGACTGTCGAGTTCACGCTTTCCACAGAGCAGCTTGCCTTCTACGATGAGCACATGAGGCTGATGGTTGAGCCGGGCGTCTTCGAAATCTTCATCGGCAGTTCCTCCGAGGATATTAGGCTTAGAGGCAGTTTCAAGGTTACTGGTGAAGCTAGAACAATAAGCTTTAGAACAGTATTCTTCAGCAGCGTCCAAGTGAATTAACATCCCCCATGCTCGAGGTTCCCGGTTCGTCGCCCTCGGGGGATCATCCCGCCGGGTTAATGGCTGTGTCAACCCAGCCGCCATACGCGTGTAGCGAATGGCCCGCCTCATGATGTTCGTGGCTCGTTGAGTCGGCGTTATAAAGCAGGCTGAGACGCTTCCTCCGAAAACTCCTCGTTTCGCGCTCCTCCGCAGCTCCCAATTATGTTAAACAGATGGACAGTATATAGACATTCCGATGATACTCGGATGACACGCAGATGGAATACGGATGGCACTCAGCCGCCTTTTTTTATATGTAGAAAGAGCGTTGCAACGAAGTGAAACATTTCTACCTCCCCAAACGTTAATAATAAGGCTTAAAACGTTTTTCAAGCAGGATGGCTGAGGAGCAGTTCTTCCAGATGTTCCTAAGCAGGTTGCGCGAATCAATAAGCAGGCTGAGCCCGCTAAGCTTCAACTCGTCGCCTTTCAAAGCTTCCTATCTTTCAAAATGGTACCCCTATGATGAAACGTGTGAGCCGGATGGGGCCGTGGCTGCTTGCGATGGGAGCATCAGTGAATCAAGCTTCTCCGGAGGCCTGGTTGTCTGGGTTGCTAGATCCGTTGCACATGTTTACCTAAAGGAGGGCGAGCCGATCAGCCTTCTGGAGGCTGGGGTGGAAGCGGGCTATAGGCTTCAAGGCAGAGAACTGTTTCTAAGGGCCCTGGAGCTTAGGACGTTGAGGCGGGCTTTAGAAAAAGCCTCCCAGTTGCACGGGAGGGTCTTCGGCATTTTCGACGGAAGCCTCTACCTTACTTTTCTACACCACAGGGACCGCTTAAGGGCTTTTTCAAGGGTTTTTGAGAATTACGTTAGGGAGCTGACCCTTCTCCTGAAGCTTGTCGACGAGGAAAAGATGGCCGTGGGTGTTTCGAAGGACAGCGATATCAGTTATCTCAGGGCTAAGATAATGATTGATATTCTGCACAGCATGGATCCTGAGATTGCTGCTGAAGCAAGGGGGAGAAGCATAAGGAGGATTAGGGAAGTGTTGGGAGAGAAGGTTAAGGGTCTGCCTCCGGGTTCAATGTTGAAAACCTGTTTTGAAGAGTTGGAGCAGGATTTTTCAGATGAAGGGGTTTACAGCGAGATAGCCCCCAGCCCAGGTTTCACGAAGCCTCTTCTTCTAGCGCCGCAGACGATTTTCCTAACCGGGGAGGCTAAGTCAACCAGCTGGTGGGACTCAGGGTTCAGGGCGCGTCTAAAGCGTGATGAAGAGTTAAAAGGGGTTCTCGAGGCGCTTGACGACTATTTTTCAAACCCTCCGGTGGCGTTAACATACTGGATGCCGAGTATGGGCTCCAAAGTGTGCAGGGTCGACGTGCCTTCAAGCATCCTCGGATACACTGGCGCGGGTGGAAGTCTTTCAGGAGACTTTTTCATAGGCGATTCGGGCGTTGAAAAGGCGAAAAAGATATTCTGCGTGTTAAACAGGCTGCAGAAAGAGCCTCATGTAGTGCACCCTCTCGCTGAAGTAGACTCTATTGCCAGGCTCAGTAGGAGCATCTACAAGGATGCTTATGAGCCGGTTGTCGTCGAAGAGTTGAGGAGGAGAGGTTTTAAAGCAAGCCCTAGGAGGAGAAGCATTAGGGATGCTGTGTTGAGGGGATACTGATGGAGCCGCTTGGAAGAGTGATAGAGGAGTCCACCCCTTACGGTTTCGTTTTTAAAACAGGTATAGATAATCCAGTAGCCCTCCACGACTATGTTTTCGTCGAGGTGAATAATTTTGACGATGGAATGCTGGAGAAGGTAAGGGTTTTAGCGGAGATCGTCGGCCTGGCTTCTAAAAACCCCCTTGCGACGGAGAGGCTGGCTGCTGAGCAACAGGTGTCGCCGTACTCGTACAAGCTGGTTTCAGCAGAGGTGGTGGGGTATCTTAAGGATGGGCGAATCATGAGGCCGAAGGTTGCTCCAGACCCTAACGCGCCTGTCTACAGGGCTGACGACGAGCTTCTTCAAACATTCTTCTCAGGAGTGAAGAGGAGGATACCCGTGTACGTAGCGATGCTCCTCAACAGGCCCATGGTTAAGGTACCGATACATCTTCAAGACCTTCAGTTTCATTTAGGAGTTTTCGCAGCTACTCGAGCGGGGAAATCGTATTTCGCCGGCAGGCTGATCGAGGAGATTCTCGTGAACACGCCTTTCCCAGTAGTCGTCATAGATATTCATGCGGACTACGTTATGATGGATAGGCTGGTTAAAGGCAGCAGGCATGGCGAGTTCAACACCGTTGTCTACTATCCGCCTGGCGCTCCGAAAGTAGGCGGGGTGACCGCTGAACAGAGGGAGCTCCAACTAAGCCCTGAGCAGCTGACATACGAGGCGATAATCGCGCTTCTTGGAACTACCCTGGGGGAGAGGCAGAAAATCGTTTTAAGAAACATCTTGAGGAGGCTTAAATCTGAGAAACGGCCTTTCGGTCTGGGGGACATAACCGACTTAATCAGGAGCGAGCTGGAGGAAACAGATAGCGATGGTAA
>JAFNIQ010000091.1 GCA_017601395.1 Candidatus Brockarchaeota archaeon
TTCCCTAACCCTGGACGGTGCCAGGAGGCTTATGGAGGCGATGAAGGCTTCCGGAAGGATCTGCATGGTCGGCACCCATTGGCGCCACATGCCTGTCCACCGGGCTCTTAAAACGATCTCCGAGCAGGAGGTTTTCGGCGAGGTTTTCCGTCTTGAAGCCACTTATCTCGCTCCCGACACCCGGGGCGCCTGGGGCCTTTCCTTCGAATGGGGCTTCATGCTTAACCAGGCGGTCCACCCGATGGACTGCCTCCAGTTCCTTGGGGGAAGGGTTGTCGAGGCTGAGGCCCGGGGCGTTGCGGAGGAGGGTAGGAGGCTCGTGGTCTCCGCTTCCCTAGGGTTCGCCTCAGGCGCCGTGGGCTCTTTCACGCTAGCCGGCTGCTCCCCGTTGTTCTACGAGCGTGTGGCTGTTCAGGGAACCGGGGGCTGGGCTGAGGCTGAGCAGTTTAAGAGGCTTAGGTACGCGAGTAGGGAAAGATGGATTGAGCCGACTGACCCTTCTGCGATTCAAACGCTGGTTTTCGAGCATGGAAGCCACTACAGGGGTGTGTCCCGCCCGGGCTACGTTGAGGAGCTCGAGGCCTTCGCTCAAAGCGTTCTTTCAGGGGAGCGCCCCCACGCTGACGCTGAGGATGCTTACTACGCTTTGAAAACGCTTGACGCTATCGTTAAGAGTGTTGACACGGGTAGAAGGATTCGAATAGGCTAGTTTCCCAAATCTTCTCAGGCTCTCGTTCTAAATGCTTTTAAGTGTTGAAAACACGTTTAAAGCCATGTTTAGAAACCTGAGCCCCGGCGCCATAGGTGTTCAGAAACCCCTGTCTGAAAACATTATGCTCGCCAGGACCGGGGGTTTTCAAGGCGTCGAGGTGGACATGGTTGAGGCCTCGAGGCTTGTCGAGGAGAAACCTCTCAGCCACGTGAGGAGCCTTTTTGAAGAAGCCGGGGTAAGGCCCGGGGGCTGGGGTCTGCCTTTCAACTGGCGTGGCGACGAGCATGCTTACGAGAAGGGTTTAACTTTTCTCGGCCGTCTGGCTTCCCTGGCTGCTGAAATAGGCTGCCCAAGGGCTTTCACCTTCATAATGCCTTTCTCCGACGACAAGCCTTTCGAAGAGAACTTCAAATGGCATGTTTCAAGGCTTAAGCCAGTGGCCAGAGTATTGTCTGACAACGGCTGCATGCTCGGGCTGGAGTTCATAGGCACCGAGTCTCTCAGGGCTAACCGTAAGCATGTTTTCATCCATGATTTAAACGGTATGATGGGGTTGTGCAGAGCATTGGAGTATGGGAACGTCGGCCTCCTGCTGGACAGTTGGCACTGGTATGCTTCCCGTGGAACCATCGAGGATATTTTGAGGCTCCGCGGTAGGGATGTTGTCTACGTGCATGTTAACGACGCTCCTGTCAACGTGTCTTTAGACAGGCTTCTCGACAACGTTAGGTTTCTCCCCGGGGAGACGGGCGTAATCAACCTGACTGGCTTCCTTAAGGCTTTGAAAAGCATCGGCTACGACGGCCCGGTGACTCCTGAGCCTTTCAGCGAGAAGGTAAGCAGGATGAGCCCCGAGGAGGCTGTGAAGACTACTGGTGAAGCCTTGAAAAAAGTCTGGCTGGAAGCGGGTCTACCTTTCTGAAGAACCCGGTGGAAAAAGCTGCATGCCCCAGCTCCACTAGTCGTGTTATTAAACCCGTTCCTTCTAGCATGCCCATTCAGGTGTCCGCGCTTTCTCAACCGAGTCTATCCTCGGAATATAGGGCTTTATGTCTATCACCGGGGATTTTTCAAAAGCGTCCAGCCCCCTGACCTTCAGGCTGCACTCCTCTCTTTTTAAGAGTTCGACGACGCATATTCCCACCGGGTTTGGGCGGGTTGGGCTCCTGCATGCGAAAACCCCGGTTAAAACGTTTACCGTACGTCTCTTCGGGTAGACAAGCAGGGTTCGCCTCTCCTCCTCACTGTCGCACAGGTGAAGCCAGTATATCACTATCAAGTGTGAAAAACCCTCTATGCCCTTAAGCCCGTTGCAAAACTCCGGGTAGATCCGTATCCTCGCCCAGTCTTCTCCAGCGCTCTCGACGAAGCCTATGAAACGAACCTCGGCAGAGCTTTCCGCCTTATGCTTCGCATTCTTTTTTCCCATTCCCGAAAACCTTGAGAAAACAGTTAACGATTGGATTAATATTTGTTTCAAAACGGCTTGTGGGTGTACGTTGTTCAAGTGAATAAGGCTTCGAATGGTCTACGAGAGCCTAGAATAGGGGTCGCTTTAAGCAGTTAAGCTCGCAGCCTTGCAACCTATTCTATTAAGAGGCTGGAAATTAGAATCTTAATGGTTTCTTCAACTGTTGAACCAGCCTGCCTTATAATCGTCTTAAGTATTCTGGCGTGCGCTTGACACAAACATACTGTGCTATGCACGCGCTGGAATGCTATTGGTATATCCCGTACGTTGAATTCTTCGGTCTGGCGAAGAAAACCTCAAGGGTTGCGCTTACCTGGCTGTGCAATACAGGCTTGGAGGAAGCGCGCGCAGGTCAGCCATGCCTTAGGAAACCCGTTTTACAGCACTCTGTCTCCCATTTGGCTGGCGCCTGTTCTGTTTAAGATTAAGAGGTAATCGTAAACAACTTGTGAAGCAGATGCTGCTTGAGACACCGGAAAGTACGCAGGATTTTCCGCGAACTCTCCTCGGCCTATGTTTCTCCCGTTTTTTCTTCTCCGCCAAACCATCTTCATCCCACCTTCAAACGGTTAGAAGTAAATGAATATTTAAGGCTAGCTCGCTTTTTACGCTTTCCACTCGTGTTCTCGCATCGTGATTACTTTACGTGAGTTTGAGTTCAACGCTCCCCGAATGGCTTAACATTCTTATTATGTTGGTTAACTTGAGCATCAGCTAAAACTGGTCTAGACAGTCTTACTTGTTTCACCCCTGGCTTTCAGGTCTTCTTAACGTTTTATAACGCGCAACCCTTAGTATGAAGCTAAGGCTGCCTATCCGCCGCCGAGTTTCATCTTTTAAAAAGAGCATTGCTTGTCTAATTTCTTCGCAAAAAGCCTTTATCACCCGGCTGTTCAACTCATTATGGGAAGAACATGGGGCAGATGCAAGCCGTGAACGCCGATATTGTTGAACTGTTACAAACACTTGGCAACACTGTTCGAAGAGCTGTAGTTTCTTCGCTAGCTAAGTCGCCGCATCCTCTTCGATTCTCAGACCTTATGGAGGCTTGTGGTTTAAACCCGAATCACGATACTGGCCAGTTTCACTATCATTTGAGCGAGCTTTCGAGGAGGAACATTGTTGCGAAAACCGGTAACAAGTACTGTCTAACCCAGTTCGGGTTCAAGATCTCGAGGCTTCTGGAAGCTATGGAGCGAGAGTATTCTTTTCTTTTCGCAGGCGCTGGAGCAGGCGGAGTAGACCAAGGGCATGAGGCTGGCAATTCTTCTTTCAGAATAAGGCCGTATAGCAACCAAGATTTCGAAGACGTGGCGAGGCTTCTCATGAACATGTATGACGACGCTTGGGCCGAGATGTTCGGGCCCGATGCCCAGATGCCCCTGGAGGAAGCGAGGAAGGCGGTTGTCACGGACCTGCTTGTTCCAGATACGCGCGTCTTGGTTCTTGAGCACGGTGTTGAAAAACGGCTGGTCGGCTTCATCAGCTACGCGGTCAGATACGGCGGAGTGTTTTTCGTAGAGTACGAGTGGGTTGAGAAGGAATATGCGGAACACGGATATGACAACATGCTGTTTCAACGGGTGAAGAATGAGGCTAGAGCAGCGGGGGAGGGCGCGGTGTATATTCGCGTCAGCCACCGGGAGCATAGGTTCATCGAATTCCCCATACGCAAGGGATACGAGACCCTTAACATGCTTGAGCTAGCCAAGTATCTCGACAAGCTTCCAGAGCCTTACTCGGGCAAAACGATCGAGATAGAGGGCCACAGGCTTAGGCTCAGATGATGGCTAAACATCATGTTCTGCTTTATGCATAAAAATGAGCTGAATGAATGAGCATAATGGTCTTCCTAACTCTTTAACGGCTAGCGTGTGCTACTCTTGCAGCAGGCCCCCGAGTGAAGTGCCCTGCGGTTCTCAAAGCATTACTCATTCTTTAGTGTTGAAACGTTGTCGAGTATTGCGGCGAAAGACTTCTCCATCGTTAAAAGACCCCCAGTCGGTCCCCCCTCCCCTATGACCAGGTACTCGTTGGGCGAGTGCGCCAGGCCGCCGTGGCCCATTCCTCCAACCATGAAGGGAAGCCCGAGGGGTGGTGCTGCGAACATTGAGAACGGCGCGCTCCCCGCTATGGTCGGCCATATTTCGATTTCAACGTTGAACTCGCCGAGTGCTCTTAGAAGAGCCTTCGTGTAAGGCGAGTTGACGCTCATCCTGGCCCAGCCGTAGCCTTCTTCAAGCCTCCTTATCCTTATCTCGCTGAACCCATGCTTATCCAGGTGGCTTCTAATCAGGCTCATCGTTTTCTCAACCTGCATCTGGGGCACTAGTCTAACATCCATCTTCACAGTAATCCTGTGGGGCAGCAGTGTCTTCGAACCGGGCCCCGTGTACCCGGACCATAATCCATCTATGTTCAGGGTCGGTGTGAACAAGTATTTCCTAAGTGCTTCAACCCCGTGTAGGTCTTCTATGAAGCGCTCCACCTTCATCCTCTCCTTAACCTCCTGCTCGTCGAAGGTTTCAGCCAGCCTGCTGAGAAGAGCCTCGTCCTCTTCGCTGGGCACCTTGACGTCGTCGTAGAAGCCTTCGACTAGAACCCTGTTCCCTGTTTCGTCAACCATTGTTGAAAGCGCTTTCACCATTCTCCAAGCCGGGCTGTCAACCCAAGCCTTGTTGCTGCCATGTATGCCGAACTCCGTCGGCCCCCTGCCCCAATGCTTGCCGTCTAGCTCAAGCTCGAAGTAGACTATCCCCTTAACCCCCAGGGTCACTATCGCCTTGCCCTTTGAATTCTGGCTGGCGCCCGGGAAGAAGAGCACGTCCGCCTTCTTAAGCTGGCTCTCGCATTTCCTTATGAACTCCGGCAGGTTTTTGCTTCCAAGCTCCTCCTCGCCTTCCGCGGCGAAAACCAGGTTGACCGGAGGCTCCTGCCCGCTTTCAACAATAGCATTCACAGTGTTTAGGAAGGCTATGAGAGGCCCCTTCGTGTTCACCGCTCCCCTTGCTATCAGGGTTTCTCCAAACGGCTCAACCCTCCGTATCTCTCCTGCGAAAGGGTCCACGGTCCACCCCGGTTCGTCAGCAGGCATCGTGTCGTACATCGTGTAGACAAGCATGGTCACGGGGGCGCCGACGTCAAGCTCCCCGTATACAACCGGGTTTCCAGAGGTTTCAACGAGCCTCGTGTTCCTGAAGCCTGCCCCGCCAGCCATTTCTCTCAGAAGCTCCGCAGCATCCCTGACGCCGATGTTCTGAGGCGAAACCGAGGGCTGTCTGACGAACCTTAGAAGGTTTTCAACATGCTTTTCAAAATCCTTCTCCATCTGCCTGTAAACCCTAGCCCTGTCCATCATGGGATTAAAGCCACTGCTCAGAAATATAAGCTTCAACTGTTGAACACTGCCTAGGACGTGGTTCGCGCTACACCTGTCTTAAGGCTTAGCCTGGCTTGCTAAAACCCTGAAACCCGTAGTTGCCGCTCACAGGGTCTCGGAAAACCTCTAGCTTAGGCGGGTGGAAGGTGAAAACCGTGAAAACAATAGCCATCGAGACCAGGGTGATCAGGCTGATCCTCCCGTAGGCACCTAGGTTTTCCCTCGTCATAAGCCTGTAGCTTGCCAGCTGCCCGGTTACTACGGCGACGATGAAAATCAGAATGTCCAGCAGAAGGTTCTCCTCGATGAAAACATTGTAAGCGTAGAATGACGAGACGATAATAACTGGCATAAGGCAGATCCCGATGGCTTTAGCCGTTAGAAAGCTGCCGACAGTCTTCAACCTTCTGTGCTCAACCCCCATGTATGCTACTGCCGGCCAGTAGGCCAGCTTCAAATGCTCCCAGACGCTTTCGTTGACGGCGGAGAAAACTCCGACAACCGGGTTGCGCCCGGAAAGTTCGAAGGTGAAGTGCAGCATGCTTCCCAGTAGGATTATGAAAACGGCTCCCGCAAGCTCAAGCCTGAGAACCCTCCTCTGAACCTTATTCATAGTGTTGCACACTACTCAAGCCTGTATTTATGCTTCAGGCTTTAAACACTGGCCTCCAGCTGCTCCCCCAGTTTTTTCGAAAAGATACCGTCTAAACCCTTCCACCCAGTTTTCACCCTTAAGGCTCCTGAACCTTGCGTGCAGCCCAGTCAACAGGGAGAACAGGTTTCTAGTCCTCAACACTTCTAGAAGCAGGATGATCTTTATGGCTGCCAGCCTCCTGTACAGCTCAAGCTGCTTCACCACGCCC
>JAFNIQ010000092.1 GCA_017601395.1 Candidatus Brockarchaeota archaeon
TTGATCAGCGTGGCTGGAGCTATAGTTTCATGTCTAGGCACTACGGTGAACCTGTGTTCCGGCCCCTCTAGGATTAAATGGCTTCCTCTCTGCCTGATTACTCTGAAACCCTTCTTGCTTAACGCCTTAACAACCTCTCTCCAGGAGAGGATTGGAAGCTTACTCAATAATGACCTCTACCGTCTTCTTACCCTTCGCCATCTTTTCACCCAGATGCTCCAAAGCCAGTTCAATAGCCTCCTTCACGTTTCCTATAGCCTCCTCCTCAGTCCTCCCCTGCGATATCGCCTGAGGAATCTCAAGGCATTGAGCAACGTATAGACCGGTTTCCTCATCCCTCTCTATAGCGACGGTAAAGGTTTTCATTACAAAGAAAGTAATGTCAGGAGATGTTATTAAGTTTTAGGGCAGTGTGTGAAATACAAGTATGGCAAAAAGACCATCATTCAAGCCTTATGAAGGCAGCTGGAAGCATAAAAATATTAGGATTAGAAGAAGCCTTTACTCCTCGTCAGGGTCAGGCAGATCCCAGTCAGGATCAACTTCGACTTTTCCAAGAGCCTTCTCAAGCATTATTCTCTGCTCTATCGAAGCGACGAGCTTACCCGTAAATACTGCAGCCCAGGATTGACTGAAATCGAGTCTATTCCAGCTCTAACTAAGGATACATTGATGTGGTTTAAAATGTTAAAATCAGTATGCTCTTTCTCTTGACAGTACGTCGTGGACGATTATTGTTTTTGTCTTCGAATCATATTCATAGACTATCCTCCAACGACCTATCCTTATCCTATAGGTGTTTCTATAGCCCTTAAGTTTGTTAACGTCGAAGCTTCTGAATGGAACTGGCGTTTGAACCAGAGTGTCTAAAGCCTCTGAAACACGTTGTTTAATCTTCGGAGGAAGTTTTTCAAAGCTTTTGAGTGCCTGATGCGTTAATACAACTTTAAAAGCCAAGTTAAATCTTTTTTCTGACTTTACTCCATTCGACGCACTGTTTCTTTCGAAGTTCTCTTCTCCCTTTTCTTATAGCCTTTATTTCATCTTCCTCCGGCTCGACTTCAGGAATAAGCATTTTCTCTAAACGGTTAAAGTCCCTCCTCAGCAGCTTGATCTCACGGTAAACCTGCTCCAAAGTTGTCCTCACCATTTATACTCTAAATACTAATTTCTTAGAGACTTAAAAACATAACTCTTAAGCTGGCAAACAAGTGCGCGCGCATTTAGAATAAGAATTTACTCTTCTTCTGAGTCAGCGTGCTTTAATGCAAATTTTAGAACCTTCTGCATAAGCCTATTTATTTTGCAGCAAGAAGTATTTTAGTTCCTAGGAAAAACCCTTTGTCTACACTAGAGTTAAAAAATTTAAGTTATATGTTTAGTAACGGTGAAGACGCCAGTGTCATGGACACTTTGGATAGAGTACTTCGGCTTATTGCTAGAGACAATAAATACAGGAAAATGTTGCTAATTCTAGATGGTTTGGATGAATTCATGGAGAGTACGCTGCTGAAGTCAATTTTATCCTTTGTTTTTAAGCACCCATCAGTCGCCCCCTCGTCAGTCTAAAATTTATATACTAAGTTAGGCAGGATACTACTGGTATCGAGCATGACAAACGAGGCTCAGCCTCAGAACAGTGGGTTGTTATACGAGTTTACGGCTAATCTTGTTAAAGTCTTTGAGATTCGGGGGTCCATTTTGGGTAAATTGGATTTACAGAAGACTGTGTATTTTATGAAGAGGCTTGGGATGAAGGTTCCTTTCGAATTCAGATGGAATCTTCTTGGCCCATACAGTTATGAGCTTGCACACTACTGCACTCATCTTGAGGTCGAGGGCTTACTTTCTTACTCAGGAACCTACCAGTTGAATGAAGAAGAGGCTAAGAAATACAGGTTAAGCTCCGCTTTTTCACCAGATATTGTTGAGAGGATTAAAAATTTCTTCGATAAGATGCATAAGTTGTGCGAGGAAAAGAATTATGACAGGGTTTATTTCATCGAGTGTGCCGCCTCCCTAGACTTCATAAGTCAAAACGTTACTGTGGAAAAATCTAAGGACAATATTTTCTCCCTATTGGAGAAATTAAAGCCTGAAAAGGCGGAGACCTTCATGGAAATGAGAGAAGACGCATGGGCGTTTCTCAGAAGCGAGGGACTAGTTAATTAGCAATCGATACTTGCAGGCATTTTTACCATGAGCATGAAGACATACAAGTATTTTCGCGACCCTATACATGGGTTCATAGAGGTTGATGATCCTTTTTTAAAAATCATTGATTCACCGTTTTTCCAACGCCTGCGGAGAATAAAGCAACTTGCATTTACAGACCTAGTTTTCCATGGTGCAGAGCATTCGAGGTTCGGACATTCTCTAGGCACTTATCACTTGGCTAAAACTATAGTTGAAAGGATTGACCAGGATGGTTCAAGAAAAGGCATCTACGATGAGTTTTATCTTGCAGCGCTTCTCCACGATATCGGACATCCTCCTTTTTCACATGCTTTCGAAACAGTGATTAGAGAAGTGTATGGCTATTCTCACGAGGATTATACGCGTGCTGTAATAAAACATACTGAAATAGGTGATTTTATTAAGGAAATTGGGCTAAACAAAGATTCTGTTGTAAAGCTTATAGAAGGTAAATATGTTGAGGAACCGCAATTACAGCATTTAAATACTTTGATCGGTTCAGAGCTCGACATAGATAGGATGGATTTTCTGCTAAGGGATGCTTACTATTGCGGTGTTCCTTATGGCAATTATGATATTGAAAGATTATTACTATCGCTACAAGTACATAATGGTGAGATCGTCGTACAGGAGAAGGGGAGACATGCTGTAGAAACCTTCGTACTTTCTAGGTTTTACATGTATACTCAGGTTTATACTCATCATACTAGGAGAGCTTTTGACATTATGCTTAAAACAATTTTCACCAAGGATAATTTCGAAAATATTGATTATCCGAGACCGTCTGAGAAAGACGTTGAACGCTTACCAGAGTATGATGATATCTGGTTGCTAGGAGAGATTAAGAGGATTTCACAGGGTTCTGGTGTTGAAGCAGATATTGCAAGATCACTTTTGGAAAGAAAGCCTATCCGAATGGTGGTGCAGAGAATCGCATATGCAGACATAGAAAGCAAATTAACTGACCCCATTTTCTCAAGAATAGAGGCGTTGGAAAGCTTTAAAGAGGAGCTTGCTAGAGGAGTAGGATTGGAGCCAAGGCTAATATTCTTTGACAAACCTTGGAGAGACCTGCCTTTTGAAGAAAGATATAGGCAATACTCCTCCACAAGAGAAGAGGAAGCGAAGGCTATAAAAATAATGCAGGGGGATGGTCACATCATAGATGTGGCGTTCGATGAAAGCTCATTAGCCTATCATCTCTCTAGAAAACTTGCTCAAGTGATTAGAGTATATACGATAAATGAGAAAAGGATTGAAATGGCAGATTTAATAGAAAAAAGATGTCCAGACCTAAAGAATGCAATAATTAGAAAAACTGTTTAACAGCTGCTCAAGGGTTTATTTGATCATAAGCATATGTCTTTGAGTAGAAGAGTCTCTACACGAATTTGATTAAGTCGGATCACTGCTTGTCGATAGCCGGAGGCTTAATGAATCTGAAACTCGCTTTCCAGCTCATTAGTTTAGATGATTTAAGGTGACGGCAGAGAAATTTCCTCCTAGAGATAGATGTAAAGAGGACTTTTTCCAGCCTGATCCATGTCCTGCCGTTAACATCGCCCATCTGTTTTTAATAACGTTTATATTGCCGTCAAGAAAACAGCTTGACAGAATGAGCTTAGAGGAGGGAATTAGGATCGAAGTTTTCAAAGAGTCTGTCAGATTGTGTGAGAGCGAGGACCCTCAGCTGGAGGAGGTTTACCGCGAATGCTTAGAAAAAATGAAAAAGGTGAATTTAAAGGATATTAGTGAGAATGGGGTGCATGAAATTGTAAGAAGATTTCTTTACGATTGGGGGAAGATGAATCGGGTTCTGGAGCAGAGAAAAGGTTGGGAAAAGAAACTGGCTAATTTGATTTGGCAGGAATCCGATTGTCTTGAGGGCTTCAGGAGACGGTTTTTAGAACAAGAGGACTTGGCTAAGTTTAAGGATGATGTCGATAGGCTCTACGAAGGATTTAAAGGGGTCTTAGGGAAGGTTGCTGCTGCAAAAGTTATGCATCTCATTTGCCCAGATTTCTTCCCACCGTGGGATAACGATATTGAGAGGGTTGTTAAGAGGTTTGCTAAATTTAAGGGTGAGAGCTATTATCGTTTCATGCAGGTGATGCAGGATTTCCTTAAACAGTATGATGGTGTCCTCTCTGAAATGGCTGGACAACGTGGAAAGAGCAAGCTGAAGATTTTGGACGAATTCTTATGGTTCATAACGCGTGATCAGCTAAAGCTCTTTTTCAAGCCTCCTTAAATCATACTTCATGGTAAGTTTAATGCAATGCTAATAATCCTTTCGGAAATTTCTTACAGCAAGAGAAGGGTTTTAGCTTACTCAAAAAATTTAAAACTTGAGAGGGTTTAGTGGAAAACGGAATGTTTACACTGGATGATAATGTCAAGGCGAGAATCACTGGTTTCCTGCCGGGTTTCAGGAAATGGTTAGAGACGGACGAAGGTAAGGAGTTTCTGAAAGAAAGGGAGGATAAAGAACGTGAGTTTAAGACTCTGCTTAACGCGGCTGCCATCGAGCAGCTTTCGGAGCCCGATTTCAGGCGTATAATTGTTTCCCTCTGGGCTTACGTGGGTTGGACTAACAAGGATTACGTTGCAGACAGGATTTTGAAGAGCACTGACTTCAACACTTTAAGGTCTGAGCTTAAGAACCTGCTTTACGGTGCTGCACCTTTAGCAAGCCGTTACGACAGGTTTTTCGAAAAGGTGAAGTTTATCGGGCCTGCAGGAGTTACGGAGATACTCGCGTTCGCCCATCCTGAGCAATACGGCATATGGAACGATAAGAGCAGGAGGGGCCTCGAGATCTTAGGTCTCGGTGAAGCGTTGCCAACTAAGAAGTATAGGATAAGCGGTTCCGAGTATGAAAGAGTGAACGAGGCTTTGAAAGCCATCTTCAGGATGATTAATCCTGAAAAAGTTGAGCTAAACCTTATCAACGTGGACCTGTTCCTCTTCTATCTAGTTGCAAGGAGGAAAGAGGAGACTGCGGTTGGGGAAGAGGAGGACTACGACTTCGACCATGACGAGATTGTTGAGAAGCTCGTTGAAGTAGGAAGTGGCTTGGGTTTTGAGGCTAGCAGCGAGTATCAGGTAGCCAAGGGCGCCAGGGTTGATGTCCTCTGGCAGGCAAAGATAGCTAACCTCGGTGTTGTGAGCTACGTCTTCGAGGTTCAGAGGGGCGGTAGCATCGACTCCCTCATACTCAACCTTCAGAGGGCTAAGAACAACCCTACCGTTCAGAAGCTTGTAGTGGTCGCTAACACCAAGGACTTGAAGAGGATAAGGGAGGAGGTTGAGTCGCTGAGCGAGGATTTCAGAAAATCCCTAGCATACTTGGAAGCGAAAGATGTTGAAAGAGCCTCCGACCTACTGGCTGAGTTGAACACGATAATAAGCAGGCTCGAGCTCGTAAAGAGCTCCTAGGATTCATGGGTCTCATTCTTCTTCAACAACCAGTGTCCAAATCCTTTTCAAGGGTAATTCCGCTTTCAGCTCGTCGTCGAACTGCTCATAGTGTTTCAGTATTTCCTCCATCAGCCTGCCCTGGTCCCAAAGCCTTATGTTGAAAAACACGCCTCTCGCCTCCTGAGAAGCATTACGGGTGAACCCGCCCCAGGAAACGAGTAAACCCTGTTTAGCCCCCACCTTTGACATAACTCCCTGCAGCTCTCTTAGAACCTTAACATCCACCGGCGAGGATGTTGATTTCACCTGGACGCAGATAGAAGGCCTCTCCTGGCCCAGTGGAGCAGCTGCAAGTATATCTATCCCACCGTCTGGACCGGGTGGCGAAACGATCGTAGCATATCCTTCTGCTCGCAGAATAGCGTCGACTAGCCTCGCTAAGCCGTGGCCCTTAAACCTTGCCTCAATGTACTTGACTATTTGATCTTTCGCTATCTGCTCAACATCTAGCTCTTCAACGGTCTCCTCTAATGCTTCTCCCAGGGGTTGAGCGGGCATCTCCTCCAGCTTTTCTCCTGCTAGAAGCTTCCGTACCCTCTCTTCAGCATTATTCCTTTCTATCTTGCAGACCGTCATACGTGCTCCTAAGGAGTAGAGAATATCCTGAGGAAACGCTGATCTCGGCAGGGTTTTCAACCATTTGACAGGTCTAACATGAGTTGTTCTCTCCGGCAATTGCCTATACTCGTAGCCGCCCACAATCTGACCTATGGCTATCGCCGATTGGGACTTGAGGGGGACAACG
>JAFNIQ010000095.1:0-4865 GCA_017601395.1 Candidatus Brockarchaeota archaeon
TGCTGCAATAGAGGTTAAACCCAGAAAAAGAACTAATATTGCAGATCTTGGAAACCCTTTTCGATCAATCATATCATTTACCTCCATTTCAATCTCATTTTAGAGTTTGAGCAGTTTCAAGGTTGCCGAGTTGCTTACCACAAACAGTGAACTTGTCGCCATGGCTCCAGCAGCGATTATTGGGCTGAGCAATCCAACTGCAGCTATTGGAATGGAGATTGTGTTGTAGATAAAAGCCCAAAAAAGGTTTTGTCTGATCTTTCTCATGGTTGCCTTACTCAGTAGGATCCCTCTAACCACGTCGCGCAGGTCATCTTTGATCAGAACGATCCCTCCCGTTTCTTTAGCGATGTCTGTCCCGCTACCTATAGCTATACCGATATCGGCTTGGGCTAGGGCTGGGGCGTCGTTGACACCGTCTCCAACCATGGCAACGACCTTCCCTGTGCTTTGCAGTTTCTTGATTACATCGGTTTTCTGTTGTGGCAGAAGATTGGCGATAACTTTGTTTATTCCAAGCTGTTTAGCTATAGCCTTGGCCGTTGTTTCATTATCGCCGGTAAGCATTATTATTTCTAGTCCCATGGTTTTAAGCTCTTTTATGGCTTCTCCAGCATCCTCCTTCGGCGTGTCCATGGCGGCTATAATTCCGGCCACCTTTCCATCAACCGCTAGAATCATGGCCGTTTTGCCCTGTTCCTCAAAAAGCGTAAGTTCTTCCTCTACATGATCGAATATCTTAATGCTATTAACATTCATCAATCTTCTGTTTCCGAAGAGAATCTGCCTTTTTTTATAGGATGCCCTAACTCCATGTCCTGGAATAGCCTCGAAGGAGTCCGCATCTGGGATTTTTAGGTTTACTCCATTAGCTGCTTTCACTATAGCTTCAGCTAATGGGTGCTCTGAGCCTTTCTCTGAGATTGCGGCCAGCATCAAGATATCGTCTTCCTTGTAACCTTCAAAGGCCTTTATGTCTGTAACTGAGGGTTCGCCCTTTGTCAAAGTGCCTGTTTTGTCAAAGATGACGGTTGTCAACCTTCTTGCGTTTTCAACATATTCGCCGCCTCGAAGCAGGATTCCAAACTCGGCTCCCTTTCCAACACCGGCTAAAATAGCGGCTGGTGTTGCTATTCCCAGAGCGCAGGGGCATGCGATGAGCAGCACACTCAATAAGACCAGAAATGCCTTAGTGAAGCCTTCGGCTGAAAACCAGTATGTGAAGGCTATGGCTGCGGTTGCAAAGACCGCTGGAACAAAATATCCGACAACACGGTCTGCAAACCTCTGTACTGGAGCATTTGATGCCTGGGCCTCCTCGACCAAACGGACCATTTGCATGAGGGCTGTATCCTCACCGACCTTCGTCGCCCTAACCTTCAGGAGACCTGTCTTGTTTATGGTTCCACCTATTACTTCACTACCGATGCTTTTTTCAACTGGGATGCTCTCGCCGGTGATTATCTTCTCATCTATAGAGGAGTAGCCGGCTACTACGAGACCATCTGTTGGGATTTTTTCTCCTGGCTTTACAATAATCACATCGCCTATCTGAACATCATCTATCTGGACTTCAACCTCCCGCTCACCCTTTAAAAGTCTCGCAACCGTTGGCTGAAGCTCAAGCAGTTTCCTGATCGCAGCCGCTGATCTTCTCCTTATAGCTTCCTCGATAAACTTACCCAGCAAAACGAAGGCTAGTATACCTATAGCGATCTCCAGGTAGGCGAACCCCTCGGAGCCAAGCGATGGGAAGAGGGTGCTAACTACGCCGTATCCCCACCCTGCCAACACGCCTGTTGTTATGAGCACATCCATGTTTATGGAGCGGTTCTTGAGCGCCTTGTAAGCTCCATGATGGATGCCCCACCCCGCCACCCAGACGATGGGGGTTGAGAGGATGAAGAAGGCTAGATCCCATGCGGAGATTCCAACTATCCTGAATGTCATAATGGCTATGGCCAGGCCGAGCATGGCTGCGACACGCAGGACGGCGACGCTCAGCACACCAGCCAACGCTAGGGCAACTCTGCGTCTCATAGCCTTTAACTCACGCTCAGGTTGCTCGTAGGTTCTGGCGCAGGTCTCGCTGCAGAAATAATAAATCCGGTCCCCTATCTTTCTCTTGATGGCCTTGTCAGCATCTACGACCATACCACACACAGGGTCTCTAGGCAACTGGGTTTCTACTCCTCCCTGCTCTTTTAATAAAAGGTTGGAGCCGGCATATAAACATATCTTTTATAGATATGTCTATTTTTGATAATATTTATATATAACCGCAAGTCCTCATACCCCGGAAAGAGAGCATGGTTAAAGAGGCAAAAATGGGAGACATGGAAGAACTGGTATCAGACTTCAGCCGTTTCTACATACTAACCATATTGTATGAAGGCCCGGCTTACGGCTACAGCATCCTCAGCCGTTTTAAGAAGAGGGTTGGAAAAGAGGTCAGCCCAAGCCTGGTGTACCCATTTCTCCAACAGCTCGAAGAAAAGGGCTTAGTGAAACACACGATGAAGTCGGTGGGGGAGAAGAGAAAGAAGGTCTTCGAACTCACAAGAGAAGGAAGAGAACTCTGCTTAGGGCTTTTCAAACGCTTCGCAGGCCTGGTCTCCGCTGCCATTGAGCCAAGCCTGCAAATCTGTGCCCACTGCGGCTGCAAGGTGTATGAGGGCGGATATCGGGAGGTCATAGATGGGATAGAGACAACCTTCTGCTGCATACACTGCGCCGAGTCTTACAAGGAAGAGAAAAGGTTCTCTAAAAGCCTCGTAGAGGAGGTGAGATGAATGGATTTTGAAGAAAGACCGACTATCGCAGTCGTTCTATCGCTTATCGGTGGAATGTTGATACTCCTCGGCAGCACCATGACATTTTTCATGCCCATGTATGGCTGGATGGGCTATGGGATGATGGGCGGATTCAATCACATGATGGGAGGCTTTTGGAATCCCTTTGTTTTCATTGGTGGCCTATGGCTCATAGGCTTGATGTCTGGTCTCCTCGTGATAATAGGAGCAGCGATGCTTAACGCTCGTCCAGCAGAGCATACTGCATGGGGGACAATAATACTGGTCTTCTCGGTGATCAGCTTTCTAGGAATGGGCAGTCTCTTGATAGGAGCCATACTGGGTATAATTGGAGGGGCTTTGGCGCTTGGCTTTAAACCAGCAGCTAAGGATAAGGAGGGTGAAAGGTGAGGATGGCTAGGGATCCAGTCTGCGGAATGGAGGTGGACAAGAAAACTGCCAGATACAAGTCCACATATGAGGGCAAAACCTACTATTTCTGCTCGCCCTCTTGCCAGAAAGAATTCAACAGAGATCCAGAAAAATATATTCGAAAAGAAGGGAAAGAACATCATGCAGATCATTATGGCGGTTTCTGCAGCGTCGGATGCGGGGCTCCTGTTAGAGGTGTAGCCTGGTACTTCTATGTAGGTCTTCTCTTCCTCTCAGTGCTACTACTTTTATTGAGGCGCTGAAGGAAAAGATTAGGGGTAGGACAAATAGATGGATGACTATGGTTACGGATACTGGAATCTCGTGGTTCTAAGCATCATCTTTTTTGGCCTTTTCCTATTATTCATCCCCTTCAAAAATAAATCTCAACGGCTTCCAACAAGCATTTACTTAGCTTTTATAGTAGCCTTGTATACTGAAATGTATGGTTTCCCATCAACAATCTATATTCTCACATGGTTCATAAGTTTCAAAAATCCTCTAACACATGTCTCAGGACATATCCTTGCATCGATAATTGGAGAATATTTGTTCTTCACCCTGATTTACCCACTATCAAACATAATGATGTTAATCGGAATACTCCTGATTCTCTTCGGCTGGAGTAAAATCCATAAATCCGGAGGAGAACTAGTTACCAACAGGGTCTACGCCTATGTTCGACACCCACAATATCTGGGAATATTGATATTAACATTGGGAATGTTAATTCAGTGGATCACGATTCCAACAGCTCTCATGTGGCCTATTCTACTCCTTCTCTATTATAGGCAGGCCAGGAGAGAAGAAAAAGAGATGGAAGAGCGATTCAGAGAAAGATATAGAGAATACAAGAGTAAGGTGCCAATGCTGCTACCATTTCAAAAAATCTTTAGATCTGCAACTGAAAAATTTGAGTATTATAGAGATAAAGTTAATTTGGAAAGGGATCTTGCTGAATTAAGGTATAATCGAATCGCTAAGCTTTATGATCTCATAAATTACTTTTGGGAAAAACTCTATTTTGATAGATTCAGGAAAGATATACTTCGAAATGTTAAGGGGAAAATCCTTGAAGTCGGTGTTGGAACTGGAAAAAGCTTCGAATCATATCCACCCAACAAGGATATTACAGCTATTGATATAAGCGATGAGATGCTAAAAAGGGCCTTTAATAGGGCCCAACACTATAAGGGAAGAGTTGTATTGAGAAGAGAAGACGTTCAACACTTGTCCTTTGAAGAGGAAAAATTTGACACCGTTGTTGCATTCTGTGTTTTCTGTTCCGTCACAGACCCAATTAAGGGATTAAATGAGATCCACAGGGTGCTGAAAGAGGGAGGGCAGCTCCTAATGCTTGAGCATGTTAGGAGTAAAAACCCAGTATTAGGTCGGCTTATGGATGTTTTTAATCCCATCATAGTTCGGTTAGGAGGAGAAAACATCAACCGTGACACTGTGAGAAACATCAAGAATGTAGGTTTTAAGATAGTAAAAGAGAAGAATCTTATTTATGATGTTTTGAAGGAAATTATATGCGTTAAATAGATTTGCAATTCCCTGCCGAAGATTCTAGGACGCCTTAAACCTGAAACAACTTTCCTCTTGTAGCCTGTCTTAAAGGGGTTATGGGAAAAGTCA
>JAFNIQ010000095.1:4935-6138 GCA_017601395.1 Candidatus Brockarchaeota archaeon
ATTTTTTGGCGAATTTGACTTTTCCCATAACCCCTTTAAGACTGCAACTTGCCAGCCTAGAAAGGCAGACTTCATTATTAGGGATAAGAAGCCCATGAAAGTTAGGCTAGCCTAAAAATTTATAAACAAGGGTATCGTAATTAAACATGAGGGAAAAATGTACGAAGGTTTGTTTCCAAGCTCTCTGGTGGCTTTCAGAGAATCCCTAGAAGCAGCTCTAATCATAGTTATCATGATTGCCTACCTAAAAAAGATAGGAAAAACAAATCTAAATCGATATCTATACATTGGAATTGGGGTTGCTATATTTGCAAGCATAATTCTAGCATGGATCGTCCATGTGATCTATGGAGGGCTTTCGGGGATAGCTGCGGCGACATTCGAAGGCTTAGCCTCCCTCACAGCTGCAGTCGTGTTAACCTACATGATCTTTTGGATGGCTAAGAACGCTCAAAAGATAAGGGGTGAACTGGAGCAGAAGATCGACATCGCTATAACCAAGGGACAGAGGTTCAGCATCGCCTCCCTAGCCTTTGTGGCAGTGTTTAGGGAAGGCCTCGAAACCGTCCTTTTCCTAACCGCCACATTATTCCTAGACATGTTGGGCTCGACTATCGGAATGCTAATAGGCTTCATGGCGGTAATAATCTTAGCAATACCCTTGATGAGGGGTGTTTACAAACTTGATATCAGAAAATTCTTCAAATATACGAGTATATTGTTGATTGTTTTTGCAGCTGGATTAACAGGCTATGGAGTCCATGAACTGATCGATGTTGGAAAAGGAGTTGGAGTGGAATTCGGAGTGCTGGGTCAACAGGCTTTCAACATCAACCCACCGATGAATCCGGATGGGACATATCCATTACTGCATGAGAAAGGTGCTATAGGCTCCATTTTGAAAGCTCTAGTTGGATATGACGGCAATCCAGAGTGGATGAGGATTTCTGTATATTTTGGATATTGGCTGATAGTTGGTACATATCTTCTAAAAACCTATAGAGAAAGGACATAGAATAGGAAGTAGGTCATAGACATTTCCCCAATCGAAGCCCGTGAGATTCTAGGTTCTTCAACCTTCGGTTCATATAGGGTCTGAGCTGTGTCAAGATCAGTGCATTATTTCCAAATCCCTTCTAACTTCCACATCCCTTCTTTTGACCTGTAGGCACCCTTAAACAGTTCACAGGCCGTGATTGGCGT
>JAFNIQ010000093.1 GCA_017601395.1 Candidatus Brockarchaeota archaeon
CGACAGCTTTTTCTTCTCCCCGTTCTCCAAGTATTCTGAACACATCTCTAGTATGGTTTTAGGCGCACCCTTAGCGAAAACCGTTACGCCTCCTGACGGCGCCATGTGGAAAGTAGCCATATATCTCTCACCGGGGTCGAACGGGATCTCGTCTACACGGGGATAAAGCTCCTCCAACTCCTCCTTTCCCATACCCGCCTTGGCTGCTGCAACAACGAGAGCACCCTCAGTCGGGTCGCCGTGGATCTCCCACCTTAGCGCGCCGTCAACCTCATGCTTTATTAAACGAGCATCGTTGCAGAGTGCACCGGCTTGGAGGAGGAGCTTCAGAGGCTCGAAACCCAACGGGTCAACCGGCTTATCCTCCAGCATGAACTGTCCCTCAGGAGTGAAGCCGGACCCAGTAACCCTCACCGTCCTACCGGCTACGAAGACCTCTTGCACCGTCATCTGGTTTGTTGTAAGCGTTCCAGTCTTGTCTGTGCATATGGCTGTAACTGAGCCGAGAGTGTCAACAGCCTGAAGCTTCCTGATTATAGCGTTGCGCTTAGCCATCCTGTTAACCCCAACGGCAAGGGTTATCGTCATCACCGCCGGCAGCCCCTCGGGAATGGCGGAAACAGCGCTCGCAAGCGCGAAGAGAAACATCTCAAAAAACTCGAAACCCCTTAAAAGACCTATTACAACCATCAGGCTGCTCGACGCCAAGGCTAGAAAACCGAGCTTCTTAGAAAGATCAGAGGTACGCCTCTGAATCGGCGTTTCAACCCTCTCGGTCTCTCTAATCAGCCGCGCTATTTTACCGATCTCCGTCCTCATCCCGGTGGCGAACACAACAGCCTTACCCCTGCCCCTAGTTACGATCGTCCCGGCGAAAGCAATATTCCTACGCTCCGCTACGGGAAGATCCTTCTCAAGCTTCTCAACAGTTTTCACAACCGGAATAGACTCGCCTGTCAACATGGACTCATCTATCTCAAGGTTGAAAGCCTCAAAGATTCTAGCATCCGCAGGAACCCTGTCACCCGCCTCAAGGAGAATCACGTCGCCGGGGACAATCTCCCTCGCTTTAACCCGCATCCCCACGCAGCCACCCTCCTCAGGACAGTCACGAATAACATCAGCCTCCGGCGCCGCAAGCCTTTTCAAAGCCTGCAGAGCCTTCTCAGCCCTAAACTCCTGCGTGAAACCTATGGCAGTGTTGAAAGCTATAACCACGCCTATCACAGCAGTGTCAACAATCTCCCCGATGGAGAGGGAAATCAGCATCGCCGCAACCAGCACCAGTATCAAGGGGCTCCTCAACTGGTCGATGACAAGAGTCAGAGCACTGATCTTCTCCTCCTCTTCCAGCTCGTTCGGCCCATACTCCTTGAGTCTCCTCTCAGCCTCCCGGCTGCTCAAACCCCTAGCACTAGTCTTCAGCCTCTCAAACACTTCCCGCAGCTCAAGAGCATGAAAAGCATTCTCCTTCTCGCTCCCCATTTTCCCCGCCAGCTCAGAAACCAAGGTTTATAAATCTTCAACTCATATCGAATAAAAACTATCTATTACAATAAACACACTGGAGGATTGAAGAAACCCTGAACACGCAACCTCGAAAAATTAATATAGCACGCAACAACCATACGCTCCGGCAGCCCGGTCGTCTAGCGGTCAATGGGAGGTAAGGACCAGATTTCCGACTAGGGATGGCGGGCTCTGGATCCCGCGTGGAGAAGAAACCCGTTGACGAGAGTTCGAATCTCTCCCGGGCTACCACTTTTCCCTCTTGATGCTTACTTCAATTCTTTGAAAGAATATTTAGGCTTAAAAGCCCGCGCGCGGGGGCGCGGGGGGCGGAGCTATTCTCAAAGTATATCCGATGCTCGGATACTTGCTCGCCCTTCTGATATTCTATTTTAAGTACTTCAGCATGCGAATTGTAGCTCATTTCCAGAATCTGCCTAAAGTCCTCAATCATTATCTTAGACAAATATTTCCTCTCCCAATTGTAGACGAGTTTGAGCTCATGCTCCTTTCCCTGCCAGTCTTTTATCGTGAAGATTACCGCAGGCCCCTTGTCTCCCCTGTCGTAGTACATGTCTTTCTTTAGAGATATTTCTATCTTTCCCTCCCCTACGATAAGCCAGTATCTTTTGAGTGAGAATTCTACGTCGAAGGTCATTCTTCCTTCCGTGATTGCTGCCCTGATAAACTCGTAGGGGGTGATTTTCCTAATTGTTGTTTCTATTTCCTCGCCGGCTTCACCGAGCCCTGGCGGAACATCGAAATCGAAAGTTGGGTTATACTTCTTATATAGGACTGTTCCTTTTACGTCTGTATAGAGCGACGGTAAGCTGAATTCATTGCCCCTAAATAGATGTTTGAATGCCCTTTTTCAATTCACGTGCTAAAACCTTAAATAAGAAATCCGTGAAAAAGTTTAGATGAAGATGCCGTTTAGAGTATTGAAATGGGGACTTAAGCATCCTAGCTTCTGATTAAGGCTTACACTCTGTTTCCGTCACATGGACGGTCTTCTGGCTTCTCGTAGTTGTTTGCAGAAACCCAGCATTTTTAAGTATTTTTTCAAGTTCCAGCGATACTGTTGTCCTGAAAATTGGCCATAAAGGGTTATCCCTTTTTGATTTGAGTTTTATCGCCTATCAAGTATTTCTTTACTTCTGGATAGGGATTGAGCACGGCAATACCGATTATGGTGCAAATATAGTATTTAGGCTCAGGCCTTATTTGCCATATGGATAATCCGGATGAGGAGGAGATTAAGATCGTGAGAGAATTTATTGATTTACTCAGGACAAGGAGGGTTGAGAAGCCGAGGAAGAGTGAGAGAATAGCATTCAAAAGCTAGCCCTTGAAAGCAAGGGTAGGCTTACGAGGGAGGAAATCTATGGCTATCTCTAACACTGTTGCTCTCCTAGACGCTAAGGTTCTGGTTTACATCGTTTCCGAATAGATTTTTAAAAGATTAAACTTGGATGAACTTTTTCATGAAGCTAATTATGGTTTCATGCTGTCTTGGGTTGAGCGAAACCTGTAATCCGTAATAGGTTGGTTTCGAGATTATTAGTCCTTGACGGATCAATTCCTCCGCCAGCTTCTCTACTCGCTTTAAGCCTTGCTTACCTAGGTCCGCATCCTTCCACCCTTTCTTCAAGTTTTCAAAGGCGGTGTGGCTGCTTCCCCAGTTGCCCCTCTTGTGGAGCTTTAGCATTATTATTGCCTTTATCTGCTCGTCTGAAAGCATAGGTTCACTTATGGTACTTTGAAGATTAAGTTTAAATACTTTAAATCTCAAACAGATTTAAGGAAACATGACTTATAAGCCGGACGAAACCCTACTCTTGAAATACTTGGGTGCAAGCCCCATACTGAGAATTATAGACTTTTTCCTAGATAACCCGTTGTCAGACTATTCTAAGAATGAGATTATAAAAAACCTGGGGATTGGGAGGGCCACGTTTTTTAAATATTGGAGTAAGCTTGAAAGATCTGGAGCCGTGAAAGCTACTAGAAAAGTTGGCCGTGCCACAATGTATCAATTGGATAGAGAAAACGAGATCGTTAAGCAGCTGATTCAGCTTGACATGGTTCTCGCAAGAAAATCGATGGAAAAAGCCATAAAAGAACGGCAGAAACCGATCGTTGCAAGGTCTTGAACGAGACACGGGATATCCTAATGCATGCTAATACCTTCAAAATAGAGACGAAATATAGGGAATAGAGGAGTTAATTCTAAAATTCTAATATACAGGATGCATGATCCTGATGTAGTTATATTATTATTTGCTTCTGGAAAACTTGTTTGCACAGGCACGGTTAACGAGAAGATGGTTTACGAGGCTGCTGAGAAGCTTATGGCTGAGCTTATTCAGAAAGGATTGTTGATAAGGTAATTGTAGCTTTTTCTTAGTGGCACCTAAATAGTTGTTTAAATTAAGCTGAAGAAGACGCAATGCTTAAGCATTACCCACCAAAGACGATGATAAAGTTTAAATCCCACTTTAAACCCAATCAACTTGAAGTGGGAAATGAGTATATTGGAGCTCGATAGCAAGGGACGGTTAACGATTCCAAAGCAGATTAGAGAATCTCTCGGCATCGGCAAGAAAATACTGGTTATAAATGCCGGAGACCATATCAAAATAATCCCACTGCCTTCGGACCCGTTTAAAATCCTTCACGGTGCGTTTAACACTGGGAAACCATTTAGGGATTTAAGAAAGCAGGCTGAGCTCGCTGCGGAAAGAGAAGCACGGGGAAGATGATGTTCAATGCCCCTGCTGGAAAACGACGTTATCTTCGCATACTTGAACGAGCATGATCCTAATCATGAAATGGCTGAAAGAATCTTCGGAAAACTCCGGAAGGGCGAGATTCGCCTGGAGATTTCAAGCATCAGTCTCGTTGAAATGGAGCTCATCTATAGAAGCGAGAAAAGGGAGAATAGGCTTCTGAAGGATTTGGCTGCCATCGCAGCACTACCGAACGTGGAGTACGTGGCGTTAACACCAGACACAACGCTTGCAAGCGTATACTTGAGACAAACACTCAACCTAACTTTCTTCGACTCGCATTACGCTGCGACCGCGTTAAACCTGGATGGAAAAATAATCTCCTTCGACCAGGCCTACGATAAGGTACCCGGACTAACGCGCATTGAGCCGGAAGCCCTTTAAGTGTGCCAGAGGCTTAGACCAATGTTGAAGTGCGTGCTATATATTGAGTCAGCGATAAACTACCTAAGGATTGTAGGAGCAGGGGGCGCATAGATATCTATTGATACGCCCTCCACTTTACTCTCGTATTTTTCAGGAAGTCGTTCTTTTGGACATCTATCCTCATCTTAAGCCTAGCTAAATCCCCAAACCCGACTATAATGTCTATATCCTTGGATTCTATGGCCTTCGTTAGGAAGTATACGGGCCACCCGCTATTAAACGAAGTTCAGCTCCCTCCTGAGCTCTTGCATCATCCTGAAGCTCCTGTCTATTGCTATGTCATTCCAGAATTTCATCCATGATCCCCTCCATTTTCCTGAGGAAATCCTTGGCATACCAAGACCTTAGGTTCCATAAGTCGACGAAGATTTATAAAAGTCTAAACAATCATAGCGCGTGCACACCACAGCCGGTCTTCTCAAACCCGTCGCTCGGGGGAGCCTGGACGTGAAGACGTGTGTCGCTTCCCGCACGCGCTACGATAATCTGCCTAAGGCTGCAGTATGCGAGCGACGCGGGTAAGGTTGCGGACACCATGCACCTAAACCAAGAGCAGGCGTTAAAGCTGCAGAGCTCAAGCAGGGGGAAGCAGTAGCATTGCTGCCGGGAATAATACAGCAATACCGATTGTAGCGCCAAATTAGATACGAGGCTACTGAGAAGCTCGCGAATAAGCCGATGGAAAAAGCTTTTTAAACAGAATGTCGTGGATCATGATAAGGAACTAAGTAATTTAATGGAGAGGATCAGGGAAAAATATCCCTAAGAAAAAGTTTTTTGTCGATTTTGTGAGCCGCGAAAAGCTGGTGCTAATACTCGAAACTGCCTGAGGAGCCCTTTTTCTAAATGAGGATTCCATGCTACTTTGACAATAGGTTTGAGCCTCCGGCTCCATTTATCAAGGCGATGCTTGAATCGAGGGCCTTAGGTTTTAGAAAACCAGTTTGCTTCCATGTGGATACTGGTGCCTCTGCAACAATCTTACTAGATAAGGATATTTGCTATCTGAGAATAATCATAGAAAGACTAAGAAAATCGGAGAGAAGGATTGGTGGAATAGGCGGATTAGTTCAAACCTACGTCATTGAGGATGCCGTCTGCTTTTTAGAGCGGAAAGCGGAGAAATAGTTAAAGAAAAACCAAACCTACTTGCGGGTGTGCATGATCTATCAAAACTTTCATCTGAAGAGAGTCATTAGCCATACATATGCCTTCATTGCTGGGCAGGGATATTATTACAAATACAGGTTCATATGTGACAAGAATCGAAACGAGGTTTATCTTAAACGATAAGTTTTATCGACTTACTTAATGTTATTGATAAGGAGGACTATGCTTACTATCGATTTAAAGACCTTATCTATAAAATGCATGACCCAGATGTAGTTATATTGCTTTTCGCTAGCGGTAAGCTTGTTTGCACTGGTGCTGTGGATGAGAAGATGGTTTACGACGCTGCCGAGAAGCTTATGGGTGAGCTGATTAAGTTTGTAATCCGCATCTCTAAGCTCTTTGGTCAGGCTTTCTCCATAGCGTTAATTATCTCGGCGTAGCTCCTTATGCTACAGTAC
>JAFNIQ010000094.1 GCA_017601395.1 Candidatus Brockarchaeota archaeon
TGAGAAAATGGGTGGCGACGAGTTTGAGAGACAGGTGGACAAGGTAACGGTCTATGCAAGGGTCTCCCCCCTTCACAAGTTGAAGGTGGTGAACGCCTGGAAGAGGAGGGGGGAGGTGGTCGCTGTTACAGGGGATGGTGTTAACGACGCGCCCGCGATCAAGAGCGCTGACATAGGCATCGCCATGGGGATAACCGGCACCGAGGTGACCAAGGAGGCTTCGGACCTCGTCCTAACCGATGACAACTTCGCCACCATCATCAAGGCGGTGGAGAAGGGGCGGTGGATCTACGACAACATCAAGAAGTATTTGACGTACCTCCTCCAGTGCAACCTCGTCGAGATCGCTGTCATCGGCGGAGGGGTCCTGCTAGGCCTGCCCTTACCCCTTCTTCCAGCCCAGATACTCTGGGTGAACCTCACCACCGACGGGTTACCCGCACTCGCCCTCGGCATCAGTCCTGCAGACCCCGACATCATGGACAAGCCCCCCAGAAACCCCAAAGAGCCCCTCTTCGCCAAAGAGGTGAAGGCGATGTTAACAGTGATTCCGCTTCTAGTATCGCCGATCCTTCTTTCGGCATTCGTTAAAGATTTGTCGCAAGGCCTAGAGGAGGCACGGACTACCCTCTTCCTGGCATTCGTGTTTTTCGAGTTGGTGGTCGCGTTGAACTGCCGCTCACTTACACATAGTGCTCTTCAGGCTCGCCCCCACCGTCTCCTCTGGCTCTCCGTCATCATCTCCGCAGCGCTCACATTATGCGTATTAGCTCTCCCGGGCACACGTGAGGCTCTCGGAGTTGTCCTCCCCACGTCAGGCGATATTGTTCTCGCAGCGATCCTTTCACTGATCCCATTCGCCATACTGGAGTTCTTAAAACTGCACCTGAGAAGAAGGAGCTCGAATAAATCCTTTCATTGACAGGTGAAGCGGGTTTGAATAAGATTCTGAAAGTTAAGCCTCCTGACGCTTATCCGCCTGAGGATGGAAGCTACCTGAGGGGGAACGACTACTCGCCCGTTGCGGTAGTCATTCTCTTACATACGATGTACGATAAGATACCTGACATCTTGGTTCAGCTGTCGAAGGTTGCGGTGGAGGCGGGTGCAGCGTTAGCCGGCTTCCTACAGACGGAGAATATTGGGGTAGAGAAGATTATCTGCAACGTGGTCGCAAACCCCAACATCAGGTACATCGTATTATGCGGGGTTGAGTCGGCGGGGCATCACCCCGGCCAGACCTTCATATCCTTCATGGAAAACGGCGTGGACGAGAAGAGGATGATCATCGGCGCCGTCTCACAGACACCCTACCTCTACAACATATCACCCGAAGCCCTTGAACGGTTCCGCAAACAGGTGAAGCTTGTCAACCTCCTCGTCGAGGACGACCGGAAGCTCAGGATAGATCCCGAAGCCGTCAAGAAGGTCATCAACGCCTGCATCCAGGAGAAGCCGACCCTGGTTCTCCATTTCACGCTGCATGATCTAGGCGCCTACCCTGAACCCCCCATCTGCCAGAAGATCACCTGGAGAATCGAAAGGCCGTGGGCCCACTACTCCCAAGAGGAGACTGAGAAAATGAAGGAGAGAAAGGAGAAAGCGACCCTCCGCCACAAGAAAGAAGAAGCTGAGAGAGAGGCGAAACGCAGGAAGGAGCACGAGTTCCTGAAACTCCTCTTCCCAAAAAGGCGTGAAAACAATGAGGAACAGTAGTTCCGCCCTAATCTCATTAAACGGTTAAACATAACGCTTCAACAGGAACGCTGGCGTTTGGTGGATGAATACGACGACTTAAACCCTATTGAATAATTATCACCTAGCCATCCTGAACTACCGCAGGCTGAAGCCTGCGGGGTCTTTTGGGCTGCTCCCCCAATTTCATAGGAAACCTCTTGGTTCACCGACTCGTTGTCCTGACGCAATTCATCTCCCACTTGAAAGAGGGAGGGTTCTTGCTCTACAAATCGTAAAAACTCTTCATCGTATTCTTCGCAAAAGCATGATAATGTATGGGTTCCTTTTCTTAGGAGAGGGAGGCACAAAAGAATATGAAGTCACCGCCATCCTTATCATTCTCGTTAGCGTGGAGATTTCGTCGATAATTATTCATATCGTCAGAATCGAGTCTAGTGGGCCTCTTGTATTCCAAGAACGCTTAATCGCTTGATGCTTTTTATCCCGCGTGCGATATGGGCAGGGGCGAAAGTCATTGAGCCACGCTTAAGATTTTTTTGTTCATCTCCTATAGTGAATATACCTTGGCCCTCTACGATGTAGAAACAGACATCATAGGGCTCAGGGCGAGGAAGAATCTCCTGACCGGTTTCAAGACAAACGAGGACAATACTAAACGTCTTTGTCTTGCAAATATCCTTCTTGACTCTTTGAGTCTTTGAGAATTCTGCTAGTCTGGTCAAATCCCATCTATCCATTTTCGACATTTCACCTCCGTCGAAATATTGACTTGTTACAATCTTTTTGGCATATTCTTTTCATGCAGTTTTACAGCCAACGTAAAGAAGAGCAAGGAGAATGCCGTTAGGGCCACCATGCTGAGGGATATAGGATAATGGTTGATGCCCTCAATTGAATATCTTGCCAAATCGACGAAGTAGGTTAATGGCGAGAGCGAAGCGACTGGCCTGCTCCAGTCAGGCATTTTTTCGATGGGAACGAAGATTCCACTAATAAACAGTAAGGGGAATTTTACGAAAGTCATGAGCATCATCACGTTGGATGGAATATTGGTCGGCCAAGTGGATAGAGCGGCTGCTAATGACGAGAAACAGAAGGAAGCCAGCAGAACACCTGTCAGGAGCGTTGCAGGATCAATCACGGTTACCCCTATCGCTAATCCTAACGCAAATGGAACAAGGGAGAGAAGCACGCCGAAAAGGAATGAAGCAAATATATCGCCTAAGACTATGGTTGCAATCGATACGGGAGAGGAGACAAGCCTTTCCAAAGTCTTTGCTTGCCCCTCCCATGGCATGATCGCAGGTGCCACCGCGGTAGCTGTGAAGAATACACTCATAGACATCAAGCTTGACACTAAGAACTTAGGGGGTATTTCTCTGCCTATGAGAAAAGCCCCAAAGAGGAACAGCGGTATCAGAATACCGAAGACTATGACTGGGCCTTTGATGTAGTAGACACGGATGTTTTTCTTGCAGATTGCGAAGGCTCTCTTCAACTGGTCGGATATTCGAACGTTCGATAAGTCCCACGTCACAGTCATTACACTACTTTCCCTCGGTTAATTTGATGAATATATCTTCCAAGCTTGGAGCTAACACGTTCAGCGCTACGATCTTTAGTTCTCTGGCTTTGGCGTAGCCTACTATCTGGTGGATCAGATCGTCTGGATCCGTGGTGTACAGCCTAATCTTATCTCCCATCTTCTTTGCGTCGATAACGTTTGAAAGTCCGGATAGCGATCCAATTTCTATAGGCCTGTCGAAGGCGATTTCGATCGACTCCAGCTCTTTCGTCGCCGCTCTCAGTTTTTCTGGTCTATCGACAGCGGCTATCCTTCCATTGTTGATAATTGCAACTCGATCGCAAAGCTGGCTTGCTTCCTCCATGTTGTGAGTAGTCAGAAAGATCGTAACTCCCGTTCGGGCGAGGTGTTGTAGCATCTCCCTGATGAGCCTAGCACTTTGCACATCTAGGCCTGTGGTAGGCTCGTCCAGAACCAAGATTCGAGGATCATTCACCAGAGCCATACACAGAAGAAGTCTCTGCTTCATCCCTTTAGAGAATCCCTTGACGGCCTGATCCTTTCTATCATAAAGCCCAAGTTTCCTAAGAAGCTCCACGGCACGCTTCTCTCTTGCTTTTTTGGATACGCCGTAGAGCTCACTTTGGAACATGAGATTCTGCCAAGCGGTCAAATCGACGTAAGCGTTAGCCATTTCAGGTAGGATCCCCAGCACCTGTTTTGCTCTGAGGGATTCTTTTCGAATATCGTATCCCATGATATGGGCTGTTCCGAAGTCAGGTTTGATCACGCCCGTCAACATGCGGATCGTAGTTGTCTTCCCCGCCCCGTTGGGGCCGAGGAAGCCGAAAAATTCTCCATGTTCTACCCTAAAGCTGATGTGATCAACAGCCATGATAGACCCGTATCGTTTGGTCAGGTCGGTCGCTTCCATTACACTCTTCATCGATTCTTCCCTCTCATCTCATTCTTGAGGCAAAAGTGAAAGTGTGGGAGTTTAATCAACAGCTGGAAAGGGGAGAGAATAGAGACTTGTTTTCGAGTCTGTTACTCTTTCTGTTTTAGCTCTTTGATTCTCTCCTCTACGCCCGCGATCTCCTTCCGCAGCTGGTCTCTATAGTTTTCCAGAAGCTCCATCTCTTCCTTAGACGAGAGGAACCCTCTGAACCTACAGCCGCAGTAGCTTATCCCCCTCATAGGATGCGGCGGCATGCATTCATGGCACATATTCTTCACCTCGCAAACTTTAAATCAGAAATGATATAATAAGTGGAGTATTTAAACTATAAAGTATGGAGCAACGAAGTAACTATGTGCGAGCGTAGTGACCAGAAAGAGCATGTATGCCTCTGCCCCCTGGAAGGTATCATCGACACGATCGGCAAGAAGTGGACCCTGCTTGTAATAAATACGATCGGAAACCGTGAAAGGCTTAGGTTCAACCAGATTCTAGAAGAACTCAAAGGAATCAGCCCCACAACCCTCGCCCAGACGCTGAAAGAGCTCCAGAAAGAGAAGCTCGTCAAAAGAGAAAGCTTCGCCCAGATACCTCCAAAGGTCGAATACTCCCTAACAAAAGACGGCGTTGATCTGAGAAGGGCGATCATTCCCCTCCTCAAATGGGCATCGGCGAGAAGTTGCACCTCAAAACCGCCCTGCTCCCCCGCCTACAAGAAAATTCCTGCCCATAGAATCGAGAAAACCTAAACATAAAGAATACAACTTATAGAAGATTCTTGCATTCTGATTTCAGACATAAATTATAAAAGACCTGAATAATTTCCGATAATCATCAACTATTTGACATCTCTGTCGAAGAAACGGAAACTTACTATTAGTTTGCATAAAAGTTTAAAAACACCATTTTGAAAGATAATTTCGCAACATCTGTATTAGATGTTCAAGGTGATGAGGCTCACCCTAACCGCCTGAGACTTCTCAGGATGATAGCTTCTAGTCATTTCAACGGAGGATGTGAACTCTGAGCCTAAATCCAATTCGATTTTCACTCCATACTATTGCTTTTCATCACAAGCGTAGCTCTTGGACTATACCCCTGTCCCATGCTTTGTGGACTAATTCACCTGGTCTTATGGTCTCTTCTCTTCTCTGGTTTGCTTTTCCGGTTAGGCTTATAGGTTTATGAGCGTGTTGTATATGAATGCCTTTGTTATGAGTTCCTTCGTTATGTTGTTTAGGGTTTTCGCCATGCAGGACTCTCCGAAAGCTCGTTTGAAGGCTGAGTATGCTGTTTCGACGCTCCAGCGCTTCCCATATCCTTTGAGCTTAGCCCAACCTTTATAGCCTAGACGCCTATACCCTTCTACGGCTTTTCTCCTGGCTTCTGAGGGCGTGTCCGATATGCTGTTTTCGCGAGGCTTGATTATGGCCTCTATACCCTTAGATTCCAGGAGCCGGTAGGCCTCTGAGCCGTCGTATGCCCCGTCTCCATAAACCTTTAAGACCCTTACACGGCTCTCAGCCTCCTCCAGGAGCCTTGGAAATACCTTTAAGTCGTGCGTATCGTCCGTAGTGACCTCCATAGCTACAACCTCCTTGGTCTCGACGTTCACCGCGAAGTGGACCTTGATGTAGCGCTTCTTCATACCATGCGTACGTTCAACCCATCCGCCTGCCTTATGAACCCTTACACCCGTCGAGTCGACGGCTATTGCGATGGGCTCATCTGAGCGCTTCAACCCCTCGTATGGCGATAGGCCCGACCTGAGTATGCGCCTCCTAAGCCCTGAATAATCGGGTGAGGGAAGCTTAGGGATAAGCCTATTCAAGGCCCTGGTGAAACCCTCAAGCTGCCTGTAAGGCATGGAGAAAATATAGCGGACGACCGATAGAAACTCGACGTACCTAATCGTAAGCATGTATGGACGACCTACCTTACCGGAGTTCATAGCATTAAGCTCACCGCTAT
>JAFNIQ010000098.1 GCA_017601395.1 Candidatus Brockarchaeota archaeon
TCCGAATTTTCATCCCGAAGGCGCACCCATGGATTACTATACTCGGAAGGATGCTGAAGAGGGCGGTGAATCATGCACGTGAGATCCTGGAGTACTGCAGAAGCAAGATTCTTTAAAATGGAGTATGAGAAGGCCGTCGGGAAGCTTGTGGAGTAAACGGAGAAAGCCGTGGCCGGGGGTGCTAAAGCCGTGATTCTGGTGGGTTCACTCGCAAGAGGAGATTATACAGCGT
The DNA here is from genome assembly GCA_017601395.1 of Candidatus Brockarchaeota archaeon. Taxonomy (GTDB): domain Archaea; phylum Thermoproteota; class EX4484-205; order EX4484-205; family JAAOZP01; genus JAAOZP01. The sequence goes on from JAFNIQ010000098.1 coordinate 233, forward strand.
TCTCGGATGCGGACATTATAATAATATCGGAAGTGTCTGAGAACCCTGTTAAAAGGAGTGCAGGCTTCATAGACCCCTCGCTGCCGATAGACGTGGAACCCCGCGTCTTTACCACTGAAGAGTTCCTCAAGATGGCTAGGGAGGGGAGAAGGATGGTTAGAGAGGTTATGGCCCATGGGAGGCTGCTGGCTGGGGAGCCTGAGATAATTAAAGCAGCCGGCAGATGTTTAGAGTCTGAGAAATACTTGTCCTCCCCGGATGGTCAATGAAAAATGGTGGAGCAAGCGGCCTTTTTTCCCTTATTTAAAGCAACGGCGTTGTCATTATTCTAAGCTAGGGATCCGGATGCATGCTTGACTGGCCTGATGTGCAGTTGAAAAGAATAAGTATTTAAAGCCAGGAGATGGAACGGGTTATCTGTGAAACCGTTTACATTCTACTTGCCGACTAGGATTGTCTTCGGAAGAGGGTGTTTAAACAGGCTGGGCGTTGAAGCGGCCAAGCTTGGAGACAGGTGTCTACTTGTTTCCGGCAGAAGCTTCGCCAGGAGAAGCGGCTACTTGAACAGGCTTGTCGAAAACCTTAGAGAGTCAGGTTTAAAGGTGACGGTGTTCGACCAGGTTGAGCCCAATCCGTCCTTAGAAACCGTTTACAAGGGTGCTGAAGAAGGCCGGGGAAACAGTTGTAATCTTGTCGTAGCTTTTGGAGGCGGGAGCGCGATGGACGCTGCTAAGGGAATCGCCTTCCTCTTGAAGAGTGGAGCGAGGCTCGAGGAAAGCTTTGCCCCGAACGAGGTTGACGAAGCCCTCCCTATAGTGGCTGTTCCAACAACATGCGGCACCGGGAGCGAGGTCACTAGGTATGCGGTGCTGACAGACGTTGGAAGGAGAAGGAAGCAGGTTATTCTCGGCGAGCCCCTCACGCCAAGCGTCGCCATAGTTGACGCTGACCTTCTCAACAGCCTTTCGAAAGAGCTTGTCGCCTACACTGGTTTCGACGCGCTGTCCCACGCGGTTGAAGCATATCTCTCCAGGGAGTCCAAACCCATCTCGGATTTATTCGCCCTAGAGGCGGCGCGAATAATACTTGGAAACATTGTCGAGGCGGTTGAAGGAGTGGCTGAGGCGAGGGAAAACATGCTTTACGCCAGCATGCTCGCAGGCGTAGCGATAAACCTTGCTGGAACAGTGGCGGTCCACGGCATGGGGTACTACTTAACCAACTATCACGGTGTGCACCATGGTCTTGCAAACGGGCTTCTGCTCCCCCACGTCTTAAGGTTTGAGCTGGAGAGGAAGCTCGGCAGGCTTGAGGATGCTGCTGTGAAGCTCGGCTTTGAAAACGGTGTAAGCCTTGTTGAAAAGATCGAGGAGGTTGCGCACAGGACTGGTCTTCCGAGAAACCTCTTAAAGCTGGGGGTTGAACCTTCAGAGCTGGACTCCATGGTTGCAGACGCGCTTTCCTACGCGAGGAACCTTGATAAGCATCCCAACCCGCTGACTCCAGACGACGTTAGCAGAATATACGCGAGGGCACTCGCAGGATAATGCCTAACCCTGCGCTACCTGGATCCCACTAGGTATCCTGCGGAGACAATCATCAGCCCGCCGGTTAAAGTTTGCAAGGTGAGCTGCTGCCCCAGCGCGAGGAACCCGAAGATTGCGGCGCTAACTGGTTCCATATAGGTGAAGACAACAGCCTTCCGAGCCTTAATCAGCCTAAGGCCTTTCAAATAAAGTGATGGCGATAAGCTTCATAGACTGGAAGAGGAAAGCCCAGCCCATGCCTAGAAATACTCCTAAGGCAAGCATGCTCCTCCAAGCTCTAGCAGCCCGGGAGGCTTCTCGCCTCCTAGCCAGGATCAGAAGAGGGTTAAGACTATGCTGGCGAATAAAACCCGGAGGAAAGCTATAGCGTAAGCGTTTAAAGAAACGCTGTTGACAATCACCCCGTTGGAGCCCCATATGATTGCCGCGACAGAAAAAACAGGCATCCTGCTAGTTCCGTTTTCTTGGAGGACATTGGCTCTCGCCCCGTGGCTTCTCACGTAGGCTTAAAAAGTTTGGAAAACGCTGTTAAGTCTTTCGCAGGCTTACTTCAAGAGTTCCTCGAGCAGTGTTTTCAACTCATCCCTGTCCTTAAGGGATTTGAACATCAGCCTTCCGTTTGTGAAAGCTGTGAACTCCCTGCCCATGAAGCTCGCTTTCACAGCCACCCCCTGAACCTCCGCTAACACCTTGCTTTTTTCAAGAGCCCTCTTAAGAGCCTCCTCCCTCCTATCCTGTTTCAGTATAACTATATAGTCCTTCGTCTTAGCGGCTCCGCAGGCCTCCTCTATCCTGCTCACGTAATCTTGGATCATCGGTTTGAGCATCGAAGTTTGATAAATAAATCTTTGCAGTCATGCTTAAAATCTTCGGTGAGCATAATGTAGCGATAAACCCCCTTCTAGAACATTAGTAGCGCGCGCACCGGTTTGCCTTGCCTGCAATGCGAGGGCTGTCCTCACAGGGTTACCCCGGGCCTCCGACAGCCCTGTTTTAGCCCATGTTATCATCGCTTGACGCTCAGGGGTAACTGTGAAAACCCTCCCCATATTGCTAGGGAGGAGCTTGCCTCATCCAGGATTCTCGAGGCGCTCTTCCTCTCTAAATCCACCCTGCTCCCGATAAGCCTGCAGACAAGCCCTGTTGAAGCGTTCAACGTTTGAGGCACTGAGATTATCCTCACCGGGTCTACGGAGAGTGTGAAATGAGGCTCGTCGAACCTCGCGTCCAGCTGCCTAGCAAGGTGGAGAGTGTACCTAAACCTTGCAACCTCATGGCTCTTAACCGGGTCATGCTCATTGTAATGCGTCCAATCCCTGACGTTGAAGTCTAGGACGTGAATGTGGAAGCCCCTCGCCCCGCTGAAAACAATCGCGATGTTCTCATAGTTCTCCTCGACGAGCTCAGTCAGGCGAATAGTGTATTTCCTAGCAACCTCCAGGCATGCGATGCATATCCATGTGCGGGGATGCTCATGGGTTTCAACACCCCTGAAAAGATAGTTGTCAACGTCGAAAACGTATTCTCCGCCAACTGGGTAAGCATATTTTGCACTTCTCTTCAACCCGACACTCTCGGGGAAAAGATAGTTGAGGACGCTCATGTAGACATGGGTGGGAGAATACTTGGTGCACAGTTTCCACAGTGCCTTCTCGTTAACCCTGTTTCCAATCGTGTTGAGCTTTATGAACCTCTTGTCATGCGTAACGATCCTTACGTGCTTCCGCTCCAGGCTCCAAGGCTGGAGCGAGGGCGGTGAAGTGTTCTCATAGTATCGTTTAACCTGCTCCGGGCGCATCATACACACCGCCCTCTCCGATGAGGAAGCTTGCCTCTCCGTAAGGAAGATGGGGAGCATCCATCATGTAAGCTACCCTGGTCTTCTCCTTACCCCTCCTCAGGTAAACCCGGTATGTGCACGCGTGCGCTACAACGTTTCCGCCGGCAGGCTTATTCGGGTCTCCGAAGAACTGCCCAGGGTTCGCAACCACCTGGTTGGTTACGACGACAGCCAGGTTGAGGGCTTCAGCAAGCTTGAGAAGCTTGTGAACATGCGAGTTTAGCCTCTGCTGCCTCAGGGCTAAAGCCTCCCTCCCAAGGTATTCACCCCTGAAGAGGCTCGTCAAAGAGTCGACGACTATCAGCCTGATGTTCCTATCCCCGCAGACCTCCCAGGCCTTGTCGACCAGCAGGACCTGGTGGTCACTGTTGTAAACCCTGGCGTAAACAATGTTCTTAAGAGCCTTCTCAGCCTCGAGGCCGTGCCTCCTAGCGATCTGAACAATCCTCTCAGGCCTGAAGGTCCCCTCGGTGTCGATGAAGAGAGCATCAGCCTCCAAGCCCCCCTTGTCCCCTGGAAGCTGCACGGTCACGCTTAGCGTGTGGCAGAGCTGAGTCTTACCCGTTCCAAACTCCCCAACCAATTCAGTAATAGCCTGCGTCTCAACGCCTCCCCCGAGAAGGCTATCCAGGGCTTTGCTGCCCGTGGTGATCTTCTGGGCGAGCTGCCTCCTCCTGTAAACCTCGTCCGCGGTGACCAGGTTTATCTTGACGAGCTCCCTGGCCCTCTGAGAGATCTTAAGGGCAACGTCGTAGCCTATGCCCGTCGCTTCTGAGAGCTCGAAAGCTGTTGCAACCGCCAGGGCTTCAACAGTTGCAAACCCAGCCTCTCTAAGCTTTTTCGCCGTCGCCGGGCCAACGCCCTCAACATCCTCAAGCCCATACTCGCCAGCCATTCCGAAACAATGCTCCTTGAAGCGCTTTTAAAACCATGCGTATGTAAACGCTTGAGGGAGAGGGTTGGGTGAAAGTGGCTAGTGTCCAAAGGCTTGTTAAACGTTTATCTCGCATACGGTCAGAGTTTAAGCCTGTAGAATTGCAGCATAAAGCTTGAGGAATATTGACTGATGATTCGGGAAGCTGACAAACCTTTTCCAAGTCCTCTAGGCTTCCCGCTTGCAGGCGCTAGTAAGGTTTAAATAATGAGCGGGTAAATATCGTAAACATGGAAAATTTAAAAATTGAAGACATGGCGTTAAAAAAAGTTTTTGCTGTAATCTTAGTGTCCATTTTTGTTCTGAGCATCATACCCTTCGTGGAGGCAACTCCACCTGAGAAAGTCGCCGTTATAGTAGGCTTTAAACGAGAGCCAAACCCACAGCTCATAAGGTCCTATGGAGGCGAGGTAAATTACGTTTACCGATACATCTTAGCCATAGCCGCTTCATTACCACCATCTGCCATAGACGCTTTGAAGAAGAATCCTAACGTTGCCTACGTTGAGCCTGATTACGAGGCTCATATTATTCCCCTGGTTCCTCTGGCTAAGCCAGCACCGCCGGCTCAACCACCTGAGACGACTCCCTGGGGCGTTGAAAAAATAAGGGCGCCTGAGGTTTGGAGCGAATATACTGGTGCTGGGGTGAAGGTAGCTGTCTTGGACACGGGTATAGACGTGAAGCATCCCGACCTTAGGGTTGCTGGCGGCGCTACCTTCGTCACGGGTTCTAAGAGCTATAATGATGATAATGGTCACGGTACTCACGTGGCCGGCATTATCGCTGCGCTGGATAACGAGATAGGGGTGGTTGGAGTGGCACCGGGGGCAGAGCTCTACGCGGTTAAAGTGTTGAACAAGCAGGGTTCAGGCTTCATCAGCTGGATTATTGCAGGCATAGAGTGGAGCATCGACAACGGGATGCAAATCATATCCATGAGCTTCGGCTCAACAGCGGACTCGACTGCGCTTCACGATGAGCTTAAAGCAGCTTACGGTAAAGGGATAGTCTTGGTGGCGGCTGCTGGAAACAACGGGCCGGGTGAAAACACTATAACTTATCCGGCGAAGTATCCGGAGGTGATAGCTGTAGGAGCAACCGACGAGAATGATTACGTGGCTGAGTGGAGTAGTAGAGGCCCAGAGTTAGAGTTGGCCGCTCCAGGAGTCAACATCTACTCCACCTATAAGGGTGGTTCCTACAGGACGTTAAGCGGAACATCCATGGCCTGCCCGCACGTGACGGGTACTGTGGCGCTAATCCTGTCGAAGAATCCCAGTTTGTCACCGGATACGGTTAGGAGCATTCTGCAGGAGAAGGCGATAGACCTA
>JAFNIQ010000023.1:0-9885 GCA_017601395.1 Candidatus Brockarchaeota archaeon
CTTCCATTTTATCCCCCATTCATCCACCAAGTACTCTCCGTCTTTGATAAACTTCTGGTTTTCACCCGTAGTTACACCGTCCAATTCGGCCCACTCAACGAAGTCGGCATAGCTCTTTCCTGGAAGTAGAGCTTCTATAACTGGACCATTTATTATCAGTTCCCACACCGGGATCCTATCAGGTTCCTCCTTAGCCAGAGCCTTCAAAAACCTCTCTCTAGATTTCATATTCACCGCCTTCATAACCGTGTATAAAAAAGTTTTACAATGGTTCTATTATGTGTTTTTGGCCAATAATGCGCCTAAAAAGCATCTTGAAAAAAGAGATGTGTTTGAAAGGTTGCGGCTTTGTTCTGCAAAAATTGCAATTATTCAAGCACAGGGACAAAAATAAATATTATAAATATTATCTAACCTGTCACCGTACCTTACCTATTTACCTTATTAATAATAAATGGGAAAATAATGGGAGTAAAGCTTATATTTACGGAGGAAAATTATTTTCTTGCGTGAAAAGGTGACTGAAGTTGGGAGTAGCAGTCCCAAGTGAAAGAGTTAAGCCTTCTGGCCTTAAAACATGGATAATAATATCCGCAATACTAATCCCCCCAGTAGGATACTTCCTAAACCTAGTGATGCAGGGCTTCGGAGCCTGGTGGAACTACCCACTAATATTCCCCCTGCCATTCTTCTGGCACATAGTAATATTCTACTTAATGTCCAAGGCGTCTAAAAGCTTCAAGCTTTCACCGCAGGAGATAACCCTGTTCTTCGTAATCTGTTTCATAACTGCGGGTGGGATGTATGCCGCATACGGGTTCGGCTACTGGACCACCTGCCCGCTTCCACACTGGAACATCGGCTTCGCGACCTCCGGCTTAAATAACGAGGCATATCAAAGCGTATTCTACGAGAAAGTCCCCTCCTTCATTGTTCCTAAGGATCCTGTGGTGATGCGCGCCTTCTGGTATGGCGGCGCCTTCGACTTGGGTCCATGGCTGGTTCCAGCCCTATTCTGGATAATCTGGGGAATAGGGGAATTCGTCGGAATGGCGATATGGGGCTACTTCCTGAGAAAGCCCCTAGTGGAAACTGAGAAACTGCCATTCCCGGGAATAGCTCCCCACACCTATCTTGTGAAATACTACGTGGAGGAGGAGGAAGGAACCCCGATTCTTTTCAACTTCAGACTCAGGCTGACGAAGCTGTTCTGGGTGGGCTTCGTAATAGGGATGCTGCTTTCAATACCTGGGCAGGTGATAAACTTCTGGCCGCTGGCCTTCGGAGGCAACGCGCTTACCAATTGGCCGGTAAACCTATTGAGTATAACCGAGGGCCCTCTACCAGGTGCATTAACCTCCGGTAACCTCTACGTTACTGACGTTTTCGTAGCGCAGTTCATACCTCTAGATGCACTGGCTACGGCGGTTCTCTACTGGTTTGTCTTCGGCGTAATCTATCAAACTCTGGCGGTTAGAACCGGCTTGGCTCCATTCACGCCTGGAGCGGGAAATGAGGGCAGCTATCCTTGGAACTTGGGGCCGTTCAAATGGATGCAGTTTTCATGGATAGGTATCTCCCTAGGCTTGGCCGCTACCGTTGTAGTTAGGTATAGGAAGCACATTCTTGAGATCTTCAAGAAGGGATTGAAGGGTGAAAAGGCTGAGGACGACGGAGTTTCTTACAGGTTATTGGCTTGGGGAGCCATAGGCACTTACCTGCTTCAGGTCATCCTGTTCGCTGTTACAGGTTCACCGATAATCATGGCTATACTCATACCCCTATTCTTCATATTCTACATGTTCGGATGGACAAGGATGATGGGTGAGGTTGAAGAGTTCATGCCCAGCGTAGACACCTATTCATACCTGGTCTTTGACGCGGGTACCTTCTTGGGTCAGTGGGGACCGAGGCCGTCTCCAGCGGCTTTCAACACGATACTGATGTACTACAGCTATGGCACAGGGGTTAGAATGAGCTCCATGGCGATGCACCATGGATTTAAATCCTACAAGATGGCTTACGAGACCAACACGTCAGGAAAGGAAGTCCTCTACATCACTATAATCTCGCTGCTTTCAACACTCGTCACGGTTTACTTCATATGGCCGTGGTTCATGACGAGCTTCGGAGGATACTCGAGGATAAACTCTATAAGCTATAATGACTGGTCGCTTCCAGGAATATACAACTGGACGTACGGTACTCCTCCAGCCCTCACCGTGGTGGAAACTTGGGGTTATGCGATACTCGGAATAATCGTCACACCAATAATCTACTTCTTAAGAGCCAGGTTCACATGGTTCTTCATAAACCCAATAGGCATGCTGATGCTTCCGAACGGGTGGTGGCCAACTTGGCTCGTAGCCTTCGTCATAAAGTACGCGGTCCTCAAGTTCGGCGGTTCAAGAGTGTTTGAGGAAAGATGGCTGCCGATAGCAACAGGGGTATGCATAGGTTTCGGTGGCCTGGTGCTCTTCGGCTCCTTAATAACTTTCTTCGGCACAGCGTTGCCAGCATGGCTAGCTAGGTTTTAACCTCTTAAAACCTCTTTTTTTTAAAAAAAGCAAACATCCTTAGTGCTGTAAGATTTCATTGCCATAATAGCGGATTTAACCTACGTCTCAAATATCTTAACAGGAGGAGATGCCCTATTGCACTTCCTGATTTTTTAGCTTAGGTCAGAAAGGTAAGTTCCATGCTGGAATTTAGTTGTGTATCGCTACTTTTGGTCACCATGCCTTGAGAAGCAGTGCGCAGCATACGATAGTAATAGCGCGCTGTCGTTAGGAGTGTTGAGGCTGTCTTCATCTAGTATAGTTGACACGCGTATTAAGTAAAACTTATATTTTAAAGGTTTTTTCTGGAGCGAGATGAGTAGTTTGGGAGTAGCTGTTGTCGGTTGCGGAAACATAGGTCAGGTTCACATTGACCGCTGGAAATCTATAAGTGGTGCGGAACTTTTGGCATGCGTAGATGTTGAAAGAGAGAGGGCCAAGCAAATGAGTGAAAAATTTTGTATACCGAATTTTTATGAAAGCCTAGACCCGGTTTTGAAAGATGATTCTGTGGACATATTGGATGTATGCACCCCGACCTATACGCACAGGGAGATCGTAGAGGCTGCACTAGAATATGGGAAGAATGTTATCGTTGAAAAACCGATAGCGTTAAAACTTAAAGATGCTGAAAGCATGATTGGTAAAGCTAGGAGTGCTGGAAGGAAACTTATGGTTGCTCATGTTCTCAGATTCTGGGCTGAATATACGGTGACTAGAAGTTTTATAATGAGTGGTGAAATTGGGATGCCTGTTTTCGCAAAAGCCAGTCGATTAATCGCCCATAATTTTTCTGTCTGGAAAGATTGGCACAATGATCCAAACAAGGGAGGTGGTGTTTTTATAGATACTAGTATTCACGACCTTGACTTCTTCATATGGACTTTTGGAAACGCTGAAGAAATATATGCTCAAGGCGGAACCCTAGTGAGAAGGGCTGATTCACATGATCATACCAGAGCCTTCGTCTCGTTTAAAAATAAGCTTGGTGCTTATGTAGAAGGAAGTTGGATAATGCCTGAAGGCTATCCTTTTAGTTATAATCTGGAAGTTATAGGCACCAAAGGACTGATTCAAATAGGTAGTGTTAATCCTAAACAAATCGATATATTCTTAACTGGAGGATCAGTAAAAAGACAGAAAATTGTTTTGGAAACCAGAGATCCCTACTTCCTTGAACTCAACGCTTTCAAAGAATGTGTAAAAGAAGACAAACCTGTCCCCGTGTCTGGGGAAGACGGAAAAAAGGCATTAGAATTAGCTATAGCCGGGGTCATTTCTATCCAGAGAAGGAAACCAGTTAAACTGCCTCTAGAAGAGGATTTTCCGGCACATTTTCAGTCTCTAACCTGAGTATTTAGCTATATACTTTCTCCTCCTATACTCCTCAATCAAATTTTCGTCAATCGGATAAATTCCGTGCTTCCTCGCCAGTTTTAACATTAGCAAGTAGTTAGATGGCTTCACAGCTGGATGAATGCTATTACTCGATGCCAGGATGTGCCCCCCGCCTGGGGAGGCCTTTGCGATTGTTTCTTTTACTGCTTCTTCAACTTCCTCCTTGCTACCGAAAGTAAGTACGTAAGAGCAATCAATGTTTCCGACGACAGCTATCCTTTTACCATATTTTTCCTTTACCTCTCCTATATTCATACCGGCTATTGGTTCTATTGGGTCAAGGGCATCGATCCCAGAATCTATGATCATGTCTATAATTGGCCAAAGGTTCCCGTCAGTATGCTTTACGAATGGTATTCCATGCCTCTTCGAAGTTTGAACCGCTCTTCTCAAGTAGGGGTATAAAAATTCTTCAAACTGTTTCCTCGTCATGAGTGGTGCCTTCCTGTTAGCATAGTCATCTCCAGTCAATACCACGTCTGCCCCAGTCTTAATGGCTCTTTCTATAACCCTACACTTATAATCGGAAATAATTTCACTCAACCGGTGGACGAAATCCTTATTCCTATGGTAGTGTATGAAAAGTTTTTGCAAGCCTCCAACTAAATAGTGGGAGAATTCAAATGTTTCATGGCCTAGGAAAACTATTGCCTTTTCCCCTTTAAACCTGTCAACGTATGCTTCAAGCGTCCTCAACCTCCAGTCTGCATCTGGGTCTGGAGGAGAATACCTGTTCAGGTCACCCGGCTCCTTTACCGGGCCCCCTGCAGGATAACCAATCTCGCCAGCGCTAGTCTTCCATTTTATCCCCCATTCATCCACCAAGTACTCTCCGTCTTTGATAAACTTCTGGTTTTCACCCGTAGTTACACCGTCCAATTCGGCCCACTCAACGAAGTCGGCATAGCTCTTTCCTGGAAGTAGAGCTTCTATAACTGGACCATTTATTATCAGTTCCCACACCGGGATCCTATCAGGTTCCTCCTTAGCCAGAGCCTTCAAAAACCTCTCTCTAGATTTCATATTCACCGCCTTCATAACCGTGTATAAAAAAGTTTTACAATGGTTCTATTATGTGTTTTTGGCCAATAATGCGCCTAAAAAGCATCTTGAAAAAAGAGATGTGTTTGAAAGGTTGCGGCTTTGTTCTGCAAAAATTGCAATTATTCAAGCACAGGGACAAAAATAAATATTATAAATATTATCTAACCTGTCACCGTACCTTACCTATTTACCTTATTAATAATAAATGGGAAAATAATGGGAGTAAAGCTTATATTTACGGAGGAAAATTATTTTCTTGCGTGAAAAGGTGACTGAAGTTGGGAGTAGCAGTCCCAAGTGAAAGAGTTAAGCCTTCTGGCCTTAAAACATGGATAATAATATCCGCAATACTAATCCCCCCAGTAGGATACTTCCTAAACCTAGTGATGCAGGGCTTCGGAGCCTGGTGGAACTACCCACTAATATTCCCCCTGCCATTCTTCTGGAATCTGGTAATAATCTACTTGCTGTCTAAACTCTCTGGAAGGCTCAGACTGTCCCCCCAGGAGCTAACCCTGTTCTTCGTAATCTGCTATATAACTGCTGGCAGCTACTATGCTGCGCAGGGCATCGGCTATTGGACTACCACGCCAATAACAAATTGGAGCATCGCGCATGCAACAACAGGTCTAAACACAGAAACTTACAAAAAGATTTTCTACGAGAAGGTCCCGCCCTTCGTGGCTCCAAAAGACCCGGTTGTGATGAATGCTTTCTGGTACGGCGGTGTCTTCAATCTGGATCCATGGCTGGTGCCAATTCTCTTCTGGATAGTCTGGTCAATCGTAGAGTTCTCAACATTATGGTTTTGGGGCACAATGCTTATAAGACCGTTAATGGAGGTAGAAAGACTGCCGTTTCCCTGGGTCATGCCAGTAAGCTTCATGATAAACAATTTCACCTCGACAACTGATGAGAAGCCGAACCTGTTCAACCTTAAAATTGGAAGCGTAAAGTTCTTCTACATAGGGCTAGTCATAGGTATGTTGCTTTCAGTTCCTGGGCAGGTGATAAACTTCTGGCCACTGGCCTTCGGAGGCAACGCGCTAGCCAACTGGCCGGTAAACCTCTTGAGTATAACCTCTGGTCCACTGCCCGGGGCATTACTCGTCGGCAACTTTTACGTTATCGATGCTTTTTCCATAGGACAGCTGATCCCGTTAGACGTTTTAGCGACAGCCACCCTCTGGTGGTTTATCTGGGGTGTTCTCTTCCAAACAGCGGCTGTCAGATTAGGAATAAATCCGTTCACACCAGGCGCTGGAAACGAGACTCAGTATCCATACTCGCTCGGAGTGTTCAAGTGGGCCCAGTTCGACGCTCTCGTTTCCGTAGGCATAGCCTTATACGTGGTTTTCAAATACTACAAGTATATTCTGGAAGTTCTTAGAAAAGGCTTTTCTGGGGAAGGCGAGGATGTTGGTGGAATTCCATATAGGCTTATGGCTTTCGGCGCCATAGGAACACTATTGATCCAGATCATACTCTTCGCCGTAGCGGGAACACCCATAGTGATGGCAGTATTCATCCCGATATTCTATGTCTTTATCATGTTCGCTTGGATAAGAATAATGGGAGAGCAACACTTCTATCCCTATGGTGGCTCCTACCATGGCATAGTTTTCGACGTAGGTACTTTTCTAGGTCAATGGGGTCAAAGACCATCTCCGGAAGCTTTCAACGCTATGTTGATGTACACCTCCTTAGGATTAGCAGGTTCCAGAATGAGCCCGATGAACATACATTGGGGTTTCATGTCCTTCAAAATAGGTGAGGCAACCAATACAAGCTACAAAGAAATACTCTACGTAGCGTTAACCTCTATAGTGGTCACTGCTGTTGCAGCCTACTTCATATGGCCGTGGTTCATGACGAGCTTCGGAGGATACTCGAGGATAAACTCAATACAGTACGACGTTTGGATGCTGCCAACAATTTACAATTACACTTACGGCACGCCACCAGCTGTAACCGTCGCGGAGACATGGACCTACACTATAGTAGGCACGATCTTCGTCTTCGCATGCTATACTCTTAGGTCACGGTTCAGATGGTTCTTCATAAATCCGGTAGGCCTAATGATGCTACCCGAGGGCTTCTGGCCCGCTTGGCTCGTAGCCTTTATCGTAAAATATGCGGTCCTCAAGTTCGGCGGTTCTAGAGTGTTTGAAGAAAAATGGATGCCGATAGCGATGGGGATTGGTATTGGTTTCGGTGCTCTAGTAGTATTCGGAGCTTTAATAACTTTCTTCAGCGTGTCGTTGCCAGCCTGGCTCGGTAGATTCTAATCAGAAAACCTTAAAAATCCTTTTTTTGTATTCAATTGACTGAGTGAGACATCAGGAAAGGTGGCTATCCTTAATGAAAACTGATAAGGATAAATGTGAAGGCCGTAGATACATTTTCACATTCTGCATCCTAGTTTTAACAGGTGCAACGCTGCTCTCGGGCATGAAAGCCTTCTCAGAAGTGGAAGCCCAGTCTAGTGGCGAAGGCTTCGTAACAATTTTGCCCAACTTTGATAAATCTGGGCTTATTGAGCATTTGCGTTTCTTCTCCTCCTTAGGCTCGAGAGTAACCGGTTACCCGGGTTTCTACGAGGCCTCGAAATACATAGCTGATAGGTTTAAAGAACTAGAATTAAAGGTGATGATTCAGAATTATACTGTGGCATGTCCGATAGATGGTGATGATTACATCGTTTTGAAAACTGATGATCGGTCTTATAGGATAAAGGCATTCTCACTATGGCCGAATCTAATACAGACTTGTAAGACTCCGCTGGAAGGTGTTTCCGGTAAGCTGTTTTACGTAGGGGATGGGAGTTACCAAGCCCTTAGAGGTAAGCCTGTAAACGGGTCGATCGTCCTGATGGATTTTAACAGTGGTGATAATTGGATTCAGGCTGCTGCGCTCGGGGCGAAAGGAGTTATCTTCATCGAGCCTGAGGAGAGCAACTATGCGGAAGCCAGGTCGAAGTTTATACTTACTCCCGTATATTTGCCGAGGCTTTATATTTCTAGAAACGATGCCTTATTCATTCTAAATCTGCTTGAAGAGAATAATGGTGAAATCAATGCTACCATCGTAAACAATATGGCTTTAAAAAACGTTGTTGGTCAAAACATAATTGGCATATTAGAGGGGACGGATTACCCGAATGACGTAATTATTGTTTCAACTCACTACGACACTTGGTCAGTTGTCCCTGCAATAGCCTCTTCGGAAGATGAGGCAACATCGATTTCAGCCTTATTAGAATTCGCCAGAGTTTTCTCAGACCAAAAGCCTAAAAGGACAATATGGTTTGTTGCTTTCTCTGGCCACTATCAGGCCCTCGCAGGCTCCAGGGCCTTTGTGGACGAGTTCTTCTATAATAACAGTGTTGTTGAGGGCCGTACGAAGATTTGGCTTCAAATCAACATGGATTTTTCAACAAGCTCGAAGAGCATATCTTTTCTCAGCCAAGGGTTCTTCTACAGGTATGGGAGCACAACTGTTCAAGCAAGATGGACCGGATGGTTGCAGACAAAGCTTATGGATATAGTGGACGCTTTTAGCAAGGAAGTAATCCCCGTAGAGGTAATTTATGGGTTTCCCACTAATGCGTGGTGGGGTTCTCAAGTATCTCCCTACATCTTGGATTCTGAACCGTTATCCATGGCTCATGGATTAGGATTCACAATAAAGACAGGTAGAACTCTAAACTTCTTCTGGGGTTTGCCTTTGAGCCAGGATGTTCACTACGATAATCTTTGGCCTCAGGTTTACCTGAGCTTGGCCGTAATTCACGAGCTTTCCAATTCGAAAGACTGGGGCATCAGGTGGGACCAAGTGTCTCCAGCGGTCTCAGGAAGGAGTAGAACCCTTATTGCAGCGGGGGCAACGGATGTAGCCGGGTTTATCAGAGTATACGGTAGGACGTTGACGTTTAACATTACTAAGGGATGGTATACCCCGCTTCCAAACGCCACAGTCGTAGTTTTCCCCGGAGGCTTAGGCTACACGAATTATCCTTTCCAAATCATCTACGTTTTTTCAGATTCTGAAGGTAAGTTTGAAGTAAGAGGATTAGGCTATGGTTTAGCCCCATGTCTTGGTGCTTATACATTCCTTGCATTTAGGCTGAACAGTGAAACTGGCCTGATAGAATACGCTCCGGATTTCGGCCAGTATGGTGCACAATACCTTCCAAACTACTATCAATTGAATACGGAACCCTATAACGTAACTACGATAGCTTTTAGATCTAACACGGTTGTATTCTTCAATATCTTCGACTATCAGGGACTAAGACCGTTAATCTTCAGGGATCCGCGTGTACCTACGAATATTTGGCTCCAGTCAATTCCCTCGGTTCAACTACTCAATGCGAAATCTCTTGGACCTGATATTTCTTGGGGGGTTTTCTTACATCCCGATGATAAAATATTAGTTGCTTTCGTTCAACCTCACACGTATTTCGTGAGCTTCATGACTATAGGGTCTACGAGGGTGCTGGAGGTGCTGTTGACAAACACTTCAGTGGCTTCAATACCGCCGTATGATTTTTCCGGCTACAGCTCAAAGGATAATGAGGAAATTCATTTAAACGCCTTGCTTGAGTCCGCGAAAAATATTTACACTACTTCGCTAAACAGGTACGTTGGGCTGCGCGATTTAAACATATGGAATCCATTAATCCAAGACTCTTTAAACAATGCTTTATTCTACAGGAGCCTCCTCTCCAGTTCCTCAGAAACTCTTGACTATTTGAAGATGCTTCAATCAGCAGTTTCTTTAAATTCCATCGTGGTTAGGTCCTACGGGGGAGTTATGGGTTTAATAAATGATATTCCCACGACTTCTATATTCTTGATAATTATACTCGCGGTATTCTCATTCC
>JAFNIQ010000023.1:9939-21760 GCA_017601395.1 Candidatus Brockarchaeota archaeon
GAGTGCTCTTCATCGTGATGATGCTTCTCTTATACTACGTAAATCCAATATTTAAACTAGCGGCCAATTTCATCATGGCTCCTCTCAGCGTAATTGTAGTAGTGTTCTTCGTTATTGTGACCATCCTATTCTCTTCTGAAGCCCTGAATACTTTGAAAACGATAAGAAGGAAGACGCTTGGATCCCACTTTGCAGAGAAAAGCCTCACCTCATTTACATTAGTCATTTTCCCATACACTATAGAGCACATGAAAAGACGCAAGCTGAGGACCTCCCTTGTCATGCTTTCAATAGCTTCTGTGGTTTTCGCATTCGTATCGCTTACTTCCGTTTCGATTTTCCAAGCTCCTATGCCGTCGGCGATTCCAGAGGGTAAAGTCAACTATATGGGCGTCTGTATAAAGACAAATATTCGGCAGCAACCAGCTGGAGCATTTGACTATGATTTGGTCAATGTGTTAAAGCAGGAGCGATTTGCGGATTTGGCATTAATCATCGCTCCAAGATCTTGGTGGTATCCTGAAGCGATCGAAGGTAGAGACGTTTACACTTTCATAAAAACAAACACTTCCTCCACTGCTATCAAAGCCGTTATAGGGCTAACTCCTGAAGAGTACCACGTGTACGATTATTCGAAAGCTTTGATCGAAGGGAGGTGGTTCAATTCCGAAGACTACTATTCTGCGATCCTTCCTCTTAACATTGCTGAAGATTTATCGGTTAAGGTTGGCGACATGATCATTTTTGAAGGTTTAAGGCTTAAAGTGGTTGGGATCGTGAATTCTTCTACTTTAAACAGTTTTGTCAACTTCGATGGATATATCGATACTCCTTTATATCCTATTCTGCCATCTATAGTCCTTGGGACGGTTCAGGAACCGCAGTATGCACCTACACCGTGGAACATGATGCTAATATTGCCTCATGATTTAGTAAAGGATATGGGTGGTTATTTGGCAAGCGTCTCCATAGTAACGAAGAGCTATGATGATGCTGTAACTCTCGCCGAAAGAATCACTAGCGTGTTTAGCATTCCGATCTATGTTTCCTCTCCAGAAGGGGCAAAATATTACAGTCCAATAGTCTCCTTCGCTCCCTCAGGCCTCTCCTTCGCTCTGCCCTTGATAGTTATAGGGGCTGCATCCATTTCAGTAGCAGTATTGGGCTCAGTAAAGGAGAGGAGAGGAGATATCTTTGTATATAGTGCCGTCGGCCTTCCTCCCTCCGGCTCCGCAATAATGTTAATCATAGAGGCCGTCACATATTCAATCTTATCCGTGGTTCCCGCCTACTTCCTAGGGGTTGTGGCTAACTCACTTTTAATCTCCGGCAAATTCCTGCCGGAAAGCTTTTCTCTAAACGCTACATCACTCTCCATAGCTCTCGCAATCTTCGCAGGCATTTTATCAACCTTATTGGCAATGGTTTACCCAATTCGAATGGCCTCGAAACTAATTACGCCCTCGCTTGAAAGAAAGTGGAAGATTCCGACAAAGCCGAAGGGAGACCTGTGGGATATTCCACTGCCTTTCTCGCTTACCGATGAAAGAGAGGTTGAGGCGGTCTACTTATTCTTAGAAGAGTTCTTTAAAGCACGTACCTCCGAGACTCCGGATCCGTTCATAGTCAGGAGTATAAGGACGGGTCTTAAAGAAAAAGTGCAGGAGCTTCTTGTTTCCCTTATGCCTCTTGATTCGGGAGTTTACCAGAGGGCCTTGATAAACTCTAAGTTTTACGAGGATACGAGAAAATACGACTTCATGCTTAGGCTTGAAAGAATAGAGGGGACTCCAGACACCTGGGTTGCTTTAAACTATGGTTTCATAGATGCTGTTAGAAAGCAACTATTAACTTGGAAGATGCTTTCAGACAGTGATAAACGCAGATATATAGAGTTAGTGGATAAAGGAGGCATGAGTTAGAATGAGCCAGGCCATCGAATTTAAACCTGGAATAACTTGGAGAGTAATATTCGCCCTCTTCTTCGCTTCAATAGTCCTCCTGCCAGTTTCAATATATTTGAGCCTGGTTTCAGGGGCTGCAATAGCCGGAGCCTTCAGCTACATAGTTGTAATCCTTTTTCTAGAGGTGGGTTCTTTGATGAATCTTCGCCTGTCCAAGCAGGAGCTTTTCATCATGTTCATAATGATAGGGGTTGCAGCATCGACACCCATGACGGACTTCATATATCGCCACTACTTGGTAACGGGGCCTGTCGGATGGTCGTTCATAGATCCCTTTACCAACCTGCCGCTTCCAGAGGTCATCCCTACTTTCTATGTCCCCTACTGGAAGGAGATAGAATTCAGCAGGACTCTGCTCTCAAGCACCTGGCTTCTCCCAATGTTTCTCTCGACTCTGCAATTTGGCGTTCTATTCATTATTGCGGAAATCTCGTTAACCATAATCTGTGCCCAACTGTTCCTAGAGACGGAGAAACTACCCTTCCCATTTGCAGACATCTCTGCGCAGATGATAAACACGCTGACCGATAGGCCTCCGGACAGGATGGAGGTCTTCATAATCTCTGCAGCGATTGGAGCGTTTTATTCGTTTTTCCTATATGGGATAAATACTCTGAGCCTCGGGCTTTGGGGTACTAACATACAGGTTATTCCTGTACCTTGGTGGGATCTGACAACCGGGTTGCTTGGCATAGAGCGGCTTCTTCCAGGTGCTGCCCTTGGCATCGCAACCGACCCCCTAGTCTGGATAGGCGGCTTCCTAATCCCGTTCAACACCGTAGTCTATATGTTCGCCAGCTCAATCTTAGTATGGGTAATCGGAAACAACCTTGCGCTCTCGTTTTTCAGCGGCTACTTCCCACTATGGAAGGAGGAATGGACCTTCGGGATGAGTCTGAGTCTAGTGTGGCAAAGATCAATGCTAAGGGTCTGGCTAATACCGCAGATTGGATTCATGCTGGCGATTTCAATACTGGCGTTAGCACAGAATTGGAGAGTAGTTGTGAAAGGTGTTCGTTCCCTATGGAAGCTTTCAGCCCAGAGCAAGGCTGCTGGCTACCCTTCTCTAAAGGTTCTTCTAGCCCTCTACTTTGCCTCCATTACTGCTTCAGTCCTCATCTTCAACCACTTCATACCGGAATTCCCAGTATTGCCTGCCCTAGCAGTTTCACTGGGCGTTTCATTTCTGAACGCGGTAATAGGCACTAGGGCTGTTGGTGAAACTGGTTACGCGGTGAGCATACCGTATGCATGGGCTTTCACGATCATGCTCTCAGGCTATCCTAAAATCGATGCCTGGTTCTTCACTCCAGTAATAGGGGGTAGCTCAACCCCCACGTGGGTTCAGAACATAAAAGTCGCTTACCTGACTGAAACAAAACCGATTGATTTCCTAAAAGCCTTCGTCATCGCCTTTATTCTTTACACTATATTTGGTGTAATATATGCCAGCGTGTTCTGGATGATCGCCCCAATCCCATCCTCAGCTTATCCAAACACGCTTATCTCGTGGCCTGTTCAAGCTATAAACCAGCTGATGTGGGCTACTAGACAAGTCTTCACCCTAAACTTGCCTGTTCTCTTATTCTTCTTTTTCCTAGCCATAGCTCTAGGCATAGGGGGTTCAATTTTAACCAAGCTGACTTCAATCCCATTTAGCATAATGGGTATTGCTACCGGTATTTCGACACTTCCAGCATTCACGATTCCTATGTTTCTAGCTGCGCTTATCGGAAGGTTCCTGATGCCTCGTTTTCTCGGAAGAGAGTGGTGGGAAAAATACAAAACAGTTGTCGCAGCAGGCATCGCGACGGGGGAAGGAGTGCTTGTCGGCTTAGTAATAGGCATAGTGCTCCTCTCAAAAGTAGGATGGATACTACCATTCTAAATATTTGGAAGGAACGTTGTTTTAACGCAGCTTAAAAGCCGAATTCGCACACGTGACCTTCGTATTTCTCCAAAAGCCATATAGCACGATATACTCCGCGATTTCCGCAGCCTTGCGGCTTTTCAAAGCCTTTTGGAAGAGGTTAAGTACTGGTTAAGAGAGTAAGTAATCGTATGAAGTGTAGAAACCTCCTGCTGAAAGTTCTGCCAGTTATGGTGTGTAGAGAAGAACAGATGAAGGACATAGATTTTCAGAAAAAGGTGGAGGAACTTAAGCGATTTATTTCAACAGAGGTGCAAATTTTAGAGGCGTGCATTATCACCAGTGAAAAGGATATCGTTAAGATGGAGAATCGCGTTTCTGAAGCTGATGTGATTCTCCTTTATAAACCTAGGTTAGGACTTGGGAACTGCGTAGTCAAAATCATTGAATTTAACCTTCCGGTGATCCTCTTCAATGAAGAGGGCTCGGTTTGGACTCCGCTAGATGCCTTGGAGTACGTTTATCCGAGAGACAATGTTTGGGTTGTCGTTGACTACGAGGACATAGACTTTCGACTGAAGATCCTTGAAGCAAGGAAGAGAATAGGCTGCACGAAACTGCTTGTTTTAAACTCCGATTACCCCCACTGGGAAAGATGGCTCATGCGCGTCTCCGGTGGATTGAACTCGATTAAGGAGAGGTTTGGAATAGTGGTTGAGTATGTTGGGAGTGAAGAAGTTGTGAAAAGATGGAAAGAGTTGGGAGAAGAAAGAGTGAAGGAAGTTGTGGAAAAATGGATGGAACAGGCGGAGAAGATAATCGAGCCTTCGAGAAGCGATGTTGAGAAAGTTGCAAGACTGTATTTGGTTATTAAGGATCTTTTGGCCGAGAAGAATGCTCAAGGCTTGACAATGGCTTATGGCGATGATCCTCTGCCAGTTCCATGTTTTGCATACACTACACTTAGGGACGAAGGGGTTCCTGCTGCATGTGAAGCCGATATCATCTCTCTACTCTTGATGGTGATTCTCCACTACCTCACTGGTAAACCCAGCTTCATGGGAAATACCCGTGTAGATCTGGAGAAAAACATGATTACGATTAGTCATTGTGTTGCACCAACGAAGATGGCCGGCTATGATAAACCATCTCTACCATATGTTTTGAGGAATCAGCACTGGGGTTTGCCAGCTGGTGTTTTAAGCGCCTTCGTCCCGATGAACCCTAACCATGAGGTTACTGTTTGTCGTTTAGATGGCGAATTGAGAAATATGCTAATTACTAAGGGAGTTATTGAAGAATGCCGGGATCTGAAAGGATACTGCCGCAACACGGTTAGCATAAGAATTAGCAATGTGAAGAAGTTTATCCATAGCACGTCCGGAAACCATCACGTTGTAGTTTACGATGATCATAGAGAGGAAATAAGGGAGCTGAATAAATTATTTGGTATCAGTACAATCGAAGTATGAAGTGGTTGTTAAAATGGGTGTGAAGAGAAGGAAGGTTCTCGGCGTATCGTTCAGCGCAAGAAAAGAGGGGAACTGCTTGAGACTAGTAAATTATTGTCTGGATAAGTTTAAGGAGCAAGGATTTGAAACGGATGTAGTGAATGCTTACGAACATGAAATCAACCCCTGTAGCCATTGCGATTATGAATGTTTCACCGGTAAGGAATGCCCAATCAAAGACGATGTTCCAATGATCTATCAGAAGTGCGGATCCGCCGATATTTTAATATTCGGTGTTCCGACTTATGGGGGGCATCTTTCATCCCTATATTTTGCTTTCGCAGAACGTTCACAAGCAGCCTTCAAAAGTTTTCAAGAATGTACAGAAAAGCTGTTGAAGAAGATTAACTTCATAATCATCGGCAATCTTTCAGCTGGCGGCGACATGGCGCTTCACGAGGCACTCTATAACTTCGCAAACCTTAGTTTCTGGCCTGAAACCCTCCTATTTCCCGCGAGAGAATATGGGAGAAGCTCGGTTAAAGGCGACTTGATTAACGACCCTGAGGTTAAGAAAAGACTCGATAGATTTGTAGAAACGATACTGAAAAAAGTTGAGAAACAGTAACTTTTCAAAAACTTTATGCATAGCAGGTTTAAGCTTAAAATATTCTTTAAACATTTTATACCCCTCTTTGAACGTGCAGGGCCATCCTTTTAGAGCATCGTTCATTATGAAGAGCGGAATTCTTTTGAAGTATAGTTGCGACCGGTATAGCATATGCTCATCTTTTTCGCATCCATAGAGGCTGAGGACTCGTTTACGAAATCAAGGCCGTATTCGTGCAATCTTGCGAAATCAACTGCAGGATCCCCAAGTGCACGGTCACTGAAGTCGATTATGCTGACTTTTTGTTTCTTTCGATCCCACAATGTATGTTCCCATGTCAGGTCGTTGTGAACAAGAACATTCCGATGCCTGTGGCTTAGAGCGGCTTTTAGTTGAACAAAATATTGTTCAATAATTTTAACCTCTGGATTTGAGAGCCGAGGGAAAACAAGCCGCCTAGTGTCGTGAACAAGCTTAATGTAGCGGTCAACATGGTTTTCAGTCCTCAAATGACATTTTTTAATAACCGACTTCGGCATCGTATGAAGTACGGTTAAGAAGGAGGCAATCTGTTCGGCAATCATCTCTTTTTCTGGGCGAGCGAGACGTTTGAAACGAGACGGCTTTAGCTCCTGACCGCGGAGTAATCTGTACCCAGCAGCAGTTCCATCCTTAAGAACGTAGGTATAGTCTGGAATGCCTATGTCAACCCTGTTTTTCAGGTATTTTAATAAACGTATTTCATCATATAGTTCGCCGTGCAAGCGGTCGGAGCGTTTCGGAGTGCGAAAAACCACGTCATTATCAAGGATGACGACATGGTAGTCCCAACCCTGCTCGATACAGCGGTACTTCCTCCATCTGATTTCCGGAAACTCCTTTTATCCTATGTAAGAGGTATTTGGCCTTCACGAAATTGTTTGGTGCTTCGGGTATAGAAAAAGTTTTAACCTTCACCGGGTGCTTAGAAACGTGAATCCACCTGAGAAGGTCCGCATAGGAGTAGTGGGCGGAGGCTTCGGGTCTGTTTTCGAATGGCACAAGCATCCACACTGCGCTGTGGAAGCGGTATGTGATCCCATTCCTGAAAAACGTCAGCGTCTGATGCAGGTTTACGGATGTGGAAAGGCATACGAGGATCTTGAGGAGCTTCTGCAGGATCGGAGGGTTGATGCAGTCGCCCTTTTCACACCTGCGCCCAATCATGCTCAACATAGTGTCAAGTGTTTGAAAGCTGGAAAACACGTTTTGTGCGCGGTTCCAGCCTGCATGACCCTAGAGGAGGCAAATATGCTTCTCGAGACTGTGAGAGAGAGTGAGTTGAATTACATGATGGCTGAGACCAGCTGGTATCGTCAGGCGGTGATATCAGCAAGAAAATGGTTTAGCGAGGGCAGGTTCGGCAGGATATTCTACACGGAGGCTGAATACTATCATCCAGGGTTAGCATCACTCTTCTTCGACAATAATGGTAACAGGACTTGGCGCTACGGGTTTCCGCCGATGCATTATTCTACGCACTGCACCGCATACCTAGTCGGGGTTACTGGAGAGAGAATAGTCAGTGTTTCCTGCATAGGCTGGGGCGATGAATCTCAAATACTTAAGGACAATACCTACAACAATCCTTTCTGGAACGAGACCGCGTTTTTCATAACGGACAGGGGCAATGCTTTCAGGGTGGCGGTCTACTGGAACGCGCCTGTCGGCCCCTGTGAAAGGGGACAGTGGTTTGGGGAGAAAATGAGTTTTTTCGAGCCGCATCCCAATGGCACTAAGCATGTTGTCTGGAGGGCGGGGAACAGTCTCTTCGACTTGCCGAAGTTGGAAGACTACCAGCAGACAGAATGGTGGAGAACACCTATGCTTCCGGAGACGCTGCGTCACCCAAGTGGGCACGACGGCTCACATACTTTCATAGTTCACGAGTTTGTTGAATCAATAGTTGAGAAGCGTCCTCCAGCCATCGGAGTTTACGAGGCTCTAGCCATGACTGTCCCAGGGATAATTGCTCACCAATCTGCCTTAAGAGGAGGAAAGCAGATGGAGATACCGAGACTTAAACCAGGGGACTAACAGAGATTCTTGAAAAGAGTTTTTCTCAGCCTGCAGCTTCTGATTCAGCCGCGTTTTCAACTCGTCTTTAATCCTGCAAGGCTTTAAATCATCTGTTGTGCTGGATACTCTGGAGCACTAGGTTTCAATGACTAAAATATTCGAGATGAGGCTTGAAGATATGCAGCCTAGCCAACTCTACATTAGCTTCGAAAAGCTTTGCGAAGTGATGAAAAGGTTTAACCCCAGTGACCCAGAGTCGATTGAACCTATACCTATAAAGAAGCTTGGGGACGATGTCATCTTTGTCGATGGTCATACTAGGGCTTTCGCCGCTTTCCTGTGCGGAGTCTACGAGATCCCGGTTTACTGGGAGGCTTATGAAATATGCGTAGAATGGTGTAGGGAAAGCGGGATCCGCAGGATTTCCGACTTGAAAAACAGGGTTGTGCCCCAGAAGGATTATGAAATACTTCGGTATAAGCGTTGCGAAGACATGCAGCAGGACTTGGAGAAAAAGAGGTTACAGGCAGCACGTTTTAAACCGTCAGACTAATTCTAAACTGGGATCTACTTTTTGCAGACTAGCATGAAATGCTCACTTATTGCCGCTACATGCGGAACAAGTTCGTAAACACGATTGCCGAATCTATTGAACAAGATTATCCTAGTGTCCGCGTGGAGACCCTTGCCTACCAGTATAGCCGTAAGCCCCCGAAAACCCTTCGTCCACGTAGAAACGTTGTAATCAGGCTCTGTTGCCACAGCATACGGCATAATCAGCTTGATGTCTGGGATGGTTGCCTTAGCCTCACCAGCGATTGGAGGATTTATCTGGACTAAATTCTCACCGCAAGCAGTATTCTATGCCTCAGCAGCAATAAACGTGCTGGGCTCCCTACCCCTGTTCATGCTCTGGCTACGTAACAGGAAGCATCACAACCATTATGTTGCTTAACTAATGCTTTACATGAGTTTATGCGTCCTCTTTACACGGTTACCTCATGGTGAGCACTATGGTTACGTCAACCCTTTATCAGCTAAGTACTATGGTGGAGACTACCGTACCCGCAGCGAGCAACGCAGTCCAGTAGATTACGGGGAAAGAAACCTGTTTTAAAGCAATCCCTATGGACGCCCATACTACCACCAAGCTGTAAGCAAAATCTCTTCTTCTAACAAGCATTAGCAGCGTTATTGTTAAAGCGATCAGGATGACCACGGCGGTTCCCAATGCTTGAATACCGAGCGGTATGCCTGGCATAAGCATATTGATAACTGAGGCAATGTTCGCTATCGTGGCGAGAGATATCCATCCAAGGTAAACGCTCACCGGGGCATGAACCGCCAGCCTCTGGACTATTGTGGTCTTCTTTACCCCTACCCCCAGCCTAACATATGTTAGAAGGAGTGTTACTAGTAGGGCGATGATTGGAATAGGCGAGAATACGAAAAGCGACGGATTACCGTAAGAATAGTGGAAGACTATTAGCCACAGAATGTTTGCTGCAGCGCCGAGCAGGTATAGGAATCCTATTTCTTCAAGATACTCTTCTTTTCTCTGGCTAACCCGAGCCTGGTAAACCATGAATATGGTGAGAAGAACGTAGATTACGCCCCATATTGCGAAAACGTAGCCTGGAGGAGTGAACAGGTTTGGGTAAGAGTCTGAAACTGTCCCGGTTGTCACTCTGTTTAAAGGCAGTATGTTTACAAGAGAATTGAACAGTATTGTTGCTACTATCGCAACCACATTAATCATCTGCAGAATAGCAGGATTAATTCTAGAACTCATGGGGCTCATTCGAATGACTCAATAAACTTTTTCGACGGGTTTTTAAAGCGGCTCGGCTTGAAGCCTAACGGTCAATTTTCCACTCCAACATCTCCAACCCGATGGAAATATTAATCGGCTTATTCTGATATGAAGGAGGGTTCTCCCAGTGCTTCTGGTTTTAAGAGTCTCCTAGGGGCTACGCCAACTATGAATCCTCTAGCTCTCCCTAGGCTTACTAGGTCAACATCCTTAAAGAAGATCCATGTTAAGCTGGCTAGTTCTGCAAAACCCCAGTAATATGCCTCCATAGAAAAAGGTTCTCCCTTGAAGTTCCAAAACACTCTTTTTACCATCCCGCTTTTGAGATCGTAACCTGCGTGAAAGCTGATAACAGGCTTACTTTCGTCAAACGCTTCGTACAATGCCCACTTGTAGCCTGCGGTGAGGAAAATACTGTATCTCCTATCTGCCTCCTCAACGGCTAGAAACCCGTCATCGTTCAGCACCTCGCCGGCGGAAGAAAGAAATCTAACAAGGTCCCACGGGTTGAAGTGGGGAGTTGATAAGCCATACATCAAAACCAGGTCGAACTTCTCTCCTGTCCTATGGATTTCGCGAGCATCCATCAGGGCTGTTCTTACTCTGCAGCCAATCTCCCCGTAGCCAAACCTCTCCGCCGTCTCTAAGGCTTCCCCACGAAGATCTGTGACGAGCAGGTCAACAGAGACTCCTCTACTCATTAAGACTTTGGAAAGCGCGACTCCGCCGGTTCCTGTCCCGCCGCAGACCTCAAGAACCTTCACTGCCTTCTTTTCAACCAGGTTTTGAAGCATTCTACTGCTTATGAGGGCCTCCATATCCTTTAAAGCATCCTCGTAACGTTTTCTTCCCTGCTCGGAGTACGGGTCCTCCGGCCATGGGAATAAGGAGTAGAACTCAGAAAGCCTTGTAGAACCCATGTTTGAACCCAATCCTCCACCCTCTGCTTTTCCTATCCCGTTTTTCTTTTACTTAAAGTTTTATCTACAGTTTAAGCTTCAGCCCGCTGGGAATAGGCCTAGTTCAAGACGGCTGGTGTAACGTGTATCCTGATCAAGGTATTATGCAGAGGGAGCCCAGTATTGAAGCTAAAATGTTCTCCTCAGGAAACGGGTGGCCCCTGTGCTGGCGAAACGCTTCCGCATATTTCCTTCCGGCTTCCGAGCCCCTCTCCCTGGCCCATCTCCTCATCTGAAGTATGTATTCATCTATGCCGTGCTGCGCGCGCAGCCATTCTCTCTGGCTCCTGTGTTGAGCAAGCATTCTCTCCTTGACCCTGATCGTCTGGCCAATATCCACGTAGAAACCCACGCGAACCTTCTCGCCAAACCTGTTTCTGCCTCCGATGGCATCCGCGTAGAACAGGAACGGTATTCTACCAATCGGCTTCGCAGGGTTAGCGTGGCTCGTCACGTAGTTAGGTATTGGCGCGTTGAAGCAAGCGTCCCACATAAGGTCTGCGGTCAGCTGGTGGTCTATCATGTAGTCCTCCGGCGAGTGGGTTATGACTATATCAGGGTTAACTCTTCTCACAAGCTCAACCGCCTTGAAACGAGTCCTGTTTTCGAAAACCAGATGCAGGTCTGACTCTCCTAGGCACGTGTATGATGCGTCGAGAATGCTCGCGGCTTTCTCAGCCTCCCTGAACCTGATGCTGGCGATCTCCCAGTTCCTAAGCCTCGTTGAACCCATGTCTCCTGTGCAAACCGTTGCGATGAAAATACTGCACCCCTTTCCACTGAGAAGAGCCAGCGTGCCGGCCATTAAAAACTCAACATCATCAGGGTGAGCGCCCACTGCTAGCACAACCCTGTTTCTCAACCTGGGCGACTATAACTACATGGAAACTTATAAGGTTGCCTGCATAGGCTGTTAGCGCCAAGGCTTAGCTTAGGGGAGAATGCATATAAGTCTAAACCGGTTATAATATACAAGCCGAATGGTGAACGAGTTTGGCCAGCAGGCTGAGCCAAAGGGAAATCGGCTTCATCGCCGCCGAGATAATTGAGGAAACCAGGCCTAGGATAAACCTTGGACTCAGAATAACTAGGGAGG
>JAFNIQ010000004.1 GCA_017601395.1 Candidatus Brockarchaeota archaeon
GAAGGAGAAGGCCCCGAAGCCACCGTCTGAAGAAGGCGGAGCCGGGGAGCTGGACTAAGATCCTGAAAAACCTTCAAAAACCTTTTTTTCTCTCTAATTTTTTTCAAGGTCCACGCTAGTCCGGCTTATCCTCAAGCTTTTCAACGCTCTTAACAGCTTCAACGAGGCTTTCACACGCTACTCCAAACTCCTCGCTAAACTCTTTAAGAATGTTTAACTCTATTACTCTAGCTCCCGGGCCATACATTTTTTCAAGGCCCTTCACAAACTCCTCGGGCTTTTCAGGTATCTCCTCCCTCTTCAAGCCGTATTCGTTTTCAATATACCAGTACACCACGTGTTTTACAGTTCCGCCTAGACGGCTTAAACCCTTGTCGACGCACTTTAAAACCCTATCGCTGGGCTTCGTCATCTCAGGCTCATCCTACGTTGGGCTTCCAACAGTCTGTTTGAAAGGCCAGCGGGATGCTCTTAGCATACGGCATACTGGTTGCAGGCACGCCGCCCGCATATATTCTTTTTTTAACAGTGCGAAAACAATTTTGACAGTGTTTTTTCACGAGACGGCGTTAAGCCCGTCTTAAGACGATTGACTCAGCCAAACGTGTGAGAATGCGGCGCCCGGGATTTGAACCCGGGATTCCCAGCTTGGGGGGCTGGTGTCATACCAGGCTAGACCAGCGCCGCGGGTACCGGAGTTAGAACAGGCTGGATGGTTAAAAGTTTTATCCCCAGGGGGAGTGAACGCTGCCTGGAAAGCATCACGCGTTTCGTTAAACCGTTTTAGCCAGGCGGTTCGTTTAGATAAGGCTTATCTTTAAGCCCTGCCCGTGTTCCCCATGGGAAAGCTTAAAAGCTTCTGTTCTCAAGTATTGTTAACGCGGTGGAAGACGATGAATTCTCTGGCCTTTGAGCCGTGTGCTCGTGATCTTGAGTTATGAGCTTCCACCGTAAGGAGGATGCTTAAGGTTGAGCCTCACTGAACCCGTGGGCGCGCCGCTGAAGGTTTCAGACGTCTCGTTTAAAAAAGGTGAGCACACGCTTCTTTCGAAGGCAAGCTTCGTCTTGGATAGTGCTGAAATACTCGGGATTGTTTCCAACAGGACTGAGCCGGTCGAATGCCTTTTCAAGCTCCTGCTCCTCTTGGAGAGGCCTTCCTCAGGCAGCATAATATACTTCAACAACCCAAGGTTCAGCAGGAAGGATTTCAGCAGGAGGGTTGGGTTCTACTCTTGCACCATGAACCTGGTTGAAGACCTGACGGTCATGGAGAATTTTCTGCTAGCAGCTTCTTTACACGGCATGCCTAGGGAGAAGGCTGTTAAAAGGGTTGGGGAGCTGCTCTCCCTCTTCGAAGCGGCTAACTTTTCAAGGGTTAAATGGTCTAGGCTTTCCCTCTCCCTTAGGAGGAAGCTCTGCTTCGCCTCCGCTTTCATTCATGATCCGGCTGTGGTGCTTCTCTACGACCCGTTTAGGGGGGCGACGTACGATGTCGCCTCCTTCATGCGGAACTTCATAAAGACCTCGACGGACCTAGGTAAGGCTGTAGTCGTGTTTTCAACAGTGCCTGTTCTCCTAGACGATGTTTGCGACAGGGTGATCATCTTCCACAACGGGCAGCAGGCCGTCTTAGACCATACTGAGAGCTTCGTCACCGGGGTGAGCGGCCCCGGCATGCTTTCGATACATGTCTCAGGCTTCAGCGTTGAAAACAACATTGAAATGCTTGAGAAAATGGGTGTAAGCTGGTATGCGACGGGTGAGAAGGAGGCGATAATAGAGTTGGAAAACACTCCGGAGAGAATTCAGAGGACTCTCGAGTTCCTGGTTAAGAGCAACGCTTCTGTGAACAAGATAGTCAGCAGCAGGCAGCACCTGCTTGAGTCCGCCAACAGGTTTATGGAGGAGTGACGCGTCTTGGCTAGCCTTGTCGACCGGGAGCTGAAGTTCTTCTTCACCTCGCCGCTCTTCATAATGCTGGAGCTTGCTTCAACAGTATTTCTTTCTGCAATCATATATAATTATAAGTCTGATCTAGACATAATGCGGTTAATGGCTTTAGTGTGGATGATTATAGTTTTATATTCAACCTTTTTCGAGCTCGAGGTCTGGCGCGGGAATTTTTTAAATAAGGGTGTCAAGTTGAAACTTTATGTCAACACTTCAGAATATGCACCGTTCTTAGCACATTCCTTAGCCTCCCTTGTTCTCTTAGAGCTTAAAACACTTATAACACTTTTAGTAATTCTAACACCTTCGATACAGGTTCTGCCTTCTCCTTATGAGATGGGGTTCTTTGCTTTGGCGACGCATGCTTTTTGGCTTTTCGCATTATCAGTCGGATACATTGTTTCTAGAGAGGTTTTAAGGAAGCCTTCGAGATCCACTGCAATTTTCCTGTGCATGCTTATTTTCACCACAGTGGCGTTCAGCGTCATGGTGATGCTGCAGTATATTCGGTCATCGGATCAAGTGCCCTCACATGCTTTCTTCGGCTTATTCAGTAGGCTTGATACATTCATACTGATAGTTCTGCTCGTTTCACTGCTGCTTTACGTCTTAGCCTTATATGCTTGCTCGCTGGAAGCCAAGAATATCCGTATCGACGATATTTAGCCTGCTTAAGGGAAAGGTTAATATAGGCCTCCCTGTGCGCACACTGCTTAGGAGGTGCGCTGAGTGTACCATAGTATTCACGCTCCAAGGGGGCGGGACACCGTCCGCCAACTGCAGGAGTCCCTCTGCAAGCCAAGCCTCCGCTAGGGGAACAAGGGTTTTCGAAAGGCTTTTTGCCGGGGGTGTTGTAAAATGGTTTCAGGGTCTAGGCTGCTAGTGGAGAAGCTGAGGGAGAACGGGGTTAAAACCATCTTCGGAGTGCCTGGTGGGGCTGTGCTCCCATTCCTAGACGAGCTGTATAAGGCGAGCGACATAGAGTTCATTCTGACGAGGCATGAGCAGGGTGCTGCCCACATGGCTGACGGCTATGCCCGGGCGACCGGCATGGTTGGCGTCGTCGTCGCGACTTCAGGGCCTGGCGCAACAAATCTTGCCACGGGGATTGCCAACGCCTACCTTGATTCCTCGCCGGTTTTAAGCATAGCCGGCCAGGTTGCGACGCCGCTCATAGGCTACGACGGCTTCCAGGAGGCTAATGTTTTCTCCATGATGATAGGGTTGACTAAGATGAACTTTCTACCTAGGGATTTGAACGAGCTTAACTCCGCCTTAGAGAACGCTTTCAAAATAGCCTTATCCGGAAGGCCTGGGCCTGTCCACATAGATGTCCCTAGGGATGTTCAGCTTATGGAGGGTGAGCCTGACGATGATTTCTACGTTTACTCTTATGCTCCCCCTTCTCCTTCCGACGAGGAGATTCTAGCAGCATCCAGGATGCTGGTTGAGGCTGAGAGGCCTGTGTTCATCGCCGGCGGCGGAGTCATAATATCAGGCGCATCCAGCGAGCTTGTTGCTCTCGCAGAGCTTCTAAACGCTCCCGTGGCGACGACGCTGATGGGTAAGGGGTGTATTCCCGAGGATCACCCGTTGTCTCTAGGCATAGTTGGGATGCACGGGAGGCTTGCCGCGATCAAGGCTGTTCAGGAGAGCGACCTTGTTTTCGCAGTGGGAATGAGGTTCAGCGACAGGACCACGGGTAAGCTAAGCGGCTTCGCCCCGGGGGCTAGGAAGATTCATGTTGACATAGATAGGTCTGAGATCGGGAAGCTGCTTAAGCCCGACCTAGGCGTCGCCGGCGACGCTAAGCAGGTTTTAAGCAGGATCCGCAGCACGGTTCTCAGGCTTTTCCAGAAGGGTAAGGCTGGCACGTGGGGTGAAAGGGTGAGGCGGCTTAAGAAGGAGTCCGAGTTCCTCTATGATTACGATGCTGTCCCGGTTGACCCGAGTGCCGCCGTCAGGGTTTTGAACGACTATGTTAGGGCTGAAGACTTCGTGACGACGGAGGTGGGCCAGTGCCAGATGTATGCTTCGCTCCACTTCACAGCCAAGCGTCCAAGACAGTTCATATCCTCCGGCGGTCTTGGCACAATGGGCTTCGGGCTTCCGGCTGCGATCGGGGTTAAGGCAGCCTTCCCGGGGAGCCGTGTCTTCGACGTAGCTGGGGACGGGAGCTTCTTTATGACTTGCAACCAGCTTCCGGTTTCAGTAGACTATAATCTGCCGATCATAGTAATTGTTCTCAACAATTATTTCCTGGGGATGGTTAGGCAGTGGCAGGAGCTTTTCTACGGAAGAAGGTATATTGCTGTGGACTTGAAGGGTAGGGCTGACATAGCTAGGGTTTCAGAGGGCTTCGGCGCCAGAGGGTTTAAAGTGACTAGGATAAGCGAGCTTAAAGAGGCTCTTGAGACCGCTTTGAAGCAGGATGAGGCGACTGTGTTGGACGTTATTGTTGAGAGGGAGGATAATGTTTTCCCAATGGTTCCCCCGGCTTCCCCGCTTGACAGCGTCATCGTAAGGAGGTAGGGCACGAATGGCTTCAGATGGGAATAAGAGGTTCATCGTGCTCAGGGTTCTCAACATGCCCGGCGTGATGGAGAGAATATCATCAATATTCGCGAGGAGGGCGATAAACATTGACACGATCACTGTAGGCATGGTTAACGGAAAGACCTCTGAGATATCGCTGACCTTCAGCCTGCCACAGGAGAAGTTTGAAAACATCGTGAAGGTTCTTGAGAAAAACCCGTGCGTCTTCGAGGTTAAGACGGGTTCTCTGGAGTACGACGTGATAAGGGAGGCCTTCGTAGCCGTGCTGAAGGATTGCGACACGAGTGTGAGCGACTATATTAGGGTCAGGTATAGGGCTAGGACAACCCTGCTCAGCGGCTCCAGGCTTCTAGTAGAGCTCCTAGCCGACCCTAGGACGGTTGACGATTTCAAGGAGGAGTTTAAAGACCGTATTGAAAGCTTCTCGAGGAGCGGCGTGATGATTCACACTCTGAACCGTTTCAGAAAGTAAAAAGCTTAAAAGAAAACGCGGCCGTGGAGTAGGGGTGACTGAGGGATGGCTAGGATAATAAGGGATGACGAGATAAGCATTGAGCTGATTAAGAATAAGACTGTAGCCGTAATAGGCTACGGCTCCCAGGGTGAGGCTCAGGCTAAGAACATTAGGGACAGCGGCGTTAAGACGATAATAGGCTTGAGAAGAGAAGGCGCATCGTGGAAAAAGGCTTCCGAGGATGGTTTCGAAGTCTACGAGATAGGCGAGGCCGTTAAGAGGAGCAGCATTATTCTCATGCTAATACCTGATCCTGCTCAGCCTGCTGTCTACAGGGATCATGTTGAGCCGAATGTTTCAAAGGGTTCAACACTGGTTTTCGCGCATGCTTTCAACGTTCACTACAGGCAGATAGTTCCCTCCCCCTGGCTTGACGTTGTACTCGTGGCTCCTAAGGCGCCAGGCCCCGCGTTAAGGGACGCGTATGTCCGCGGAACCGGGGTCCCCGGCTTGATAGCTGTCCACCAGGATTACACTGGTAATGCTTCGAGAACAGTCAGGGAGGTTGCTAAGGCTGTTGGGCTGAGTAGAATCGGCCTGATAGAGACCTCCTTCAAGGAGGAGGTTGAGACAGACCTTTTCGGCGAGCAGGCTGTTCTCTGCGGCGGGGTCTCGTCGCTCATTAAAAGCGGCTTCGAAATCCTTGTTGAAGCAGGATACCAGCCTGAGGTTGCGTACTTCGAGGTTTTAAACGAGCTGAAGCTTATCGTCGACCTCATCTGGTCTAAAGGCTTATCCGGCATGTGGCAGGCTGTCAGCGACACCGCTAAGTACGGCGGTCTTACGCGCGGCCCACTCCTTATAGACGAGGATGTTAAGAGGAAGATGAGGAAGCTTCTTGAAGACGTTCAGACAGGTGTTTTCGCAAGGGAGTGGATACTGGAGAACAGTTCCAACCAGGTTGTTCTGAAGACTCTTGTCGAAAGGGAGAGAAACCACATGATAGAGACAGTTGGGAGGAAAATAAGGTCGATGGTGTACGGTTGAGAAAGGCTTGATGAGGAGCGACGCTGTAAAGAAGGGTGTGGACAGGGCTCCGCACAGGGCTCTGCTCCACGCCCTAGGATTGAGAAACGAGGATTTCGACAAGCCTTTCATAGGCGTAGTTAACTCCTACACTAACGTTGTGCCGGGGCATGTTCACCTCGACGTGATCGCGGAAAACGTTTCCAAGGGTGTTAGAGACGGAGGCGGAGTTCCCTTCGTCTTCAACACGATCGCCGTCTGCGACGGTATTGCTATGAACCATGATGGGATGAGGTTCTCGCTGCCTAGCAGGGAGGTTATCGCGGACACGGTTGAGATAATGGTTTCGGCACACATGTTCGACGCCCTGGTCTTCATATCCTCGTGCGACAAGATTGTCCCCGGCCACCTGCTGGCGGCGGCAAGGCTGAACCTTCCATCCATATTCGTCACAGGCGGCCCCATGTATCCGGGCGTGTTCAAGGGGAGGAGGGTGGACCTGGTTTCAGTCTTCGAGGCCCTGGGAGAGTACCGTGAGGGGAGGATTACGCTTGAGGAGCTGAGGGAGTTTGAACGGGTCGCCTGCCCGGGTGCCGGGAGCTGCGCCGGCCTGTTCACCGCGAACACTATGGCCTGCCTTGTTGAGGCAATGGGCCTGTCGCTCCCGGGCATGGCTGCTACTCACGCTGAGGACGAGGGTAAGAAGACTCTCGCATACGAGTCAGGGAGGAGGATAGTTGGGCTCTGGAGGGAGGGCTTAAGGTTCAAGGATATTGTTAAGCCTGAAAGCGTCGTCAACGCGATAATTGTCGACAATGCTCTAGGAGGCTCCACCAACACTGTTCTCCATCTGAGTGCTCTAGCCAAGGAGGCTGGCTACGAGCTTTCGCTGAAGGCTTTCGACGAGCTGAGCAGGAGGATACCTACGCTGGTTCTGATGAGGCCGTCTGGCGAAGGGCTCATGTTTGACTTTTACAACGCTGGCGGAGTCCCCTCGCTTATGAGAGTCCTTAGAAAACATCTTAACCTTGATGTTCTAACCGTTACTGGTAAAAGCCTCAGGCAGCTTGTTGAAGAGTTTCCTGATCCGAGGGGCACGTTCATACGTTCCCCGGATAACCCTTACAGGAGTGAAGGGGGCATAGCGGTGCTATGGGGATCCCTGGCGCCAGAGGGTGCTGTGATTAAGCTCGCCGGGACTCCTGTTCAGCTTAGAACGTTCAGAGGCAGGGCTAGGGTTTTCAACTCTGAGGAGGAGGCTGTTGAAGCTCTTGAGAAAGAGGATTTCACGGTGAACACCGTGGTTGTCGTGCGCTACGAGGGGCTTTTAGGCGGCCCAGGGATGCGTGAAATGCTCATGCCAACTTCGCTAATAGTTGGAAGGAAGCTTGTTGAAAGGGTTGCGCTTGTCACTGACGGAAGGTTCTCCGGCGGCACGAGCGGTATTGCGGTAGGCCATGTTTCTCCGGAGGCGTACACTGGCGGACCCATAGCGCTCGTGGAGGATGGCGACGAGATACTTGTAGACGTGCCGGGCAGGAGGCTTGACCTGCTCGTCAACAGTGATGATCTTGAAGAAAGGAGGCGGAAATGGGCTCCGCCGGCTAAGAAGCTTGAAAGCCGGTTTCTAGCTAAGCTGAGGGGAAACAGGTTTTTCACCTAGCCGATGTCTGCAGCATGCTCAAAGGGTTTTTCGGTTAAGCTTGACCGTTTCGCAACCATTCGCCTGAGAGAAGGGGAAAAGCTTCTGAAAATAGGCTCCGATGAGGCTTTGGACTATCTTTTCATATCTCACGCTCACTTCGACCACCTGGGTAAGTCTGAAGCTAGGAGAACACTGGCGGTATGCTCGGAGGAGACTCTTCTGCTCTCGACTCTAAGGGGGCTTGAAGTCAAGCGTGCCGAGCAGAATCCTTTCATTCTTCTGGACTCAGGCCATATTCTAGGGTCTAAAGCCCTGCTCGTGGAAACCGATATGGGTGGAATACTGTACACGGGGGACGTTAACACTTCACCGGTTGAAAGCATACCTAGGCAACGCTTCCCGAGGGTTCACACGCTGATAATAGAGTCTAACTACGGTCGTCCCAGCCTGGTTTTCCCCCCGAGGAGACAGCTGATAGGTGAGATTGTCGACTACGTGAGTGAAACAGTCAGGAAGGGAAGGCCAATGGTTCTAATGGGGTATCCGCTGGGCAAGTCTCAGCATGTTCAAATGGTTCTTGATCCTGTTCTCCAGGGTGTTGTTGAAACATATGTTTCACCATCAATAGCTGAGTATAACAATGTGTACAGGCTTTTCTCCGTGGGAATAGGGGGGAAGAAGGTTTTCACACCTCAGTCCACGGAGCTGCCGGACGGCTCCTGGGCTCTATACTATCCAAATGTCTCAGGCAGGAATGCTTTCATGCAGCTTGTCAAAAGAAAGTATGGGGCTGTCTTCATAAGCTTCTCAGGCAGGTCGCTTTTCAACTGGTACAGCGAGGCGCTGGGCGTGGACAAGGCTTTCCCGTTGAGCGACCATGCTGATTTCAACGGCCTGATGGAAATCGTTAGGGAAACAAGTCCGGAGAAGGTTTTCACAGTCCATGGTTTCCCAGAGGAGTTTTCCAGGGAGCTTAGGAGGCTCGGCTACGATTCTAAACCAATACGTCCAAGCATGGAGGCCAGCTTCAGGCTTTAGAGTCTTTTTCACAGCTTACGGGTGAAAACAATATACTCGTCAGCATAGCCGATCTTAACAACCCGGTCCCTGGTTGCAACCCTCCTGTTAACCAGCCAGAGCCTCTCGGTTTCGAACCCAATCTCCTCAGCCATTTCAACGAATATTTTCTCTGTTTCAACAACGCCCGTCGGGAAAACTCCTTGAGCTATGACGAAAACACCCTTCCCGTTCTTTTTGAGAACACGGTGTAGCTCAGACAGAACCCGGCGTAGATCCTGAAAATAGGCTTCAACTATCGCAGGCATGTTCCCAATGTTTCCAGGACCCTCGGCGAGCCTAACCGCATCGCCTATGTATGAGCGCAGCATGGGTTCAGAGCCCTTGAAGAAAAGCTCGTTTTCAACGCTGTAAACCCTAGTGTACTCTATCTTGTTCAAATAAGGTGGTGAAGTGATGACTGCGTCGAACATCTCGTCCTCGAGGAACCCTAGGTTTCTCGAGTCAGCCTTGAAAGTCGCCACCTTAGGGTTAAGCATCCTTGTGGCTTCAACATCCTTAATCATCCTCCTAATCCTGTTCCTGTAGAACTTTCTGAAAGGCGGGGCGCTCCTCTCCTTAACTATTCTAAGGAGGCCGCCGTCCTTCACCACGTAGGATGCTTTCATGGCGGCGCTTATCAAGCCGAGTTTGAAGAAGCCTCTCGCAGCCTCGTCCTCAATGTTTTCAACGATCTCTCTGAAGAACAGCACGTCCTCCAGAACATGCCTCGGAAAGGCTCTTCTAACAAGCCTGCTTAACCCACCTAGGCTGGGCCTCCTGAACTTTTCCGAGAAAACTTTTTCAGAAACCCTCCGGAGCTGCTCAACATCGTAGTTGGCAGTCTTAACCTTGGAGGCGAAAACAGGTAGCTCAGCCACGTCGACGCCGACACTGTTTATCCCAAGCTCCTTCCCTGTAAGCTGGGTTGTGCCGACGCCGCAGAACGGGTCCAGCACCCAGGAGTCTTCTCCAAGCCCGAGCTGCCTAGCCATAAGGACTACGAAGTCGCGGGAAAAAGCCTCCTTGTAATAGAACCAGTTGTGTATCGGAATATGCTTGTTAGGTATGAATGTGACAAGCCTCCCGAGTTCCAGCCTCTCTTCAACCATCATGACGGCTTTCCTTTAACCCTTGGTTGAACGATTGTTTCAAGCCGTTTTTAAGTTTTCCGAGGGGCTTTTCCGGAAGAGCCTTATGTAACCCTTATTAGCCGGTTTCCGCAGGTTCATCAGGTTTAGAGTTGCCCATGGAGCATGATGTTGGTGGAGGCATATACCGGAGCAGGCTTGGGCCGGTTTCCTCAGAGGCCACGAGATACGTGTCCAGCATCAGGGAAGACCTCTGGATACTCAGCGAGGATATTGAGTGCACGGTTGCGCATGACTTCATGCTTATGGAGCAGGGCTATATTACTGAGGAGCAGCTTAAACGGATTCTCGAGGCTCTTAAAAGGCTTCGGGAAGAAGACTTGAGCCAGCTAGACCTTGAGAAGTATGAGGATGTTCATGAGCTGATAGAGTCTTATGTGGTTAAGCAGGCTGGGCTGGAGGTCGGAGGTCTTGTTCACACGGCGCGCTCCAGGAACGACCAGGTTGTCACGGCGGTGAGGCTTAAGACTCGAAGAGAGGTTTTAAGCATCATGGGGGAACTGCTTAAGCTTGAGGAGACTCTTCTAAGGAAGGCTAGGGAGACCGTTGACATAGTTTTCCCGTTCTACACTCATCTTCAGCAGGCTCAGGCCGCTCCCCTTTCACACTACTTCCTAGGTTATTTCGACATGTTTCTGCGCGACTTCAACCGTCTCTCAGAATCGTTTAAAAGGGTTAACCAGAATCCGTTGGGGAGCGTTGCTATAGTCGGCTCCTCTCTTAAAATAGACAGGAGCCTAACTACGAGGCTACTAGGGTTCGACGGGATTGTGGAGAACTCGTTCGACGCTGTCTCGTCACGGGACTTTGCGCTGGAGGTTGTTTCAAACCTTAACATTCTCATGCTTAA
Source organism: Candidatus Brockarchaeota archaeon (assembly GCA_017601395.1). GTDB lineage: Archaea > Thermoproteota > EX4484-205 > EX4484-205 > JAAOZP01 > JAAOZP01. The sequence goes on from JAFNIQ010000004.1 coordinate 10,689, forward strand.
CCTGAGCAGGATTATGGAGGACCTGATTATCTGGCTTACCTCAGAGTATGGTTTCTTCACGCTTCCGGATGAGCTGGCGTTCCCGTCTAGCGCAATGCCTAATAAGAAGAACCCGTGCATACTTGAGCTGACCCGTGCGAGGACGGGGAGGGTTTTCTCAAGCCTGGCCCAGCTTTCAATGGTTTGCAAGGCGGTGCCCAGCGGCTACGTTAGGGATCTTCAAGAGACTAAGCCTCCGTTGATCGAGGCGATTGAAACAACCAGGGAGGCCGTTAGGATCGTCAGGATTGTTCTCGAGAACCTCGAGGAGAACCGTGAGAGAATAAGGTCTTTAACTGAGCCAAGCATTATCGCCCTGGACGTTGCTGAAAGAATAGTTGAGGAGGCCAGGGTTCCCTTCAGGCTTGCCCACAGGCTGGTGGGGGAGATCGTGAAGCTCAGCGTTAAAACGGGTAAGAGGATGACTAGTCTTACCGAGGGCGATCTAAAGGAGATTTCCCTACACGTGTTGGGTAGAGATATTAGCAGTCTACTTGCAAGCATTCTGAGGGAAGCCGACACGCGTGTTCTCGTTTCGAAGCGCGTGTCACTGGGCGCGGGCTCGCCTGAGGCTGACGCGAAGATGCTTGCAGCCAGGGAGAAAACTTTACAGGAGTGTTCCTCCATGCTTAGCCTGATGGTTCAGAAGGACAGGGAGGCTAGGATGCTTCTCGAGGATTCCGTCAGCAGGCTTGTGAAGGGCTTTTTCTCCGCCGCCGCGGAAAAATGTCTTTAAGCAACTTCTAAGGCCTAGAAAACGTTTTCACTGCCTGTTAAACACTACGTTTTAGTTGTAAGCATTGTATACTAATGTAGAGATAAAGAATAAAAGTCACCCCGAGAGAATTCCTCTACGGGTTGCTAATTAGAAAAGACAAGATAATAGGCCTACAGGTTTACGATAAGAGAGGCCGGTACGTCGGCACCGTTAAGGACATAGGGTTCGTACTAGGCGAGAACCTTGTTGGAATAGTTGTTGTCGGTAGAGACAATAGGGAGATGGAGTTCATCTGGAGCGAGGTTGACGCTGCTGAAGACATCGTCATACTGAAGAAGGAGGTTACTGTTCCAGCGGCGCCCCCTGTGCCGGCGAAGCCTGCTGTCGAAGCCCGTGAGGAGCCGAAGGCCCAGCTTAGGGAGCAGGTTTCGGCGAAGCCACCTGTCTATGCGCCGAGGGAGCCGGAGGTTCAGGTTGCTCCCGCTAGCAGTGCAGCCGGGGTTCCTGAAGTGCAGCCTTCTTTCAAGGAGCCTGCTGAACCCGATGAGGCAGAACTGGAGCAGGTTGAAACCGTAGCCGCTACGCCGCGGCCTGCTGCCGACGAAGCTGGTGGTGCAGGCACTAAAACCTGTCCGAAATGCGGAGCCATTAACAACGCGCGCTACAAATTCTGCTTCAGGTGCGGAACCAGGCTGCCCGCTTAGCTTAAAGGTTCTTTAAGAACTATTCCGCGGCCCCTCTCTATTTCAAACCTGTAGATTATCGGGTTCACCGCGGTCCAGCGCATCTTCCTTATGAACATCGTTCTTATAATGGAGTTTCCAACCCTAGATATGGAGAGTATTATGACGCCGCTCGCCAGAAACTCTTCAACACCATACCTGCTCATCATGTTCTCCCCGGTGGGGACCTCCGATGTTATCACGGTGGTTACGCCGAGCTTCTCCTCGATCGAGAATATGAGGCTCCTGATGTATTCTCTAACCCATGCAACCTCGTTCGAGTAGGTGGTTACCAGCGGGGCTATGGGATCTATGACAAGCCTCTTAGCCCCTATTTCCCTCCTCCTCTTGTCAAGCTCCTCTATTATGTTGTTGACTATAGCGTCCATCTCTCTTCCCCACATCTTGGAGGTGAAGTATCTTCTAACCGGTAGGATCGCGAGCTTCCTTGTCTCCACAAGGGGCTGAAGATCCCAGCCGAAGTTCCTCACGTCCCTCACAAGCATCTCCGGCCTCTCGTCTATCGTAACATAGATCCCAGGCTCGTTGTTCTTAGCCCCGTATAGGAGGTACTGCAGGCTGAAAATCGTCTTCCCGGTTCCAGCCTCTCCAGCGAGCAGGTATGTTTTACCTGATTCGAAACCGCCCTCCAGGATCTCGTCTATAGCCTGGTTGCCTGTTGAAACCCTTCTCACATAGGAGACTCCCTTCCGCGGGGTTCCGCAGGCTGGGCAGAACTTGTATTCGGGGCTGAGTGAATGTCCACACTGCTCGCAGGAGTAAGTGCCTACAGCCTCCCTTCTAACCGCCTCTCTCCGCTGCAACAGTAATAGCTTTATGCGGAGCCGGTTTATAAATAGTTATCGGGCCAAGCCTTCCACTGGATTTAACCGTTTTTCTTCAAAAAATAGTTTATTAAACCTCCCGCCTCTATTATTTTCATGATGAATTCAGGCATTTTATCGCAGGAAAACTTCTCCCCAGTTTTGATAATCGTTAAAACCCCGTTGGCAACGTCAAGCTCAGCCTCATCCCCATCCTTAAGCCTGTCTAAACCCTCAGCCTCCCGGATGACAAGCGCTGGAAGACCCAGGTTTATAGAATTCCTGTAAAAGATTCTCGCGAAGGACTTGGCGACTACGGCTTTCACACCGGAGTGTTTCAAAGCTATTACCGCGTGCTCCCTGGAGCTCCCCAGCCCGAAATTCTCACCGGCAACTATTATTGCTCCACCAGACGCCTTCACCCTGAATTCAGGATAATAGTCTTCGAAAACATGTTTTGCAAGAACCTCAGCATCATGAGTCACCAAGTATCTTGCAGGTATTATAACGTCTGTGTCCACATTGTCGCCAAGCCTAATAATCCTGCCGCGTATTTTCAAGCCAGAAGCCTCCTCGGGTCAGTTATTTTCCCCTCCACCGCTGACGCAGCCACCGTAGCTGGGGAGGCGAGGAATACTCTACTCTTCTTATCGCCCATCCTGCCTATAAAGTTCCTGTTGCTGCTTGAAACCGCAACCTCGCCTTCTGCAAGAACCCCTCTGGACATTCCTAGGCATGCGCCGCACGTGGGGCTCGTCACTATTCCACCGGCTCGCACAATCTCCTCAATGATTCCTGCTCTCAAAGCCTCCGTGTACACTTTAACTGAAGCTGGACTGACCACTAGCCTTACACCCGGCGCGATCCTTCTCCCCCTAAGTATCCTGAAGGCTACGTGAAGATCGTCAAACCTCCCGTTCGTGCAGGAGCCTAGGAAAGCCTGGTCTATCTCAAGGCCTTCAACCTCTGCGACGGGCTTAACGTTGTCCACGCTGTGCGGCAGGCTTACAACAGGCTCCAGGTTTGAAACATCCATCTCGATCTTCTCAAGGTCTGCGTCGTGGTCGCTTCTTACTTCCAGCAGCCCGCTGCATTTCCCATAGTGCTCAGCGTACTCAATGCTTTTAGAATCTGTTTGAACGATCCCGGTTTTAGCACCAGTCTCCACGGAGAGGTTTGCAAGAGTAAGGCGTTCAGACAGGGACATCATTCTTACTGTTTCACCAGAGTACTCCAGAGCCTTGTAGGTTGCCCCATTGCTGCCGATTTTCCCGACGATGCTTAAAGCAACGTCTTTCGCGAAAACTCCTTTCCCAAGCCTACCGTTAATTTCGACCAGCAGTGTTTCAGGAACCCTCAGCCATATTTCTCCAGTCGCTAGTACGACAGCAGCATCAGTAGAGCCGACGCCTATTCCAATTGCGCCGGTCGCCCCAGCTGTGCAAGTATGGCTGTCCGCGCCGACTATCAGGAAGCCGGGCACGTCGAAGCCTTCTTCGAAGAGGACTTGGTGAGCTATGCCTCCCCTCCCTATTTCGAAGAAGTTTCTTACCCCGTGTTTTCTAACGAAGCTTCTCATCCTCCTCATCTGGCTGGCCAGCTCTATCGTGCTCGGGGGGACATCATGGTCGAAAACCACTATCACCCTGCTGGGATCCCAGAGTTTCCCAGAGATTTTTTCAAACTGTTCGACAGCCAGCGGCCCAGTCACCTCGTGCAGCATTAGAAAATCCACCTTAGCCTCCACTATTTCACCCACTTCCACACGGGGCCTGCCTGTTTTCCTGGAAACCACTTTCTGAATTGCCGTTAAACCAGTCATCCGCCAGCCCTCTTCCTAATCTGCAGAAGCCTGTTGGCCCCATTCAGTATCGCGTAAACCCCTGCTAGCACAATGTCCTCGCTGAATCCTTTCGCAGTCACGCTCCGCCCCTCATCGTCTGAAACCCTGACCGTGACCTCTGCAAGCGCTTCTGTGCCTCCCGTTATCGCCTCCAGCCTGAAGCTTTCAAGCTTTATCTTAACCAGGTCGCCGAGAAGCCTGCTGACCGCCTTCATCGAAGCATCTATCGGCCCGACTCCGAACTCAGCTCCCCTCCACGCCTGTTCCCCTCTCCTTATCTTTATTGTTGCCGTCGGCGTCGTGTTCAACCCTGTAACCACCAGAAGCTCTTCAAGCTCGATGCGGTCCTTCTCACCGACCCCGTATCCTATAACGCTTTCAGCTATCGAGGCGAGTTCCGTGTCAGTAACCTTCTTACCCTTGTCACCAATATCCTTAACTATTTTAAGAACCTGTTTCAACTCCTCCTCGCTCAGCCTATATCCCATTTCCTCAAGCTGCGCTGAAATCCCGTGGACGCCGGCGTGCTTCCCAGCCACCAGCCTTCTCCGAGCCCCGACGAACCCTGGGTCTATCGGCTCATAAGTCTCTGGGGATGCTATTACGCCATGAGTATGGATCCCGCTCTCATGGGAGAAAGCGTTTTCCCCAACTATAGGCTTGTTCACAGGTATTGCTATGCCGGTTATCAGGGAGACCAGCCTGCAGGTGTTGTATATCTCTTTAAACTTCAAGCCTGTTTCAACACCGTATAATACTTTCAGGGAAACCGCCACCTCCTCCAGGCTAGCGTTTCCAGCCCTCTCTCCAAGCCCGTTGACTGTTACATGCGCCTCAGCAGCCCCTCCCTCAATGCCTGCAAGCGTGTTCGCGACAGCTAGGCCCATGTCGTTGTGACAGTGTACCGCAACCGGGATCCTCAGGGCTTCACGAACCCTCTTAACAATCTCCCTCATGGCGAAGGGTGTTGCAACGCCAACAGTATCAGGAATATCAACTGTGCTTGCCCCAGCTTCTTCAACCCTCCTGTAAAACTCCACTAGGAAATCAATGCTCGTCCTAGTCGCGTCCTCGGCTGAAAACTCTATTTTCATACCGTAGGATTTAGCGAGGTCTATGGATTCAACCGCCCTGCGTACGGCTTCATCCCTGCTTATCTGCAGCTTCTTATTCAAATGTATGTCAGAGGTCGCTATGAAGAGATGTATTCTGCCTGCGCCGGTTGAAGCGGCCTTCTCAATATCCTCCTTTAGACATCTGGATAGGGCAGCGATCTCCGCGTTTAACCCTTCTTTAACTATCAGCCTAATAGCCTCCTCCTCGCCACGCGATGTCGCCGGGAAGCCTGCTTCTAATACGGGTACTCCAAGCGCGTCCAGCTGCCTCGCTATCTTAAGCTTGTCCTCAGGCGTAAGCGCGACCCCCGGAGTCTGCTCACCGTCCCTTAGAGTAGTGTCGAAAATAACCACCCTGTCAGGTATTTTAGCCTCAGTAATATATCCTCTCCAAACCATTACGAACCCCTCCTAAAACGGGTTTAAAACGATATTGTTTTTCAACAGTCTGTGATAGAGGTGTCGCTGTCTCTGTAACGCAGGTAGTCTCGCCCCCTTTGGGCTTTACTGGTCATGCGTATGATACACACCTCCTTGGCGGAGACCACTCCGCCACTATATTAACTTTACTACGGTCAGCCGGATAACTGTAGAAACCCTTCTAAACCGTTTCTAATCATAACTATTCCGAAAGCCACTATTATCAGGTTGAATATTTTAGCAATAAGCTTCGAAGGCGTTCTGCCTATGCTCACCATAATCTTCTCACCGTTCACGAGAATCACATATGCTAAAACCGCGTTAAGCAGTATTACTAGTATGCAGGTGAAAATATTGTACGGAGGATTAGATATTATTATGACTGTGGAAATACTCCCCGGGCCTGCGAGAAGCGGCGTAGCTAAAGGGAATACAGATATCTCCTCCGCCCTCTCCCCTCTCAGCTCACTCTCCTCGCCCACAAGTATGTATTTCAAGGATATTGCTACGAGAACCATTCCTGAGGCGACGTAGAAGTCGTAAAGCCTTATCCCTAGGAAGTTGAACATTATGGTTCCAAGAAGGGCGAAGAACACTAACACGGCTGTTGCGGCGACAATGGACTCCCTTATTATTTTCCTCTTCCTTTCGCTTGAAAAGGATTCTAGGAAAGTGTGGAATACAGGAATGTTTCCGACAGAATCAAGAATGACGAACAACAGTATGAACGCTTTCGTGAAACGCTCGGCTTCAGCCGCAAGCTCTAGAGTCAAGCTTGGTCGAATAGGTTTCAACATCCAGATTCTTATCTTTTTCGTGGAAAACAGGAATAAGCTTGACGCCGCCGCACTTCAGACAGATAAGCCCCACCCCCTTGCCTTTCAAGATCCTAATCCTAAGGCTGCGGCCCGGAATCAGCGGGTTCTTGCACTTGCTACATCTGAAATATCTTTTCAAAACAGTCTTCTTCCTAAGATTATACTTCTCAGCAATCCTCCAGGCAAGCCTAGCGTACGATTCGGCCCTGCTCAAATCGGATTCCGCGGTTTCCAGGGCAAGCCTAAGCAGGATGTCTATCCTCTCCTTCGCGATGAGCACCGCCTTCCTCTTTCCCATTTAAACTCTTAGGAAAAACACTAGAAGGTTATTATGTTTTTGCGGCGCCCGGGATTTGAACCCGGGATTCCCAGCTTGGAAGGCTGGTGTCCTAACCAGGCTAGACCAGCGCCGCGGGTACCGGAGTTAGAACAGGCTGGATGGTTAAAAGTTTTATCCTACTTTTTCCGTTCATCTATCATTCTTATCAGTTGAAGCTTCTCCATGTGCTCCGGCTTCCTAGAGCCTATTTCCTCTATGAATTTCAGGTGGTCCTCTGCAGGAATAGTAAAACTATGTAGATCGCGCCATCCTGGTTTCCTATGATCTGTGCGAATCTCATGAGGATGAAATCCTAAGTCTATGAACATCTGTCTTACTTCTTCCAACCCCTCTTTGTATGTTGAGTAGATGCGAATACTATGAGCACGTTCTCCTGTCATGGAGATATTTCCGTCGCCAGAGAAGAAACCTCTTAAGTATGCCCTTTTCCCTTCTTCGTCTAAATGGGCTACAGGCGGATGAAATTCAAAGTCCTCTGGCCCCTTAATGCCCAGATTTGCTAAATCGTAAGCTATCTTCTTGCTATATATCCTTGGCTTATGGTAGGCTTTCTCTCCTTCTCCCGTGTCTTCAAAACGGATATAATCGCGGGCAGTTTCATGGTAGACCTCTCTAATTAAGTTAATGAAAAGTTCAGCGAGTTCCTTATCCTCACTATCGAAATAAACCTCATATACGCTTTTCTCACTATTAATGTAAATTCCACCGTCAGAGGCTATTAAACCGCATAACTCTGCCTTTTCTGGAGTAAGTATTTCCCTAACTTTTCCATCTAAAAATTCCAAACTCATTCCTTTACTCAGCTTAAAAACAATCCTGCCTCCTTCAACCTTGGCTTCAGAAAAGATTCCGATAACTTTACCTTCTTTAAGTAGTTCATATCCACCGCCTTCTGCTTCGCGAACCTCGTATCTCTCAAAGGTTCTTAAGACATGAAAGGACTCTTCTTCTCCTTTCCCTCGTACTTGCTCTCCCTCAAAGAATCTCCTTTCATACTGCTTAACCCTAGAGCCTCCGCCCATTTATCTTCCTCTCGTTAAAGCTCTATTCATGTCGAGCAGGTTGTGGAGAGCAAGTGTCTTGAGCCCCAGCTCCTTATCACTTAACATCAGATCGATCAATTCCTGTGGCATCATCCCTCTACATGCTTCGCAAGTACACTCCTCGAATCTGATTTCCGGATCTTTGAAGTTGTACAATTTTCCTCCTTTAAAGTAATGTCCTTGTTTTGCTTCTAGAAACCAAGAAAGATTGCTGTAGCTACCTATCTCCCTGTACTTAAGCCTGCGGCCGATACCGTAGAGCAGCAATTCGAAATCCGTTCTAGTCCTCTTAGAAAACCACTTCAGGCTCATCAGGGCGCTGGGCAAAAGGTCACCCAGGAGATTGTCTTCGAAAAGCTCCCTCGCGGGCATCGCGAAGGAAACGTAGCCCATTTCAACCTGCTTCCTAATAGCCCAATCTATTTGAAGATGGTTGGCGCCCTTGATTAAGCCGATTAACGGGATGTCAAGCTTGAGGAAGTCGTTTGCGAGGGAAACGAGCCTTACGGTTTGAGACCATGATAGAAAAAGTGGGTCATCCACGTAAGTATAGTTATCCGGAATCATTGTAGCATCCGGCCCAAGGTTTTTAACCAGCCTGAAATAATCCTTAAACCTAAGATTATCGAGAAGTTCGTCGGGCATCACTAATGAAAGGAAAATCCTTCCATTAAACCCTAGGAAGTCATGTAAGCCTTTTAAGGAAACTTCTTCAAGGAGGGTTTTGTCAACCAAAAGCTGCCAAAGAGGAACAAATATTTCTGGCAATTCTACGCCATGTCTCCAGAACCATGACTTTTTATCACTAATATCGATTTGAGGGATGAATCTTTCGAAACCGATTTTGGTCATCAACTTTTTGCTTAATGAAGACATTTGCACAAAGGATCTATTCGCTGTTTTAATCGGGCAATAAGGCTGGAGTCTGCAGAAAGACTTGGGATAGGTTATTCCAGTATATTGGAAACCTCTCTGGCATTGTGCTACGAGGCACATTTTGAAAGAGCAACCGCGGCAGAGCTTATGAAAATACGGACATTCCTCGCAATAAAAGCCGCACCATCCTTTTCTGGGCAATGTGGCTTTAAAAATTGAGCTAGAATAAAAACTCTTTTCTTATGCCTCCGCTAATAATTGAATAATTGTAATTAGATTAGTATCGGAGCATATAAATAGGTCCTAATTGAATAAAATCAGTGGATGGACACAAGGAAGGGAGAGGGAAGGGAACAGGGTGTTACTGTCTGGTATTGGGGTGAGGAATTCGAGGATGTCGGAAGGAATTGCGAGAAGTATGTTAGCAAAAGGTGGGATGAAAGCGTTAAAGAATGTGGGGTGTGGATTCTGGCAAGAGAGAGAAGGGAGGGAATTATCTATACTGTCACTGCATTTGTAAGCAGTCCTAAAGGTATCGATAATCTGGCTCAGCACCTATTTAACGTGACGCTCCTTCAGGGAAGTACTAAAGTGGATTTTGTTGTGGTTCAATTGACTAATTCCGTCTTCTCGGCCGGCATGCAGTATCGGGATCCGATGGAAAAAGTGGAAAACGAATTGGAGGAACTGATGAAAAATATCGCTGAGAAGTTTGGCGAGGATCCTAGGGTTAGGGAAGTTATGAAAGGTAAAAAAGTAGTATTCATTCCAGAGATCTGCCTACTTTGCGAATTAGAATCCCATCAGGCCAGCAAGATACTTATCGAAGTTGTTCATCACTTTTTCTCGAATATAAAAGGGTTTCTAGATTCTTTAACCAATAAGTTAATAAAGGAAGGTCTGGCAGAACGGATCTTGGGCTATAAGTTAAACGTAAGCGTTGAGAACCTTGAGATCGAGGACGTGGAAGCTTGGGAGGATGAGGTTCACGTTTGGCTTGATCGGATATAAGAGCAATCTTTCAGTGTTTAAGACCTGAGATAATGAGGTAATACCGCACTTTTAGTAGCCTACATTATTGAGAGGCCTAATAAGCGATTTGTGCTCCTTCTCCGTTCATCTATCATTCTTATCAGTTGAAGCTTCTCCATGTGCTCCGGCTTCTCTGGTTCTCCTGTCCACTAGGCTGTAATTGTTCATCCCGTATTCTAGGGTAATCGCGTCTCTGAAGCCTGCCTTATTACACATCTTGCTAAAGGTTTTCCCGTCGATGAGGAAGTAGAATCTTCTATGCTGCCCCCAGTTTACCATGAAATAGTTCCCGCCGATCCTTCTAGCCCTGCGTAGAAACTTCCTATCCCTGGTCGTCTTTATCGACCATGAGGAGGCAAGCATCCATCCCTTGTCGCTCAGAACCCTTCTCATCTCTCTGAGAGCCTTCTCAGCATCATTCTCCCTCAAATGGTGTATTGCTGAAATACATATTATGCTGTCGAAAACCCTGTTCCTGAAAGGCAGGTGTGTTAACTCGTACTGCACATAGTGAACCTCTTTTCCAGAAGCGTTTTTCACGCATTGTTTAAGCATGTTTCTCGAAAAGTCTCCTGCAACCATAGTTCTGCCTCTAAGCGCTTTCAGGTTCCTACAGTTTCCGCAACCATTGTCAAGTGTTAAGCCGGCTTCCCTTGAAAAACCTCTGTCAACCAGTTTTTCAAGAAAGGGGTCTGGTCTAACCCTCGTCCTGTCAAACTCCTCGGATATGGTGTCGTAGAGCCTACGGACCTCCCCCCGGTAATCGCTGGTCATCTGAAGTTTCCACTATACTGGAGTTATAAGCTTGAAAAGCCTTTGCGGAGAATCGGTTTCACATTTATAAGCTACCATTCGAAGAACCTATTAGTTTAAACAGAAGGAAAAAATCATGGTTAGGAGGAAAACAGGGGAAGAGAGCGAAGAGGAATCTAGGGAAGTGGAAGTTTTCGAATCAATAGAGGACATACCAGGTATAGGTCCCTCTACTGCCGCTAAGCTCAAGGAGCTGGGTTACACTACTGTTGAAGCATTGGCGACGGCTACTGTAAACGAGCTTGTAAGCGGGGGCATTCCTGATAAGACCGCCGCCAAGATAATATCGCTGGCGAGAAGCAGTATTGAGGTTAAATTCGTTTCAGCTCTAGACATTCTTAAGCAGCGGGAGCACATTCAGAAGCTCACCACGGGGAGTAAGAAGCTGGATGCTCTCCTAGGAGGAGGGCTGGAGACAATGACGATAACAGAGTTCTTCGGGGAGTATGGGACAGGGAAGTCCCAGATAAGCCATCAGCTTGCTGTTAATGTTCAGCTGCCTGTGGAGAGAGGGGGTTTAAACGGAAACGTTGTTTACATCGATACTGAAAACAGTTTCAGGCCTGAGCGCATTGTCGCAATGGCTAAGTATCTGAAGCTGGATCCGATTAAGACTGTTGAAAACATCACTGTGGCTGAAGCCTTTAACTCGGACCATCAGATACTCATAGCTGAACGTCTCGATGAAATCATTAAGAGTAAGAGGGTGAAGCTCGTCATAGTCGACTCCCTGACGACCCACTTCAGAAGCGAATACTTAGGCAGGGAGAGCCTTGTTAAAAGACAGCAGAAGCTGAACGCCCATCTTCACAGGCTTGAGCGTCTTTCTAAAGCCTTCAACCTTGTGATCGTTGTCACCAACCAGGTTATGGCTAAGCCTGACGAGATCTTCGGAATGGGGGCGTATCCTGTTGGAGGCCACATTCTTGCGCACAGGAGCCACACGAGAATATACCTGCGTAAGGCTAGGGGTGAACAGGGTTTAAGAGTCGCCAGACTGATAGTTAGCCTGGACAGGCCTGAGGGAGAATGCCTGTTTAAAATCACTGAGAACGGTATAACTGACGTTGAGGAAGAAGCCTACGATGAAGAGGACTAGGGTTCCAGTCTGAACCTGTCCCTTGGGTATAGCGTTGCCTCCCTAATGTTATCGAGCCTAAGTATGCTCATTAAAAGCCTTTCAAGACCTATTGCCCATCCTGCATGAGGAGGCATGCCGTATCCGAAAGCCTTCAAATGATATGAGAAATCGCTCGGATTAAGGTTTTTCTCTATCAACTGGCTTACAAGCTTCTCCTTGTTCTCCTCTCTGGTTCCCCCGGAGCCCAGCTCCAACGGGCCGTAGTTCAAGTCGAAGGATTGTGAAGTACCGTCTTGGTTGACCTTTATGTAGAAAGGCTTGATTTTACTCGGCCAGTGGGTTATGAAATAATACTTTTCTTTCAGCTCCTCAAGGATCTTCAGCTCCTCGCTTCCAACATCGTCTCCGAAACCTACTTTAACCCCTTTCTCGTTAAGCATGGAGATGATCTCGCTGTACTTGAATCTTTTCAACGGAGTCTCCGGGATTCTTATTTTTAAACCTAGGTTTTCAAACTCATCTCTGCATTTTTCAACTATCTTCTCATGAACATGCTTTATCATTTTCTCGCAGATAACCATGACGTCCTCCATGTCCGCGAAAGCAACTTCAACATCTACTGAGGTGAACTCGTTAAGATGCTTAGTCGTGTTGAAGGGCTCAGCCCTGAAAAACGGGCCTATTTCGAAAACTCTTTCAAAGCCTATTACCATCTGCTCCTTGAAAAGCTGAGGGCTTTGGGCTAGGTAAGCTATCTTGTCAAAATAAGGCAGGGGGAAGAGGGCGGCTCCACCCTCTGTTGCAGAAGCTATTATCCTGGGAGTGATTATTTCGACGAAATCGTTTTCATGGAAGAAGTCTCTCAACACTTGTAGAAGAGCACTTTTAATTACGAAGATGCTTCTGATCCTTGGCCTGAAAACATCTAGGGGCCGCGCGTCCAGCCTAACGTCCAGACTGCTTTTAATCCTGTCAGTAGGATCCAGTGGCAACGGGTGTTCAGAAGCGTTTAAAATCCTTATTTCAACAGGATCTATTTCAAGCCCCCTGGGGGCCTGGGGTGTTCTTCTTACTCTTCCAATCACCTCTATCACGTCGTTAAGCTTTATGCTGTCAAGCATGCTCTCAACACCCGGGTTGGATCTTCCCCTGACCCAGGTTATCTGTACCCTGCCCCAGCGGTCTGCTAGAATGATGAACTTGACTCCGCCAAGGTCCCTTCTGTCAAGCGCCCAACCATAGACCCTGACCGTTTCGCCCTCGTCTTCAAGCGTTATGTCAACGCTTCTTTTCCTCTCTCCAAACATTCTCCATCATCTTCAAGTAGTCTGAATCCTGACGTTAACACCTAGTTTTTTAGCGAGCTTCTCAAGCTTTTGAACATGCTTCTCATCCAGCTCTTTCCCCTCAACCATGATTTTAAACTCGGTGATGTTGCCTGGAAGCCACACCTTGCTTAAGCCAACTATTCTAAACGGGTATACGAGTTCCTCGAGCTTCCTCTTCTGGTCCTTCCTATAATCCACAACTATTATTTTCTCGACGCCGGTATCCCGTATGATTCTCTCAGCAATCTCCTTCCTATCCCTGAGAATCCTGACCCCGTCGTTATTGCTTAAAATAAGTAGAACCCCGTCTTCAACATGGGCCTTCTTAAACTCGATTTTTTCAAGCTCGCGGATCCTGCTGGCTTCCTCAAGCAGGATCCTTGACAGTGTTAAATCTAAATCACTATTCTTACCTGTGTCTATGAGCTCTCTGCATTTCTGGCATAAGATTCCGCTTTTCACGCAGAAATCGCAGAAAGGTATTTTCATGCACTGTCTTGAGGGCCATTAAACTCTTTTTAAATCTTCCCTCCTTCCGTTAGCTGCGTAAACCTTTTAAATACTAATCTGAAGGGTGATTTGGCAGCATGAAGATAAGCGACCCGGTGCTGATCGAGATCGTTAAGAGACGGAGACTGCGGTTCATGATATGCAGGAACTGCGGTGCTAGGAACGCTATTAATGCGAAGAAATGTAGAAAATGCCACAGTAAAAATTTAAGGCCGAAGAGGACCGAGAGGAGGGCTAAGAAGTAGGCGAATAGAAAAGAATATAAAACAGGTGTTGAGTTTTTAACCGGGCCGGTCGTTCAGATGGCTAGGACGCCGCTCTCACACAGCGGAGGTCGCCGGTTCGAAAATGGAATTAATCGGAAATCCGGCCCGGCCCATTTTCCCTATGTTTTCAGCTTCCGTTAAACAGTATAGCTTTCCCCCAGCTCCGGGGCTACTGCGTCAAGCCCGAGACGGCTTCTAGCGTATTCCGCCAGTTTCTCACAGTTATCTGAATCGCCGTGGACTGTGAAAGTTTTCTCCGCCTTAATCCTGCTTATCAGTTCTTCAAGCTGATCCTTCCCGCTGTGTGAAGAAAGCTCGAAATGCTTTACTTCAGCCTTGACCTTAGCCAGTTTCCCATTCACCGTCACTATTTTCCTTTCTAGAAGAAGCCTCCCCGGTGTTCCTTCAACCTGATAACTGACGAACGCTATTAGGTTTCTATCCGACTTTCCAACCTCTTTAAGATAGAAGTTAACGGGGCCTCCTTGAAGCATGCCGGCTGGCGTGACGATCACGCCGGGCCTCTTTAAAGCCCCCTCCCTCTGCCTCTGCGTGGTTATCCATATTACTTGCTTGGCTGCTTTCTCGAGCAGACCAGGGTTGGATAACCATTCTGGGAAATCGAAAAGTATCTCCGTCACAGTCCTAGCCATGCCGTCGTAATACACGTTGTGGGGGAAATCGTGTTTAGCAAGTATTGTTATCACTTCCTGAGCCCTCCCCAACCCGAATGCTGGGACAAGCGCTATGCCGCCTCTTTCAACAGTTTCACTAAGCTTTCTGACGAACCTCGCTTCAACCTCCTCCCTGGAGGGATGATTCTTATTCGCATAAGTGCTTTCAACAATAGCTATGTCGACCGGGGGATAATCAGTGTAAGCACCTTTCAACAGGGTTGTTTCAATCGTGTTAATGTCTCCAGTGTAAAGCACCCTCTTCCCGTCAAGCTCGAGCAAAACCTGTCCTCCTCCGGGAGTATGACCTGCTGACAGGAATACGAGTTTAAAACCGTCTCTAGAGAACTCCTCCTGGTAACCGAGCTTTCTCGACTTGCTTATGAACCTGTCTATTTCAAGTACTTCAAACGGAACAGTTTCTTTCGACACTCTGATGAAATCCAGCAGTATCAGTTTAGCAAGCGGTGCTGTTAAACTTGTTAGGAAAGACTCTCTCACTCCGCTTATGAAAAATATTGGGGCAGCTCCAACATGATCCAGGTGAGCATGCGTTACAATTATGCCGTCTACTTCCCTGGGCGGGATGTGCATGGGGTATTTAACCTGCCTTCCAGAAAGCATTACTCCAGCATCTAGGAGTAGGCGTTTCTCCCCGCCCGCCAGGTAAATAGCGGATCTTCCCACTTCACGTACTCCGCCGAGAAATTTTATAAGCATATTTTTATCCTCTTCACCCCTTTCCTCCCAGTCTTTTATTTAAAGTTTTAAGCTCTCCGAAGTAGGAAGCATGGCCCTCACCCTGCTGCCACTAGCCTAGCGCACCTGTTATCTGAAAGTTTTAATAAGCTGGCCCTCTAAGCAAACGGCGAAGGATTGCTGGAAAAAGCTCTTAGAAAAGAGGCTTGGACTGCGGACTGCATGCTGATATGTCTTCCGGGCATCGGGCTTGTAGGCTCATTGACTGGTGAGCTTCTCATGGAGTCGGCGGTTGAAAACACTCCGATTCTGGAGCTTTACCCTGAGTCTCTTCTATACGTATCAGTAACCTCTAGGGAAGGTTTGATAACTCCTCCGAAAATAACTGTCAACAAAATCCGTACAGGGGAGTTTAAGGGCGTTATTATAGTCAGGGGGGCGTCTCAGCCTACTACTCAATTCAGCCAGTATGAGTTGGCTAGGAGGCTGGTGGAGGTTGCAGAAGAATCTGGAGTCAGGATCGTCATAGGTATAGGCGGGTACGCTATAACCCGGGTTGGCGAGAAAAGAAAAGTCTATATTTCCTCAACCAACTGGAGGATTTCAATGCTAGGAGCCTCCCTCGGATTCCTGCCTTTAAGGGGTACTGTCGTGGGGGCTGCTGGTCTAATACCTGGGCTTGCAAGCCTACATGGTTTGGATAGTGCATGCATCCTTGTGGAGACTAATGGGGAGAGCCCCGATCTTGCTGCCGCTAAAACGGCTCGAAGTAGTATCCTCAGCTTCCTTAAAAAATATTTTTCCGAGGATTAAGCAGGAGAAGCTATTCTCTCTCTACAGAACTCTCCTTGATGAAATCGTTATATATTTCGCTCACCTTCTCGGCGGCAAGCCCGCTTCCCTCGACAACACCGTTCTCAGTAACCCTTATCCTGTTCATCACTATTATGACTCCCGCCTCCTCGTTATACTGAACCATTTTCGGGAAGACTCTTTCTATTCTCTCAGCAAGTTTCCTTAAATCAAGTATTGCTGTCCTCACTTCTATTCTCTTAACATCGTTCCCGTTGAGTATCGCCTTAGGAATCTTCTTGCCTCCTTTCAAATCAACGTTGTTCAAGATTACTGAAAAAGTATCGATGTCTAGCGAAGCTAAAACACCTACGAGTTCTTCTCCGCTCTGCGTAATGACCGCGACTTTCTTGCCTATTAGGCGATTAACCTCTGTCGTGAACCCTGTTCTCATCATTTTAACATCACTTTTACAGTACACTCCCTGTTTTTAATACTTTCTGAGGTAAAGAGCTTATTCTAAAACGTAGCTTTTTTTCATGGCTACTTTTATTGCTCTGCTAATAGTATTTCTAGAAATGAAGCAGGAAACTGTTCAGCCACTTGCCTCCGTAAAATGTCCAAACTGTAAATCCCAGTTGGTTAACTCGGGGAACGAACTTGTCTGCAGCAGGTGTGGCCTAGTGGTCGACTTCATAGACAAGTACGTCGCATCTTATGATCAGGAGCACGCGTTTCATGGGGACTCCTGCTACGGGAGTCTGATTGCGGAACGCGGTTTCGAAAATGGTGTCTCTAAGCTTCAGAGGAACATTTTCTACTCGGCCACTAGGAAGGAGAACGAGCTGAAATGGATAATAGACAAGGTCTGTAGCTATTTTCACCTAGGGTCTTCGATAAGGCTGTTTTCTCACAGTATTGGTTTAACGCTGCTGCGTAATTCTAAAAGTAGAAAGATCAACTTGGCGGCGGTTGCAACATACTCTGTAGTCAGCGCAGCAAGATCCTGCAGTTTTAACATAGTTCCACATTATAAGAAAATACAGGCGTACTTGTGCAGCATAGGTTTTAAAATACGGCCGAGAGACCTGTTTAACGTGATTTCTATTGCAAGGAGGGTTGGGATTGTGGAAGCAAAATATGATGCTGGTAAAACAATCAACGAAATAATATCTCTTGTGATGAGGAATAACCGCAAGCTTCAGTCACTCGCTGAAAGAGAAATGTTTCTAAATATTCTTAGGTCGATGTCAATCAGGCTCTTCAACGATTTAAAATCTAAGCATTACTATTTCCATGGTAAAAACCCCATGATATGTTTAGCAGCAGCCATCTATGCGGCGTCAAGGGAGGCTGCCGCCATGTTGAAAATAAAAAATCCCGTGACCCAGAGGGAGCTGGCTGGATACGTTGGGTATGCTGAGTATAGCGTTAGAGAAACATATGAAGAGTTTTTCGGAAAACCGTCTCAACCCGTTGAACCCTCATCTAAAGTAGAATCCTGCCGTTTAACAGTGCTGTAAACACGTTCAAACTCGAAGAAGCCTTCTAGGTCGCTCACGCGAATCCTGCACTCGATCTCTACTAAAAACTCTTCCTCACGGGATTCAATAGTGTAGTCAAACTGGACAAGTATTCCGCACTCTTTGAAAAATTCTTCATAAAGGTTTTCCGTTTTAAAGCGTTCAATCTTGTCCATTAGGGTTTTCTTTAACTCGGAGAAATTTCCTTGGGAAGAACTCATACTTGCTTCTGTAATGTTCTCCAAGCTGCTGAAAATATCTTTTACCAGGGAATCGGCTAAAACAAGCTTCGCTCTCTGTTTTAAAAAGCCTAACAGAAGGGTGCTTCCAGACTGGACCATTAGGTTCGCTATCAAAAGTGAAGCCATAATGATTGTTGAGGCGACTATAGGTATCATCCACGTTTTAATCATTTCTCGACGCTCACCGCTATGCTCACAACATCTTCGCTGCTGACTCTGATTATTCGAACAAGCCTAGTATGGTGTTCGCCAGGATTGCCTGAGGCCTGCTTATTCTCCACTATTATTCTTCCATTCTGCTTGCTCAGAAGCTCTATTTTGCTCCACTTAACCCTGTTAGAGCTCAGGATCCTGGTGACTTCGCTGAGCAGGGCCTCAGAATCGGCCAGAGTTTGACGAGGGATCTTTGCGAGGCTGATCTCTAAAGCCAAGTCTATGTTTATTACCTCTATTTTTTCAAACACGGTTCTGATGCTTTGCGAGACAGTTATTATCGGTATTAACAGGAGAGTGCTCAGGACGATTGCAATGACACCCTCTAAAAACTGCATTCTTCTTCACGCTTGTTCAGCCAGCCAGGTTAAGGTGGAAACATTGCTTAAGGTGAGAATAAGAGCCAACGCTAATTCTAAGACTAGTAGAAAAATCAGGAATGATGATGCTAGGAAATCTAGAAGCTTGTCGCTCATCGTTTGGTTAAAACAAACCCGTTCTCCGATGTTTTCACGGAGTATGTTCCACCCGGCTCTATTGGCACGCTGTTAAACCTGTATTCCCAGGCTCCGTGGAAGACCCGAATCCCGTGAATCATGATGGAGTATTCATTATCATTAAGCAGGATTGAATAGTTGAATAAAGGTGTTTCTGGCATAGATAGGGTGAATTCCCCGCCATACTCTGCTGAAAGATCAGCGTGTTTACCTATTAAAAACAGGATGTTGTTAAAAACCTTGTTTAAGAAAACTGTTCTAACAGTATCTGTGGCATGAAGCAATGTAAAGCTTACTACGAGTGTTAAAGATATCCAGAGAGCGTCTTTCAAATGTTCCTCAAGAATCTCGTTCAAGCTGTTTCACCCTAGCTTGCAGTAAGCAGTTTAGCCACGCCCTCATAAATCTGCTTAATCATAGGTATGACTCGCTCCAATAAGTAGGCTAAGCCTAGTCCAAGAAGTACTGCAGAGAGCAGTATTACCAGGGTTTTCTCAAGCAGGCTGCTCATAGGTATCCCTCCTCTTAAGCCGCCCAGCCTTCACACGCATTTTCCAATCCCAAGTTTATCAGCGTCCTAAGCCTTATAACCGCCAACGTGGTCAGTATTGGTGAATAAATAGGTTTCCACTATTCTGGTTTATGGATGATCTTCCAAGACGACCTGCTGGTTAACGCAATACTTCAGGAGATAGAGGATTTGAAGGTGAACATAGGGAAGTTGAACACTAGAATTTTAAACCTTGAGAAAAAGTATCGGGAGTTAACTGAGCTCCTAAAGGTTGCTTCAAAATGAGCAGCATCCAACAGGGTTTCCTCTATGCCGGTTTTGAAAGGAAATGGGCTTGGGACAGTAGGGGTAGAACCTTGTTCCTGTCATATCCGGAATCCCGGGAAACGGATCCATGGCTTATCTGCGACATTATGCATAAGCTCACGTATTTCAAGCCGGAGAGAATCCTGATACGTGTTAAGGAACGTTTGCTCGAAGTCCGAGAGCAATATGTCGGGCTGTTACAGGATCTCTCTAGAGAGATCGAGAAGGAGAAGGAAGAGCTTTACAAAAGACTTTTGGAGAAGCGTGAGGAGAATAGCCTTGGCTTAAACTCTATTCGAGGAATTCTTTCCATAAGGCCATTCTATGGAAGCGTATATTCTAAGCCGTTACTACGGCTTCCCGCATCTGTCAAGCTTTTCTCCGAACGCGGGCTCCAGGAATTTGAAGGGGTTTTTCAAGGCTCGTGGCTGGCTGAACACAGCTATGTGCTTGGCCACCTGTTGTACTGTGTGAATGCTAAAGACGGTTACTATAGGGTTTTTTTCAAGTCTGACGATTACTTCTGGATTGAGAAGGAGCTTTCAAAAATTCTGCGCCTAGCCTACTCTAAGAGAATGCTTAGAACCGGCAGGTTTAAAGACATATTTAGCTACAGGTTTAAAGCCGGCTTAAGGTTTCTGAAGGTGTTAGCGCAGTTGGAAGCTGCGGAGCCGGTGGGCTCCATAGTTAAGCATGCCGTGTACTCTTCCATAGGATTGTCGAAAATATATCCCTTGTTGAACGATAGCGGTGTGCAGTGTTTCTTCTTGGATGATGTTGGGAGGAGGATTTACGTTGACCATGCTCGTTTCGGAAGGCTTAGTACAAACCTCGTGTTTAAAGAAAGGGATTTTGAAAGCCTTGTGTCGCTCGTGAAAAGAGAATCCGGCTTAAACCTGGATTACTCTAACCCCTCGATTAAAACCGCTATTGTCTTCGACAGGGTTTTGACAAGGGTTTCAATAGATATTCCTCCCCTAGCGTTAGGGAAAGGCGTTTTAGACGTGCGGAAACATGTGGCGAACGTGCTTCACCTCAGAGTCCTTTTAGGATCAGGATATTTTTCAGTTGAGGCTGCTGCTTTCCTAATCTTCGCCATTCTAAACCGTGCCAACATCTCTATCGTGGGGGAGCCGAATTCTGGGAAAACTTCTCTTCTAAACTTTCTAAGCTATTTTGCTCCCTCATGGTGGCGCATAGTACACGTTGAGGATGCTCTTGAAACGCTTCCCCCAAGGGTCTTCGACCAGCATAGAGTAGTGTACATTGTGGAGCCATTTGAAACTAAGGGGAGAAGCGACACTAAGACGCTTGAAATAGTTAAGGCTCTTCACAGGACTCCCTCCTACCTTATACTTGGTGAAGTTCAGACCGGGAGCCACGTTAAAGCAATGTTCCGCGCAGTCTCAGCCGGCCTGAGAATAATGCATACTGCGCACGCCGCTTCCGGCAGGGGCTTCGTTAAAAGGCTTGTAGACGTTTACAATATCCCTAGGATACTGCTTTCTGAGCTTGATCTGATAATAGTTATGAAGAGGCTTGAGGCAAATAATTTTGTTAAACGGTTTATTGGGGAAATAGCTGTTATAGATGGAGATTCAAACCTTATCGAAATATTTTCGAGGCGTACCGTTACAGACGAGTTATGCTGCTACCTTGGGCTAGAGTCCTCAGGGTTTTTCGGGAAACTAGCTGGTTTAAGCTGCATAGATGAGAAAAATCTTCAGGAGGAGTATGAAGCCATCTTGAAAATGGTTGAAGAAAACCGTTTTTCAGATAATTTCACCGTTAAAAGGCTTGTCCAAAAAATCCATGTGGAAACACTTGGGAAGACTGGGGGTGGGTTTCAAAAGTGATCTTTCAAAGGCTTTTAAGGAGAATTTTTAACGATGACGATAGGCATGCTTATGAAGTAATAACTCCAATCGTAGCTGAAATAATAATAGCCAAATCTGCATACAACAATTTTTACAGGGCTATTCGCGACGTTTCAAGTAAAAACTATGAGGGTGTTTCCACAGCCTTGTGTTATTGTCTTGAACAGGGTCTGAACGGTATGGATATTCAGAGAGCGTTGAACAAGGCTCTCCGGAAACACCCTGATCTTCTGAATGCGATTACTCATGTGGTTCAAAACACTCCTGGGCAGAGAGTCGATCCAGAGAAGACGCTAATGCTGTTCAGAATCCTTGAGTCGAAAGCCAGGATGAAATACCATGAGTACACGTTAAAGCTTAACTCTATAATTTCCTTATTCTTCTTCTACGTGTTTCTTGTCCCAACACCAATAATATTGGCCTCAGGGTTTTCACCAGAGACTTCAACAATCCTGTTTTCAGTATTCTTTATCATAAGCATCATGGTTTTCACCATCTTCTTCAATAAGATCGGAAGGATTAGGAGTGTCCTGCTAGGTTGAGGCAAACAACCTTTTCCCTAGTAATGGGGCTCGGGGCGCTCGCCTTTTTAATGCCTGTGTTAAAGCTTAAACCGTATGTTGCATTCTCAATCCAGCTCTTAGTCTACACGCTAATACTGTCTCAGAGAGGGGAAAGCGGTGCCGAAAACCTTTCGGAGACCGTTGACTTAACACTAGTAGGAAGGTTGGCAGATAACCCTGAAAACTTGAACCTGGAAAGCTCAGTTTTCAAAACACTGTCGGATTTAGATTTTGAAACTGGTTTCCGTGATCTTTTCGAAAAGGCTGTGCGCCGCAGCGTAAATGGGCACCCGTTAGAGAAAACTTTAATCTCCTATTCCGGTGAACTTGGCCAAACAGGCAGGCTTCTAATCAGGCTTGCTTCAAGCCTTTTCGCCAAAGATGCTGTATCCGCCAAAAAGATCCTGAAAAGCTATGTGATCCTTCTCAGGGAAAACGAGGCTTTGAAGAATGAGAGAAAAACACTGTTTTCAGAAGCCAGGTTCAGGGCTAGAATAATGCTTACAGTAAGCTCCTCCTTAATGGGTTTCCTCTCGGCTGCAACTCCTGTTCTAAACGCTTTCTCAGCTTTTTCAGCCACACCCGTTTTACAGAGTGATTCCTCGCTGCTTCTTTCCCTCATCCTATACGTGTTAAGCATATCTATACTTGTCCACCGCTCCCTGGCCTTTAGGAATCTCGCTAAAACAATTCTTTACTCAGCGTTAAGCTTCGCAGTCTCATTCCTAGTTTTTAACAGCATGATCGGCGGCTTGGTAAGTCAACGGTGAAGCCATTGGTGCTTAAATTGTTTAAGAACACTGTAATAATTGGGTTGAAGAAGATCTTGAAAACTAGGTTAAAAGGATCGCAGCTCATAGAGGAGGGTCTGCTTATAGTGTTGGCCCTAGTCATGCTTGGAGCCGTCTTCGGGGTTTCAAAGCAAATCGTGGACAACATATCTGGGTTCTTCAACTCTCTAATAGAGGAAGTGGGCAAACTGGGTGAAAGCCTGTTCGGCTGGCTGCTGCCTAAATAATGGCTGACGACAATAATAGGATGTTTGATCCGGTATACGTGGCCGTAATCATCATACTGCTGATAAACGTTCTGAAAAACTTTTCAAGCCTCCAGTTTTTTCCAAGCATTTCCTCACCTGCGGGCGGCCTCTACATAATGATGCTTCTGCTCCCCGTTGCGCTTCTCCTGCTTTACAAGCGGCCAAGCCTAGTTGAACATTTGGCCTTCAGGGAAAACGAAGACTACTTAATTGCGAAAACGGGTTCGTCAGAGCTCGTGGTGGGAGCAGTTTCAATACTTCCGGAGGAGGGATCAGGAAGAATCGTGGAAGAGGAAGACTTCTACTTGAAGACCAAGGGCCTTTTTAACGGGATTCTTAAAGCAGGCATTTCAATAACATTTGTGTCTCATATACTTCCCTCGGGGAACTCTGATGATGTTCTTCTCGCCCAGCTGCTCGTGGTCAGCAGAAAAATAGGGCGTGGAGGAGTTGATGAGGCGGTGAAGATGCTTGGAACAGATTTTGAAAAGATAAGGTCTGTCTACAACACGGTTTTCCCAGAGTTAAAACTCGTCAGGCTAAGGGGGAAAGAGCTGATTAAATACTTGAGAAGGATCTTGGTGGATGATTCTGTTACTAAGCGGGTTGACGCAGATAGCTCTATCAAGATTCTTACACCACACATGCCTGATGACGAGCTCTGTTTTCTCTCATCCTCCTACAGGCCCTCCACCGATACCGTTGAGACCAAGGAGACTATAGACCTTGGGTCGATCGTTTTTAACGGTTCAAGCATCATGCCGCTTAGGCTTGAGGCAGATAAGTTCAAGAAGCATATGGCTGTCTACGGCTCAACGGGCTCCGGTAAGACGACAACTGTGAAACATGTTTTAAGGAAGCTTGCTGGGCTCGGGTATCCTTTCATGGTTTTAGACTGGCATAATGAGTATAGGCCTCTGGCTGAGGAGCTTAACGGCGTTGTTTTCACATTAGGCTCCTTCTCCTTGGATATACTTAACCCTGTTGAGGCTAGCAACCTATCCGAGCACGTAGCAATAGTCACAGATATTTTCGACCAGATATACGGCTTCACCCCCTCCCAATCATACATGTTTAGAGAAGTGCTTCTGCAAACGCTCACGGAGAAAGAGCTCGGAATACCCGCTTCAAACTCCCTCAGGGGGCTTGTAGAGGCTTTGGAGAGATGGAGCATTAAATCGTTCTATGAGAACGAGACAAAGTTCGCACTTCTAAGAAGACTGAAGCCGTTGGTAACCGGGCAGAGTAGAGAAATATTCTGTAACACGAGTAGGCTGGTGAAGATTGGTGACATTATAGATAGGAACGTGGTTTTCGAGCTGGGTGACATTGTTGAAGTGGATATTCGCAAGCTGGTTTCACTCTTCATCCTCGCGCTCCTCTACGAGTTCAGGGTGAAAAACAAGAGCGCTAGGAACCACTTTACTGTTGTTGAGGAGGCGCATAACATTCTGCCATATAGGAGGCGTGACTCCCCACCGGGGATTGCTGAAAAGCTTTTCTTAGAGATGAGAAAGTTTAACGAGAGCCTTATACTCGTGTCACAGTTTCCATCGCAAATCTCTCCTGAAATAGTCAAGTCCACAAGCCTGAAGATATCCCACAGGATATGCGAGGGAGAGGAGTCAAGGGTTCTGACAGACATAATGGGTCTTTCCCAGGGGGACTATGAGCTTCTAAAGAAACAGACACCGGGATACGGTTTCTTAACGGCGGAGGGCTTTTCTAAACCTGTTCTTTTCACCATAGGGATTAACGGAAGAGGAAGCCCATTTTCCCAGGGTTCTTCAGAAGGAAGTCAACCCAGTCAACCATGTCACCCCTACACCTGAATCCCCCTCTATAACACTCCATAAAACGGGTGTAGGTTTTTCCAACACTAATACCGGTTGTGTCCAGCTGCACGATTCTCTTACCTTTTAAATGGAGCTTCGCCATTAGATAGCAGTAGTCCGTAATCTCTGATTCAACGTTCATCTTCGCCTTATCCTCACCGTATCTCTTAATACTTCTAAGCCTGCGCCAGAGAACGTCTGGCCTACATCTTAAGACGAGACAGTAGTCGACATGCTTTACCGGGGAAACCTCAGCCGCGTAATGCCCATCTATCAGTAGGCGAATTCCTTCTCCAGCACTGTTTGAAACATATTTTAGCAGAGCCTTTTTCAAAATACTCGTGTTGATAATATTGGTCTCCAGCGAATCGTCATACCCGGTGATCGCGTTAACCTCAACTGCGAACCTGCCAAGATCCAAGTGAACCCAGCCTTTATTCTCTCTGACAATCCGTCTGCACAAGGAGGTCTTGCCGGTTCCAGGAGTTCCTGTTACAACTATTACCTTGCTTTTCATAACCTAAGCTGTTCACTCCGGTTATAAAAATCCATGCTTCCGAACCTTTTTAAGCAGCAAAAGATTTAATTCCCCCTTTGAAGAATGTTTCTCCAGCTCCGATGGTGTAGCCCGGTCAAGCATACGAGCCTCTCGAGCTCGGGGCCCGGGTTCAAATCCCGGTCGGAGCATTTAAATATTTTTTTATTTTTACTTATAGACTAAGCATCATCCCCTCTCTTTGTCACAGGCTTTCCGCTTAGGCTCGGAACCATGTTTTCGCAGAAATCCATGTGATTATACACGAGAAAGGGTCGATGCTGGCTCGATGATCATAAAGGGCGGTTTGACGACTCCCTCTCCATCGCGTTCCAGACTAATGACGCTCGTTTTTCATCGCGAATGTTTTTTCTTGACTGAGCGCTTCTCCTAACCAGCCAGTGGGGGATGCTGACTCCCTGGCCTACTATAGGACGGATGTTTTAAGTATTGAATCTTATTGGTCTCTAGAACCAGGAAATCAGGTGGTTTGCAAACATATTCTTCTGTTACAAATCAGGTGTAAAAATTAGGGAATTTTTATCCACGCTGTTTCTTAGACTCGTTGCCCTTTCAAATCCTGTCAACATTTTTCCAGTGAATCAGTAAAGTTCAAATACTTTTGGAAAAATCGATGGAGGAGTTGAAACCAGGAGAATCGAGCCGTGCACTATTAACGCTGTCGGTAGTAGGCGGCCTGGTGTGGGCTTCATTCGCGCCATTCATGCTTTTGTTCGGTGTTTACCTTAGGTCTCAGGGATTATCCTATGCCTCCATCGGCCTGCTCATGACCATAACCAGTCTTTTTTCCTCGCTGCTTCAACCAGTGTTCGGCGCTGTTGCTGATAAGTATCGGAACAGGAAAACCATAGTTTCCATTTCTCTTTTCATCAGGAGTTTAGCATACTTGATTCTACTACTGTCAGCTGATGTTATAAGCATGTCAGTATGGTATGTTGTCGCAGGATTGTTTCTAGCCGGGTTCATGCCGCTCGCCCAGTCCATGGTTGCAGATCTTTCTGAAGACAATCGACTCGGGATTTCAATGGGAAGATACAGACTATTCGGATCCATGGGTTGGGCAGCCGCCTGCATTCTTACGGGCCTGCTCGCCAGAGTCCGCCTGTGGAACATTTTTCCAGTAGCCCTGGCGTTCTCCACTCTCTCCTTTCTAGTTAGCCTGTTTCTACCTGGGGTTGAGGGTAGGAGGAAGAGCCGCTATGAGAATATTCAGGAAAGAGGAGGCTCGTCTGTTAAACTCGCCGCCTGTTTTACAGCAAGCATTTTAATATCAGGAATGGGCATAGGAGCGACATCCTCGTTCTTAACCATTTCATTATCGCAGCTGGGCAGTGATCCTCTTTTCATAGGCGTGGTAATCGCGGTAGGAGCTCTTCTCGAGGTTCCTGCCATGTATTTAGGGGGCTGGCTGTCCGACAGGATTGGGGGTCTTCCGGTTCTAGTCTTGGGCGAAGTAGGCTTAGGCATGGTTTACTGGCTCTACGGGACCGTTAAGAACATTTACAGCTACCTGTTAATCCAGAGTATCCGGGGCATTCTCTACGCGTTATTCACCGTCTCAGGGATGTCGATCAGCTCAAGCCTTGGAGGAAGTAGGAGAGGGGGGCTTTACGCCGGCTTTTACAATCTCTCTCTTCAACTGGGAACAGCCTCCGGCCCCTACTTCGGCGGCTTGGTTTCGGATTACCAAGGGTTATGGGCCATGTTCGCCCTGTCTTCAGCCTTGTCGATGGTTTCTGCAATGCTCCTCGCCCCATGGATAATAGGGCCTCTTAAAAAAGGAGTAAGACAGAGTGTTGCCAACCAGAATAAATCTTAGTGAAGCATTAGAAAAATGAAGCATTAGAAAAAACGCGTGTGAAAGGACTTAGCTTTTCTCCTCTGTCTTAGGTTTCACAGTCAGTATTACTTCGTCGACACCTATTATTGTCGTAGCCAGTTCAACGGCTGAAACCAGCCAACTCTTAACGACAAGGTATGGGTCGACCACTTTTCCATCTAGATCGGCCACTTGCCTGCTGACAGCTTCTATACCGTATCCTGAACCATTCTTAGAATGGTTACTTTTGAGCAGGGACATGGTTGTTAGAGGTTTCATGCCGACGTTTGTAGCAAGGGTTCTTACAAGGGATTCTACGCTTTCGGCAAAAGCCTCGTATACTAGCCTGTCCTCCTCAGACTGGTTATCCGCGCTTCTTCTCAAAGCCATTCCTATTTCAAGCAGCTCCGCCCCTCCGCCGACAACGTACCTCGGATCCTTGTATAGGCTGAGGACCGCTGAGAGTGCGTGCTTAAACTCTCTCTCATACTCTTTCAAAAGATCCTCGTTAACGCTTCTCAAAAGTATTGAAACAGCCTTGGGCTCGCGGCAGCCCTCTACGAAAACTATTTTCTCGTTTTCAAAAACCTCCTCCCTAACAACATCAGCTCTCCCAAGCTTTTCCTCGGAAATATCCTCCGGGTCTGAAACGATCTTCCCATAGGTTGCCCTCTCAAGTCTCTCCATGTCGGATCTTTTAACCCGTCTCACCGCAGTGATACCGTTTTTATAGAGGTATTGCTGTGCTAGCTCGTCTATGCCCTTCTGGCAGAAAACAACGTTGGCTCCTGACTTAACTATCCTGTCAACTTTTTCTCTTATCATTTCCTCCTCTTCTCTAATGAACCCGCGGAGCTCCTCAGTAGTCTTGACTTCTATTTCCGTCGATATTTCAGTCTTCTTAACCTCCAGAGCATAGTCTATCAGCGCAATCCTAGCATCTTTAACCGTTTTGCTCATGTTCGGGTGGACAACTTCCTTATCGACTATAACACCGTTTATAAGCCTGGAGTCTAAAACTTCGTGTCCACGCTTCCTAACTATGCTCACCCAGTCTATGTCTGCGTAATACCCGCCGTCTCTTTTTTCAACGATCCTTTCAGCAGTGCTCAGGACGATTTCAGCGATCTTTTTCCTCTCCTCTAGTGACGAGAAGAAAGTAACCGCCGTTTCAGCGATCCTTTTCAAAGCCTCCCTGTCTGAAAGGTCAACCGGCTTAGCATCTTTCTCCAGCTTTTCAAGAGCCTCGGACAAAGCCTTGTTATAGCCTCTGACTATTGTAATCGGGCTTATTCCCTGCTTGTACAGGCTGTACGCGTTTCTAACCAGGTCGCAAGTTAAAAGTATGAGCGAAGTCGTGCCGTCTCCAATTTCCTTCTCAAGAGCCTTGGCAGCGTCTATTATTATCTTGCCCACTGGGTGTTCAATGCTTGCCTCGCTGAGAATAGTTACTCCAGTCTTAGTCACCGTAATGTCTCCGACTGTGCCCACTAGGAGCTTGTTTAAGCCTCTTGGACCGTAGGCGGTTCTGACAACCTCGCCTATTACAAGCGAGGCCACAATATTGTTTTCATAAGCCTCTTCCTTGCTTCTCCTTACGGTTGTTTCTTTAAGCACTATTGCCGGTCTACTACGTTCATATGCCATTTTCGTATCACCTCGATACTTCTTCGTTAAAAAGACTTTTTAAAAGCTTTTCTCAGGAGACAACATTTATTAAGTTATGGGTTCCTCTTCCCCCCAAGTTTGGGAAAGATCTATGACAGCAGGGTCAAAGGGGTTGCGAGGATGCTGCTGCTTAAATACGGTAATCTCTTCAGCGATGATTTTTACGCGAATAAGCAGGCTTTAAGGAAGATCGCGGTTTTCCAGTCTAAGAAGCTTCTGAACAGGGTTGCCGGATATATTACGTCGGTTAAATCCTCTGAAGTAGGGAAACAACAGGAGGAGGTGGTTGAGGTTGGAGAAGAATGATTTCCCAATCTTCCTGTCTGTTTTCGACTACGGGTGGTTAAAGAGGGCTCTGAGAGAAGCCGAAGCTTATCTTAAGGAGTCTAAGAGGGCTTCTCCTCCTTTGAAACTCATATACGCAAGGATGTCAATCCTTTCAAGCAGAATGTTCGTAACAATGCTTTTCCCGCCCATGAGCAGGTATGAAAACGCCAACATCAGCGAGGAGGCTTCAAACCCTGTTGAGTATAGGCTTAGAAGCCTATACGACAAGGCTCTTGAAAAGGTTGAAAAAATACAGCTTTCGGAAGAGGAGGCTGTGGAGATAAGCGATTTCCTTTATAATCTTTCCTCTACAATCCTCGAGCAGATTTTAAGTAAGAACTAGTTGTTTTAGACAACAATGCGCTTTCAGGTTTAAATAGTTCTTTGAGCATGTTTTTTCTAATGATGTGAACTGACCTGCTCTGAGAGAAGACCTCTATGAAGACCATGCACCTCTCTGAGGTTTTTCAATCATGTTTAAAATTTCTGAGTCTCTTCAAATAGCTGTCAACTATCATGGGCGGCAGCCCAATATCTATCAGCATCTCTCTGAATTCATCAATGGTTTTACCACCCTCCTTAAGGTTCTTCTGAGCAAGGCTTCTCACGGTTTCCCCAATCTCATGGGGAAAAATGATCCATTTCTCTGTCTTCTTGACGTAGTAGTCTGGCTTAAACGTGCTCCAAGGCTTATAGTAGACGGTTGCAACCCTTACCTCGCGAGCACCCTTACCCTCGAGATGTTTGCGTACTATCTCAAGGCTTCTACCCGTGTCTGCAACATCGTCAACAACCAGTACCTTCTTCCCGTAAACGTCGACGTTAACATCCTGCAGTATCCTTGGCTCGCGACCTGTTTTCTTAACATCCTCGTAGAAGGCAACCCTTATGACGCCTATTTCCGGTTTTTCAAACTCGTCTGAAAAAATCCTGAGGGGGACTAGTCCTCCTCTTGAGACTCCGATTATCACTTCAGGCATATATCCTGATTTCAAAACTTTCTCAACGAGCTCCAGAGTAAGCTGGTAAAAATGCTCCCAGCTTATTACTTCGAACTCCATTCCGGCTTTAACGCTTAAATGCTATAAAATAAATGTTTTTATCCAGTTTCTTGGCTAAATATCCGTGTTGGAACCTGTTCGAAACATAGATTCACTGGGCATGTGCTTCACGCTTCTATTGGTTGACAACCTCCCGGAAGAATGGGTTAGTATAGCGTCTGAGTTAAGGAAGAATAGGAGAGTTTTCATTCAGTTTTTCAACCCAGCGTGCCTAGTTAGCGAACTAATACCTTTCCTAGTCTACAATGTTCACCAAGCCTTCAAACACGGGTATAACGTGCTCAGGGGTTTTGAACAGGAGCTTCTAGTGGCGCTCTACGGAAAGAGGAGCTTCCAGGAGGCGTTATCCACGCTTGGAGCACCAGTTTCGCAACGGGCAGCAATACTGGTGATTTCAGAGGATGCTGAAGTTTTAAAGGAGACGGTTGCTGCTTTAAAGGAAGGGTTTTCGAAGAGAGGACTGTCTGTTGAACCTTTCAGGGATGATGAGCAATCGTTCACATCATTCTGGAGCAGCCTGCTATCCAAGGATCTCAACGTTGAAGCCTTGAAGTATTCCGACGTGCTTGAGCTCGTCAAGGAAAGGATAGCGTTACTATACGTTTAAACAGCAATGTGGCTAGAAGCCGCTTGGAAATTCATGATTTGAACGGCTTTAAGAGGCTTTCTTGGGAGCCAGACAGTTGAAGCAGGGGCTAGCAAGATTAAAATACTAGTTTACATGCAGAAGAAACAGCCTTGGAGGCGCCGGAAATAGTAGTAGACGTTAAGGAGGTCACTAAGGATTACGTTCTCAGGAGCGGTGTCGTGAAGGCTTTAAAGGGGATTGACCTGCAGGTGAAAAGAGGGGAATACGTGGTTGTGATGGGTCCCTCTGGAAGCGGTAAGACGACGCTGTTCAACATGATCGGCGGCCTAGATAAGCCTACGAGCGGAAGCGTCTCCATAGACAGTATAAACCTGGCTCAGATGAACGACCGGCAGCTAGCATGGGTTAGAAGCAGGAAAATAGGCTACATATTTCAAACGTTCAACCTTATACCGGTGCTCTCAGCCCAAGACAATGTCGCGTTGCCAATGGTCTTCCTCGGGATAAGCAGGGAGGAGAGGCGTAAGAAGGCTGCTGAGCTTCTAAGCCTTGTCGGCTTGGGAGACAGGCTTAGCCACAGGCCACAAGAGCTTTCCGGCGGACAGCAGCAAAGGGTTGCAATCGCAAGAGCGTTGGCGAACAATCCTTCTATAATACTTGCGGACGAGCCTACGGGTAACCTCGACCTCTCCACGGGGCTTTCAATAGTCCAGCTGCTCTACAGGCTTAAGGTGGAGAGGAACACTACTGTGATATGTGCTACTCATGATCTTAAAATGGTGGATGTTTCGGATAGGCTGGCATGGCTTAGGGACGGCGTTATAGAGAGGATTGAGGAAAGGACGACAGTAACCCTCACCGCGGAAGAAATATAGATTGTAAGCATGCTTCGCAGTTTTTAACCTGGGGATATGTTTTTATACTGCTTTTCAAAGCTTCATCCGACCGAAAATGAGCGAAGATTTTGACGAGGAGGAAGAGGAAGAAGAGGAGGAAGAATGGGAGGAAGAGGAAGAGGACTGGGAGGAAGACTGGGAAGAGGAAGAACTAGAGGAAGAATGGTAGAAAAGGCAAAGTTTTTTCTCACATAGTTTTTCAGAGTTTTTAAGAGTTGATGCGGATTGGTTAGAGTAGCCGTAGTAGACAAGGATTCCTGCAAACCCACGAAGTGCGGAAAACCGTGCAGGAAATACTGCCCGATAGTCAGAATAGGCCAGGAGGCAATATACTTCGCTGAGGACGAAGCTCCCCCCGTGATAAACGAGCATCTGTGCAGCGGGTGCTGCATATGCGTCAAGAAGTGTCCTTTCAACGCCATATGGGTGGTAAACCTTCCGGATGAGCTTGAGAAAAAGGTTTTCCACAGGTATGGTGTTAACGCTTTCAAGCTCTACGGTTTTCCAGTTCTCTCTAAGGGTGCTGTTACAGGCATTCTTGGCGAAAACGGAATAGGCAAGTCGACTGTGTTGAAGATAATAAGCGGTATTGTGAAGCCAAATCTGGGCAGGGTTGGTGAAGACGTGAATGTGAATGAAATCCTGTCTTTCCTAAGGGGGAGTGTTTCATTCAACCTGGTTGAAGAAATTTTCAAGGGTAGGGTGCGGTGCATCTATAAGCCGCAGTACTTAGACGATATCCCCAGGATCATCGGCGGTAAAAGCGTTAGGGAAACTCTTGAGAAGGTGGATGAGAAAGGAGTTTTAAACGAAGTCTTGGAAAGGCTGGATTTGAAAAGCGTTGCCGACAACAGGGTTAGCAGCCTAAGCGGCGGGGAACTGCAGAGGCTGGCTGTTGCAGCAGCCTTCATGCGGAGGGGCGACGTATACTTGTTCGACGAGCCATCCAGCTTCCTAGATGTGAAGCAGCGTCTCAAGGTGGCTGAGCTAGTAGCCTCTCTGAAGGAGGACGGTAAGATAGTTGTGGTTGTGGAGCATGATCTCACGATGCTCGACTATCTCGCTGACTATCTAGTAATAATCTACGGGCAGCCCTCTGTTTACGGTATTGTCTCACAGGTTCTCTCAGCACGCGTCGGAATAAACTCCTACTTGGAAGGCTACATAAGGCAGGAGAACATTCGTTTCAGGAGGGAAAGAATAAGGTTTCAAGCTCACAGCCCGGCGGAAGAGTCTCCAGCGTTGAAAATGTTTGAATGGCCGTCTATACAGGTTTCTCTAGGAGGCTTCACTCTTAAGGCTGAGAAAGGCTTCATAGGAGTTGGGGAAGTCATAGGCATAGCCGGCCCAAACGGGATAGGTAAGACAACAATGCTGAAAGAACTTTTGAAATATTTCTCCGGCGGCGAATCCCTGTCGGACAGGGATCTGGCTAAGAGAATAGGCTACAAGCCGCAGTATGTCTCCGGCATGTTTAACGGGGTTGTAAGCGACCTTTTGAAAGAGGCTTACGGAGGAAATGTGCCTGAGGTTCTTGAAAGCGAGCTGATAAAGCCCCTTAAGCTTGACAGGCTTTACGATAGGCTTGCTGAAACCCTTAGCGGCGGCGAGCTTCAAGCGCTCGCAATAGCGATAGCGCTTCTGAAGGATTCTCCAATATACTTCTTGGATGAGCCGTGCGCGTACTTGGATGTTGAACAGAGGCTCGTCGTCATACGTGCGATACGCCATACTGTTATGACTAAGAAGGCTTCAGCATTCATTGTTGAACACGATATTGCCGCCTTGGATTTTCTTTCAGACAGGCTTATATTCATCCAGGGTGAGCCCGGCGTCCAAGGGTATGCTTCTGAACCCTTGAATGTCGTCCAAGGCATGAACAGTCTTCTCAAGTATCTGGACGTGACTCTGAGAAGGGAGCCTGAAAACCTTCGCCCCAGGATAAACAAGAAGGATTCTAAGACGGACAGGCTTCAAAGGGCCCAGGGAAAGTATTACTACTAGTGTTTGCAAAAGGGTTAAGTTTTTAAACATTAGGGTTAAGCGTCCTACAAATGATCCAGACACCTGTGATAATAGTGAACTTCAAAGCCTACTTGGAGTCGATCGGGTTAAGCTGTCTCAACATAGCTAAGGCTGCTGAGGTTGTTTACAAGGATACTGGCGTGCAAATAGTTGTAGCCCCTCCGGCGACAGAGATCTTCAAAGTTTCATCCTCTGTGGAAATACCTGTTTTCGCACAGCATGCCGACCCAGTGGAGCCGGGTGCGCACACCGGTGCTGTAACAGTCGAAATGGTTAAGGAGGCTGGTGCAAAAGGACTTTTGATCAACCACTCTGAGAAAAGACTTATCCTGGCAGATATTGAGACGCTTATTAAGAAAGCTAGAGGAAACAATCTTGTAAGCGTGCTCTGCACGAACACGCCTGCGGTAACAGGTGCTGGAGCAGCCCTGAGCCCAGACTTCTTAGCTATAGAGCCTCCTGAGCTAATAGGGACGGGGATACCTGTTTCAAAGGCTAAGCCGGAAGTCGTTCTAGACTCGGTAAACATTGTTAGCAGGGTTAACCCGCAGGTTAAAGTGGTATGTGGAGCAGGCATAACAACAGGCGAGGATGTTTACGCCGCGCTTAAACTCGGCACAGTAGGGGTTCTCCTGGCTAGCGGTGTGGTTAAAGCAAAGGATCCTAAGAAAGTTATTCGGGAAATGGCTGAAGCATGCTTGAAATTCCTGGAAGAACGATAAGTCTCTCGGTAATTTAAATAGAGGCAAAAATCAAATCGATTTTCTAAAAGTTTTCTCCATACCGTATTGATAAATCTTGAAGCCGAGCTTCTCGTAGAGTCTAACTGCCGCCTTATTCTCTTTCAACACGCTGAGCCTAATAGCTTCCACACCTTTAGCCTTCAACTTCCTCAAGCTTTCAACCATTAGTCTCCTGCCAACACCTCTTCTGCGAAACTCCGGTAGAACATAAAGATCATTTATACTGCCCGTGAGCTCTGAAACTTCGAGGGGGGTCTCGAAAATAGAGCTGGTGCAAAATCCTATAGGCTTATTGCCGATCTTCGCCAGGAAAAGGAAGCCTTTCCCTCTTACTAAGGTATCACGAATAAAACTAATCCATTTATCAGCGTTCTCCTCTGAAGGCAGTATGAAACGTTCAATCTTAAACATTTCACGAGCCAGACTCAACCATAATTGCTTCAACGATTCGTCTAAATCCTCAGGTTTACACTCGTAGATTTTTACCAACACTGCTTAACGTTTTAAAAACACCGGTAAGAAAATATAAGGGTTTCTTCGTTGCGGAAATTTTAGTATAGCGGCCATAGGCGTTAGGATGTTATTACTTCATACTCATTATCGTTGCACGGTCCAAGCCCGAGCTCTACGGAATGTTCAATCTGCCTAAGGCTCCAAACGTTTCTACCCTCCAAGCTATTTCCAGGGTAGCTTTGCAACATCTAACACCCTCAACATCTATTGCTACCTGATTACCTGAAGCCAGAATAAGGTCCGGTTCGTGTAACGTGCCTTTAGCCGGCCCCCCGGTGATGAAGACTTTTCTCGCATCCATAATTATTAAATCAGGCTTTACTACGAGGCTTAGTTCCGCAAGCTTCTCCCGGAGATACTTCATGTGAAACATTATCTGGTCGAAAAAAGGTTTAACGAAACCCATTGCAAGCTTAATCGACCCTGTGAAGTCTGCAGCGTGATGCGTTTTAATAAGTGGAGCATAAACGATCTTCTCTATTTCCAGTGCTTACTTAGCTAGCGAGACTTTTCGCAAGTATCGCCCACCCTTAACCTCGACACGCCGCCACCCATCCCGGTCGAACACTGCTCCCCAACCGTCTTTTCCGAAAACTCTGACCTCGGCCCCAGCTTCCTCAGCAACCCTGATGACGCCCGCTTGCTCAAAACCTTCCGGCTGTAGAGGAAAGACGTCCTCTCCCCTAGAATTGACTCTCGCCGCCCCAGCCTCGTAAAGCAGTTCAATAATCGACTTTATGAACTCCGGGTCGCTCGAGCCTGGAAACGGGTCTGCAGTATTGTAGTTCGGCTTTAGAAGAATAGTGTCGCCTTTTTCAACAAGCTTGTCGAATCCTCCGATAAGAGACACGGAATGCTCAATTGATTTCTTCAGATTTCCGTCAGAGGCAACCCTGCTTACAAGCGGTATTCCCGAACGGGTAAACGGGTTTCGCTTCATAACCTTGACATGTATAAGCGGTTTAACGGATAGTTAAAGATTGCCCGCGTGGGTTTATTAGACGGATGCTTTGCGCCTGGATCTTAGGCTTCTCAAGAAAAATGTGAAAATCATCCTGTCGAGACCGTGTGAAAAGCATTGGGGAAATGCTTCTCAAGAGTAGCGCGGGGAAAAGAATGGTCTCTTAATCTTCAGCACTCGGAACACGATGAAAATTAGGGAGGAATACTTGTCAATCTTCTCCTAGATTACATTATTATCGAGGAAAAGCTTCAGGTTGTTATGCTCACCTGTAATACGCATTGAGTTAGAAACCGTGTCGTGATAGTCTTGAGGCAGATCCACCTGATTAAGGATGACGATAGGATAGACATGCTGATAAGAGAGCGTATGCTTAGAAGGTTAGTGTGCGCTGGCTGAGAATGATGCTTGTTGAAAAAGGCTTCAGGATTAAGACAGTGTATTCTGGAGTCGTAGGAAGAGTTTAGGAAGGGCGAGCGTGAAAGCATGTGGTTTATAACAACCTTTGGACGCTGGCAAGCAACAGGTTTTCATCGATTAGGATTAAAACGGGCCCGCTGGGATTTGAACCCAGGTTCTCCGGCTCCGCAGGCCGACGCCTTTATCCTGGCTTGGCCACGGGCCCTTAAAGGTTTTGCGCAGAGGGCTTATTTAAACTTCATTGAGCTTCTCGATGCCCGCTATTTCAAAAGCGTTGCCCATGGTTATCGTGAAGGCTTTAACCAGCGCCAGCCTATCCATTCTAATGCCTTCTCCAGTTATCACGGGGCACTTCTCATAGAAACTGTTAAACATGTCTGCAAGATGCCTCATGTATACTGCGATAATGTTTAATGCCAGTGTTTCCCAAGCCATGTTTAAAACCCATGAGAATTTGCCTATCTGCCTAACCAGACTCAGCTCCTCAGGAGTGTTGAAAGAGGCTTCTGTCAGGCTTTTCGCGTCGACACCTGCTTTCTCAAGTATTCTGCATGCCCGGGCATAGGTGTATTGAAGATACGGGGCGGTGTCGCCCTCCAGCCTTGTGGCGTCCTTAACGTCGAAAACTATTATGTTGTTCCTATCAGTCTTGAAGAGCGAGTATCTTATGGATGCGACGCTCAGATGCGTGCTCACACTCCTAACCCATTCCTCATCCTTAGACGGGTTTCTCCTCCGGGTTTCCTCGTAAACCTTTTGAAAAACTGTTTTAAGAAGGTCGTTAGCGTTGAAAACTATTCCTTTCCTACCGGACATGTGGACCATCCTCCTTTCCTTTAACTCTTCAACCCCCGTCAGCTCGCTGGCCGTCTCGCCAGAGAGGGCGACAACCTCGTAGAGATACGGAAGGTACTTTTTCTCAGGCGGGGCCCCAAGCTTTCTCAGAGCATGCTCAACCACTTTCTGCGGGTATTCCTGCCTCTTATCAACAACCGTTATCGCCAAGTCTACCCCACGGTAATCGTATTCCTCCCCATCCCAGTGCGTCGTTAAAAGAGTCCTCCCGTCCGGCTGCTCAACCCATTTCTTCACTCTGAACCTTCTCGGCGTTAAACCGAGCTTCCAAGCTGCGTAAGCAATATCCTTGCCCACATAGGTGGCCGTGCCATCTGATCTTACGAGAACCTCGTCAGGCGCCTTAAGCCTGCTGAACTCCTCAACATCCCTAAGCCTGATCATTAGACACCCCTTGTTTTCACCCTCCTCCTCCAAGTAGGCTTCCCCTCTGCTTCTCAACTCGTTCACAGCCCACTCGAATATCCCTGACCTCAAAACGTCAGTCTCCCAGTTTAGCAAGTCGTAAAATATTCTGAAGCTCCAGGCTGTTTCAAGCTGGCATTCGACAACTTTCTCCGAGAAAAACCTGGCGAAATCAGCCACCTCGTTCCCACCCTCTTCGATCCTTCTTATTATCTCGCTCCTCAGCCTCCTCAGCTCCCCGTCCTTCTCAATCTTCTCGCTGTACTCGGCGTAAACCCTGCCGCTATACTCGTCGAACCTTACGCCCTCCGGAGGCTCCAGAGGCGTTTTCATAAAGTAGTGGGCAAGAATATTATCAGCAACCTGGGAGCCACTGTCGTCAATATAGTTCACAACAGTTACCTCGTGGCCCAGAAACCTTAGGAGCCTCGCTAAAACATCTCCTATGACAGCGTTCCTCAGCGTACCGATGTGCAGAGCCTTATTCGGGTTGGAATTGGTATGCTCTATGAGTATTTTCCTACTGGCAACAGGGAACTTTCCGTAATCGTCGCGTTTAGAAAGAGCCTCGTTCAACACTTTAACGGAGTATTTCACGGGGTCGAAGCGGAAATTGATGAAGCCGTTCACGTTTTCAACATGCTTCAAAACCTCCATCTCACTGAGGTCTATGGCTGCTATAATCCTGTCAGCGGCCTCCACAGGGTTTAAACCATGTTTCCTAGCCAAGTCGAAGGCCACTGGGGTTGCAAGATCGCCGAGCTCAGGGATAGGCGGCTCCTCAACCCTCGCTCTAGCGATAAACCCCAGTCTCCCCAGCGCTTGGTCCACGTGAACCCTTATTCTTTCAGCCTCTTCCAGAAACCCCATTCTACAAACGGTTTTGAAGCAGAACAGGGTTAATAAGGATTAACAGGGTGAAACAGGCTACTTGGTTTTCAGCTTTTCCTTCAGCCTCCACTTTGAAGCCAGCGTCTCAAAATCCTTCTTGAAAACCTTTCTAAGGTATGGCAGGTAGAAGTCTATTTCCTCACTGGTCATGTATTGAAACTGATACTCCCCCTCATAGGGAGAAGGCTCTCCAGCCCTAGTTATGAACTCTATATGCATGAAGGGCTCTCCCTTTCTAACAACCACAGGCTCCCTCTCGTTGTTCAGGTTCACGATCTCAAGCGCAAGCCTCCCGACGAAGCCGCTGTGAACCTTGGCCGCGTTTAAAAATGACAGGCCTGCTCTCCCGTAACGGCTTTTAGCAGTGAGGTGTGCAACAATGTTCGGCGGCGTGAAAACAATCTCGTTGGATATCACGTTCTTATGCTCAAGGTATTGAAGCTTAACATCATCCATCACCGTCAAAACATACCCGTCTCCATCCATGTACTTCTCGTCGAACGGGTGTATTATCGGCATTCTCTTCACCATCTTCAGCAGCTCGCTTTTCCCCAGTATGCTCATCAGCCTTTACGCTCAGGAACGCTAATATAAATTTTCAAGAAGCCTTTTCAAAGCTTTAACCCTGTTTTCAACCTCGTTAACGCTGAAGTCGAAGAAGGGTCCTGTTTTCCCAGCCTTAATGCTTGAGCAGGCTGACGCGTAAAGGCTTGACTCCAAAAGGCTTCCCGTTTCAAGATGTTTCGCCAGGAAAACAGCCGCGTAAACATCCCCGGCCCCAGTAGGGTCGAGTGTCTCCACCTCCAGACTAGGCATGTAGAAACACCCTTGCTTGTAAATAATCATGGAGCCGTGTTCAGAGTTGGTCAGCTCAACAATCATCCCCGGGTTGATTTCGAAAAGCTCCTTAACGTCACGGTTTAGAAAGAAAAACTGCTCGTCAACATTCATGTGAACATAGTTAACCCTGCTGAGAGCATCCTCCGGAAGCAACCTCTTAACGTGGTGAACACACCCGTCGACACCGCTAGTCCTGATGAACCCCTGCGCGTCGATAGAAAGCCTGCAGCCTGCTTCCTCAAGCTCCTTGAAAACACTGTGGTCAACCTCGTTTAAAACAGGCGTAACATGTATGGCGTCAAACCCTGTAAGCCTGCTTTTTTCAACAACAATCTTTCTAGAAGGCTCCCCCGACGTTTTCTGAAGCCTGGAGGAATCCTGGTAAACGTTTTCAAACAGGATGCTTCTCTCAAGCTCCGTAGCGTAAACCTCAACACCCTTCCGCTTAAGACTCTCAACCCACTCCATGTTCATATCCGGCCCGTAGGCTGTGAAAAGAACTGTTTCAACACCTATTCTGGAGAGGCTGAGCGAAGAGTAGAATCCTCCTCCACCCATGTAACTGTAGGATCCGCCGCGGCTCCTGTTAACGTCTATCGTTAAAGCGCCCACCACGCCGATTCTAAAAGGCCTCCCAGACATTTAGACGCAGAATCAAGTTAAAGCCCCATATTTAACCACTATCAGAATTAGGTGTGAGCCCCTCAGTCTAAAAGCTTAAAAAGCCGTCAGGCTCGACTTTTTGGTTGAGCGTTTTCAACCCGGAGGTCCAGATTTAGGGTAAAGTGTATAAGCCAGCGTTCCCCAGCTTCCCCGGGCTGATGAGAATGGCGAAAACAAGCAGGATTGTTGAAATAAGGTGGCATGGCAGGGGTGGTCAAGGAGTTGTGCTTGCAAACCAGCTAATAGGAATGGCTCTCTTCGAAGAAGGCAAGAACATTCAGACTTTCCCGGACTTCGGCCCAGAGAGGACGGGTGGGCCTGTTAGGGGCTACACGCGCTTCTCAGAGGACCCTATAGACATACATTCCTCAGTATACGAGCCTGATATTCTGGCGGTTATAGACCCATACTTGGCTGAGGACCCGAGCGTCTACACAGGCCTCAAACCGGAGGGTGTTGCAGTAGTCAACTCCGCTAAAAACCCTGGAGACCTAAGGAGGAAGCTGGGTTTAAACGTTAAGACCCTGGGAGTTGTTGACGCCGCCAAGATCTCGAAGGAGGTCTTCGGAGCCTACGTTTTCAACACGCCTGTAATAGGCGGACTAGTTAGGTTGACGGGCGTAGTCAGGCTTGAAACGCTTGAAAAACTGTTTTTAAACAGGTTTCCAGGCAGGGTTGGAGAGCTGAACGTGAAAATGCTTAAGAGGGGATACGAGGAGGTGGCGGCCCAATGAGCACAACAGTAACCTGGAGAGAGATAGACCTGGGTGGAAGCGTCGCCGGCGGAACAAGCGAGAAGTATAAGACCGGCAACTGGAGGGTTGAAAAACCAGTCATAGACTACGAGAAGTGTGTTAGATGCCTGATATGCTGGCTCTACTGTCCTGAGCCCGCGATAATTAGAAACGGAAACGAGGTGAAGATAGACTACGACTACTGCAAGGGCTGCGGAATATGCGCCGAAGAATGTCCAAGGAAGGCAATCACAATGGTTCCGGAGGAGATTTAAAATGATGACGGAAGCCTTGGCAAGGCAGCATAGGATAGCGCTAACCGGGAACGACGCCGTAGCCTACGCTGTCAAACAGGCTAACGTCGACGTGATAAGCGCCTACCCCATAACCCCTCAAACATTCGTTGTCGAAACACTTTCAAGATACGTGAACGACGGCGAGCTGAACGCTAAGTTCATAAACGTTGAATCAGAGCACTCAGCCCTCTCCGCAGTAATAGGTGCCTCCTTAGCGGGGGCGAGAGCATTCACAGCAACCGCTAGCCAGGGCCTCGCATACATGTGGGAGGCTCTCTACGCAGCATCAGGATTAAGACTACCAATAGTCATGGCGCTAGCGGCAAGAGCCCTCTCAGCACCAATAAACATTCACAACGACCACTCGGACTTCTTCGGAATGAGGGACGCAGGCTGGATAATGTTTAACGGCGAGGAGGCGCAGGAAACCTACGACCTCACAATCATGGCCTTCAAAATCGCAGAAGACCCCAGAGTACTCCTTCCGGTCGTAGTCTCGTACGACGGCTTCATAGTCTCGCACGCAATAACCAACTTCTACGCTTTAAACGACGACGTCGTCAAAGAATTCTTAGGGGTAAGAACAACCGGGCCGAGAATAGACCCCGACAACCCGAGAACCTTCGGCGTCCTAGCGTTGCAAGACTCCTACTTCGAGTTCAAAAGACAACAGTACGAGGCGATGGAGAACTCTAGGCAAGTAATAAAAGAAGTATTCCAGAAATACGAGGAGATCTCCGGCAGAAGCTACGCGCCACTCAAAGAATACA
This sequence comes from Candidatus Brockarchaeota archaeon, assembly GCA_017601395.1. GTDB lineage: Archaea > Thermoproteota > EX4484-205 > EX4484-205 > JAAOZP01 > JAAOZP01. The sequence continues at coordinate 52,280 of JAFNIQ010000004.1, forward strand.
TGACGAGCGACGCGGAAACCTGCATAGTGGCAATGGGAAGCACCGTAGGAACAGCCCGGCACGCGGTTAAAACCCTCAGGGAAGCAGGCGAGAAAGCAGGCGTCGTAGGAATACTGCAGTACAGACCGTGGCCCGTTAAAGAGGCCGAGCAACTCTTCTCAAGATTCAAAAGAATAATCGTCATGGAGAAAGTCATGAGCCCAGGAGCAAGAGCAGGCCCAGTCTACGAGGACATCGCCGCAACAATCTATCCGAAACACTCAGAAGTGAAAATAATAGACTTCACATACGGCCTCGGAGGAAGAGACATCTCAACTCGGGGGATCATAGAAATCTACAAGAAAGGCAAGGAGCTCATAGACAAGGGTAAAACAGACAGAGTATACTTCCACGGGGTGAGAGGAGAATGAGCAAGACCAACCCAGTATCCAAAATATCCGACCTCCCCGAAGAATCAAAATTCAGGCCAGGACACAGACTCTGCGCAGGATGCGGGCCGGCAATAACCGCGAAACTAATAACGCTCGCCGTCCCAGAAGCAATAATCGTCAACGCAACGGGCTGCGTCGAAGTAGGAACAACAATCTACCCGTACTCCGCATGGAAAACACCATGGGTCCACGTATTATTCCAGAACAACGCGCCAGTAGCATCAGGCATCGCAGCAGCACTCGAAAAACTTTCAGCAGAAGGAAGAGCAAAGAAACTACCAGTCATAGCGCTTGGAGGAGACGGCGCAACATTCGACATAGGACTCGGAGCAATCTCAGGGGCACTGGAAAGACTAGATAAAATTATATACATATGTTACGACAACGAGGCCTACATGAACACAGGGATCCAGAGGTCAGGAGCATCTATCCTTGGCAGTGCGACTACGACAAGCCCGGCTGGTAGGGTGATTCCGGGTAAGCAGGAGAACAAGAAGGATTTGATTGGGATTGTTGCTTCACACCATATTCCTTATGCTGCCACTGCAACCATTTGGCTTTGGCGTGACATGGTTAACAAGATTCGTAAGGCTGTTAACTATAGTGAGCAGGGTCCAGCGTTTCTGCATATTCTTGCTCCATGCCAGTTTGGCTGGCGTTACGAGCCTCATTTGACGGTTAAGATTTCAAGGATGGCTGTTGAGACACGGTTGTTTCCGATTTACGAGGTTGAGGATGGTCAGCTTAAGATAAACTTCAGGGTTTCGAAGCCTGCGCCGGTTGAGGAGTATCTTAAGATTCAGAGGCGGACGAGGCATCTGCTTGAGTCTAGAAACGCGGAGACTCTTCAGCGTCTTAAGGCTTGGATCGAGTGGAACTGGCTGCGCTTGGAGAACTTGGAGAAGGCTGGGAAAGTGTTCTAAGAATCCAAATTAAAACCATACTGTAATATTTTTATCTTCACACTAGTGGTAGAAAGCGTGCTCCCCTGATAGTCGAAAACCGGAATCTGCTCTTTCGGGGATTTATTATGGACCTCCAGGTTTTGAATAGAAACGCGCTATTTGAAAATCAATTCCACTACCGTCGTTTTGTGATTGTTGGAGACCGCTTCAGCTGCGTGCGCGGATCTTCTAATAAGATGGTTTAGAGATCCGCTTGTACACTGTCACAGGCATTCTGCATGCTGCCTCAAAGCGTCCAAGTCTTCCCTATGGGAACTAGTCTTCAGAAGAATCTTCCCGCTTTCAAGCGTTCGTGAGTTTTTCAAGCAGCTGGTTGAACCTGTTCAGCACGCTGAGCTGAAGGCCAGCATTGAGAAGCAGGATCTCGATAAAGAGAATTGAAAGTCTTGAGTAGCGCGTGCCATGTGTCCTGCCTGCTCCAGTATCCAAGTAAGCATCCTGGCTTACCCCCGCTACCAGGGCCTTTGGCCTTCAGAGTCATCACTGACACGTAATCCTTATATGAAGGCTTGGAGGGAAAGGAGGAAAAAATTTATAAACTATAATTTATAAGCTATAGCAATATGACGAGCACCATACAAGTGAAGCGCCGCAACCTAAGGCTGTTAGAGGCTTTAAAGAAGCGTATGGGCGTGAAAAGCTACGACGAGGTTATTGAAAGGCTTCTTGAAGAGAAGACTAACATACCGGCAGACATGTTCGGCGTAGACAAGGGTAGGATTTCAAAGTTTACGGAGAAAGATAGGCTGGAAGACAGAGATTGATCGTCGCAGATAGTTATGCGTGGATCGAGTACTTTTTGGGCAGCGACTACGGGAGGATTCTGAAAGATTACATCGATACAGAGGAGCTGGCTACCCCATCAATCGTGCTGGCTGAAGTTGCGAGAAAATATCTGCGTGAAGGCGTGGGGGAAGAGGATGTTGTTAAAAGGCTCAACTTTATCGTGGCAAGCAGCATCGTAAAGGAGGTTGATCCTGAGCTGAGCATAACGGCGGCGAAAGCTTATCTGGAGCTTTCTGAGAAGGCGAAGGCTAAAGGGCTTAGGAAACCCAGCTTAACAGACGGAATCGTGCTAGCTACAGGAAGAACGCTCAAAGCTAAAATAGTTACTGGAGACGAGCATTTCAAAGGATTAGATGAAGTAGTATACATGGGTTGACATCTGTGCGAAGCCAGGCTCACGCTCAAAGTCTTCGCGCACGCTTGATACTATGCTTAGCCCGGTGCTACCGCTTTAAAATCAAACCCCTTAATCTTAGCGCGCACCTCAGCATATGCTTAATCGTCCCCGCCATTATTCTTCCCCATATTAAATGGTTTTCGCAACCAGGTTTAAATCCGTCCAGGGGCCGAAAGGTTGTCTAGTAGCCAAGTTCCCATAGGTTGCGACGGTTTCCCAGCCTGCTTCTATCAGCATTGATGCGAGCTCGCTTACGCTATAGATGTATATTTCGAACGCAATCCTGTCGATGAACTTCAGGTCGTCACCATTCTTTGCGTAGAAAGACCATGTTGTTCTAAGCCTAGAGGTCAGCGCATCCCACCTGGTGTCCTCAACTAGAACAGTATCCTCGTGAATCGTGAACGATGAGGGGCAGAGTCTCAGGCTTAGAGAATCCCTATGGGCTGTCTCAGCTATGAAAAGTATTCCCCCGTCTCTAGTTAACTGCCTAGCCTGCTTGAAAACCGCGAGGTCTTCACTCTTGCCGTAATAGCCTATCGATGTCCAAACGCTGGTTACCACGTCGAAACAAGCATCCTTGGGGATAAGGCTCAGGAGTTTTCGAGCATCACCACATATGAAGCTGGTCCTCTTGGAGACACCCAGCTCCCTCGCTCTTGCTTTAGCATCCTCGATAAACATCGGGGACAAGTCTACGCCTACGGCTGTGAAACCTTTTTTGGCGAATGATATTGCAACCCTCCCGTTCCCGCAGCACAAGTCTAAGATCCTTCCACCCTCGACGCCGAAATCCTTAAGCAGCCTAATCATCCCGTCGACAAGAGCCTCTGCACCGGGCCATCTCTCATTCATAATTTTAAGAAAGAGATCAGCCCTTTCTATGAAAATCCTCCTTATCCAGTCCTCCATGATTACGTTTTTCATAGTCTTCCGATTTATAAAGCATTCATGGGGGATTGACGCCTGGTTAAGCCGAAGAGAGCTGTTGGAAAACACTCTGAAGCAATGATGCTCTTACTATGATTGGGAGACGTTTAAAACGCGCTAGAGCCGGAGAAAGAGTATTCCAATCAGGTTTACGGGGGATGCTTACAGAGGGTTTAAACGGTTGTTGGCGGAGGCGGGGGTGGTGGGAGCAGTGTTTTTTCAACAGCGTCCGAGTAGAAGAGTGTCGCAGCTCTGGTTAGAAAGGTTGCAAGGAGAGGCGATATTACTAAGGCTATGAGCCAGCCGATCAGCGGCAAAGTACCTAACAAGCCCACTATGAATGCTACGATGGCTGCTAAAATCACCCAGATAACATGGTTGGCGAAGCCGACGCTGTTTATCACTGCCATTATCTGCTGGAAGGAAAACCCTTTAGCTATTTCTCCGGTCTTGGCTGTGAGAAGGAGGCCTATTACTCCAAATATCCCAACGCCTATGACGGCTAAGAGCACTATGAATAGGGCGATGATAAACGTGACTCCGAGTCTAGCGAAACCAATCCCGCTGCCGATCCAGTACCAGGGCACGGTTAAGACGAACGCTAACACGAGTATTATTAACGGCAATAATGCCCACAATAATCCTACGACGAATATCTTTAACCCTTCACCGAAAAGCTCTCCGAAATTCTCGAATTTCGGCGGCTCATCTTTAGCAGGCCCCTCTTTAAAAATCTTGGCGCAGTAGCCTAGGAAGATAAAGTTGACTATCGGAATGATGTTCACTATAATCATTACTACGAGCTCCGCTCCTCTTGACAACAGCTTCGAAACGTAGTCGACAGACTTAGAGAAACTCTCGAATATCTCCAACTTTCACCGGCATTTATTGACGGTTGCATTATTTAAGCTTTATAGTAGACGACCGTTTATTTTAGCACGCACTAAAATTCTAAGATAGCGGTTTAACATAGACTAGTGAACGTACAATTCATAAGCCTTTCTCAGCATATACTTGCCACCTATATTAGGCTATCTGGCTGGGAGAGGGATGAGCATTACAAACGTCTCTCCTCAATCCTATAGAAGTGATTTTCGGGTCTTTGGTTGGCCTCAACCCTAGAAATAGAAGGGATGCGCGATAATCAACATTACGCGCGAGCCCCATCCTTGCGCGTAACTATTCGTTTTAATCTTTTCCCAGCGCGCGTCATACCGTGCTAATCATACATGGCCTTATCCTCATTTTTTGGCTCGCTTTCACAAGATTAATAAAGCATGTTTATAAAATTCCTGGAAGTGAGCGAGTATGGGCAGCAGTAGGGCTGAATTTATGCTCGTGATTTTCCTCGCAATCCTATTCGTTGGAATAATTTGGCTGATTGTTCAAACATTCAGAGAATTCCTTTCTCCCCCGCTTCTGCTGATAATCATCGGACTGACTGGAATCATTATTTTTTACTTTTACAGAAGGATTGCTGGTGAATAACGTAATCGCTTACTGCGTGACGAGGCGAGACTGAGTATGGCGGATGGTTTGCCACATAGCTGAAAAAACCCTTTGCTAAGCTTATCGAGAATTGTTAATCAGCACGGGCTTAGGAAAACGGCCATCCTCGGCTCCTACTTCGCCATTTCGCTAAGCTGTGGCCTGAGAAAGGGCTTTACAAGAAGCATCTTTACATAAGGAGCCGCGTCGACCAAGAGAATGTGGCACTATCCTTCTCGGACGAAAATGGATATCATGATCCTAGAGTTACCTTATATTTTCGGGAAGCGGCTTGATAGAGAAGCTGGTTTAAAAGCATGCGTTATGGGGAAATATTGCGAGTAAGCTTTATATTCATGGAAAGAAACTATTTATGCGTGAAAAGGTGACTGAAGTTGGGAGTAGCAGTCCCAAGTGAAAGAGTTAAGCCTTCTGGCCTTAAAACATGGATAATAATAT